>VHCY01000005.1 GCA_016871595.1 Verrucomicrobiota bacterium
TCACCGGCCAGGGCGGGATGGCCCGCAACACGATGCTGAACAACTTCAGCGGCACGATGCTCGAGCAGATCGAGCTGATCAAGGGGCACACGCCGGACAAGGGCGCGGACTCGCTGGGCGGGACGCTCAACCTCCGCAGCCGCTCCCCGTTGAGCCTCCGCGAGCCGCGCCGCACCACCTACAGCCTCAACCTGCGGACCGCGCCTTCCTTCACCGAACAGATCCCCGCGCGGGAGGCCCACCGCGTGCATCCGGTGTTCAATGTCGCCCACCAGCAGGTGTTCGCCACGCGAGGTGGCGAGCGCGACCTCGGGATCTCGGTCAACGCCTTCTACAGCGAGAACGTGGTCGCGTATTTCTCCACGGTCCGGGACTTCGAGAACACGACGCGTGAGCCGGCCTTCCTGTGGGATTATCGGACCAACGATTTCTATGCGAACCGCAAGCAGTGGAGCTTCAACCTCAAGGCGGAGTACCGGCTCTCGGCCTCCACGCGGGTGCGGGTGAACGCGATCTACAACGACACCAACGTCACCGACCGAAAGACCCACGAGCTTCGCGCCTACACCAACCAGGTCGTCGGGACGACTGGCACCGCGGGCATTCTGCCAGGCTACACCAGCCGCATCACCGAAGTGCGCCCGGTGGCCGCCTCGATCATCGAGGTGACCGGCGGGATGGTGACCACTTGGAACCGGCTCCGCCATCTGGACGTTGGGGCGGAACACACCCTTGGCCGCTGGCATCTCGACTGGGGCGCGCGGCGGAGCCAGACGCGCATCAATTCCGGCAACGGCGGCGAGGCGGCGACGCTGACCAACCGGCTGGCCGGCGTGGGTTGGATCCTCGACCGCACGGCCTCGGACCTGTACCCGCGCCTGATCCAAACCGCGGGGCCCGACCTCACCAATCCCGCCAACTACCGTCCTGCCCCGGCGGGCCTAGTCAACGCGAACACGGGCAACAACATCGCGGTGGGGGAGCTGTTCGGGGATGCTCGCCTGACCCTGCCGTGGAGCAGCCCGCTTGCCTTCAAGACCGGCTTCAAGCTCCGCGAGACGCGGGCTGATGACCAGAACGCGGCGCGCCGTTGGAACTTTGCGGGCACGGCGGCGTTGCCGGCCGATCCCTCGATCCGAACGTGGGCCGAGCATAAGGCCGGCCTGCGCCTGCCGCGCTGGGAGGCGGGGGCGGTCCTGAAGGCCCGCGAGCCCATCGACCCGGCCCTCTGGCGGGAGGATCTGTATTACCGCGAGCAGGTGCGGTACACGGGCACCCGCGGGGTGACCGAGCGCGTGACGGCCGGGTACGCGATGGCGCAGGGCCGCGCGTTCGGATCCGGTTTCCTGGGCGGAGTGCGGTTGGAGCGTACCGAGACGTCCAGCTGGGGCTGGGTGCGGGCCCGGGTCGCCAGCACCGCGGCGCAGCAGGCGGCGGACCCGGTGGGGGCGGCGCAGCGCGATTACGCCGGCACGCGGCGCGAGCTCGCTGGCGGTTACACCAAGGCGTTCCCAAGTGTCCACCTCACCCGCGACCTCACGCCCAACCTGAAGGGGCGCGTGAGCTGGTCGACCAGCTTTGGTCGGCCCGCGCTGACCAATCTGTTGCCCAACGAATCCGTCAATGAGACCAACCAGACGGTCACGACCAACAATCCCTCCCTGTTGCCGCAGACGGCCCGCAACTGGGATGTGACCCTCGACTATTACTTTGAACCGGTGGGCAACGTTTCGGTGGGTTGGTTCCACAAGGAGATCCGAGACTACATTGTGTCGGGCATCCTCGCGGGGACGATCGGCACGGGGGCCGACAATGGCTACAATGGCGAGTATGCCGGCTTCAGCCGGCTCTCGTCGGCGAACGCGGGGAGCGCGGTGGTGCAGGGCTGGGAGCTGGGCTACCGGCAGCAGTTGACCTTCTTGCCGGGGTGGCTGCGCGGGCTGGCGGTGTCCGGCAACTACACGCTGCTCGACACGCACGGGGATTTTGGCGGCCGCACCCAGCTCTCGTCGGGCCAGGTGGCGGGTTTCATCCCGCGCACGGCGAATGCGGCGCTCTCGTGGCGTCACCGGGCATTCAGCGTGCGTTTCCTGCTCAACTACACGGGCGACTATCTCCAGACTTATTCGCCGGCGAGTTTGGGGCGGAATCTGTACCGGTTCAGCCGGACCATCCAGAATCTGGGGTTCGCGTGGCAGGTGCGGCCGGAGCTGAACCTGACCTGCGACATCGACAATCTGGCGAACGAGCCGCAGCGCCGGTATCGGGGTATTCCGGATCAGCTGCAGGCGCACAACCTGACCGGGACGAGCGTCACGTTCGGGGTGAGTGGGCGGTTCTAGGCCGGGGGGCTTTGCCCGCGGGGCGCTGCGCCGGGGTGGCTGCGGGCGGGGTGTGGAAGTGGGCGTGGGCCTCCAGCTTGAGGCGGTGCATCGCGAGGCTCAGGTCCGCATAGAGGGCGTGGGCCGCGGCGTCCGCGGGGCCGGCTTCGAGCCGCTCGGAGGTGCGGTGGAAGCGTTCCCCCAAGGCGCGTTGCTCGTCGTGGTCCCCGAGGGCGCGCAGGAGGCGCCGGACCTGGTTCGCCCGCCGTTTGGCGGTGGTCACGCGGCGGGCGGCGGCGGGGAAGCTCACGCGGCCGGCCTTCGCCTCCTGCAGGAGCCGGCATTCGAAGGCGCGGCACTGGCCGGGGCGGTCCGCGTAGACGCGGCACGAGCCGTCCGCGCAGAGGGCCGCGCAGGGCTGCGGGAAACGCGCCGCCTGCCGGCCGCGGGCGGCGGCGAGGGGAAGGCCGAGCCGGGCGAGGCGGCGGGCATCGTCCCCGGGTTCCAGGCGCACCAGATCGAACAGCGTGCCGTCGCAGCACATCCCGCAGGCGCGGCAGAGGTCTTCGGCGGGTTTCACGGGGGGCACGATCCGCGGGCCCGGGCCGGTTTGGCAAGGCGGCGTCGCGGGCGCGGGCCGGCGAGGCTTCACGGGCCGTCCGCCGCGGGGCTGGCTGGCGGCTCGGTGAGACAATCGTCGGGGAAGGCGGAGCGTTGGCGCAGCCAGTCGTCGAGGCAGCAGGGGTTGGTGAGGGCCTCGTGGAGGGCGGAGCCGAAGTCGTAGGCGCGCTCATCGTAGCCCGCGGCCTCAAAGGCTTCATCGACCCCGAGCATCACCGAGAACATCCGGGCCCGGATGGGCGAGATGTACACCTTGGTGATCTCGACCGTGGGGTCCTCCAGATGGGCGGCGCAGGTGGCGGCGTCGCTGGTATGGTGGGATCGGCAGGGCTGGGGCCGGCCGGCGTAAATCGAGCAGGACCCCGCTCGGAGCAGGGGACAGGGCTGGCGGCTGTCGTCCCGTTGGTTCCCGGTGAAGGCGGCGACCCGGCCGCGGTGGGCGGCGAGGCGCTCGACGGTGTCGGCGAGCGCCTGGGGCGAGAACGTGAGCTGCAGGTGATCGGCGGCGAAGAGGACCTCGTGGGCCCGCGCGTCGACCGGCACGTGGCAGCAGGCGGCGCAGCCCTCGCGGCAGGCGACGGCGGCGCGGGCGGCCGCGGGGGCGGAGGCGTAGGCCCGCTCCAGCTGATCCGCACTCCAGCGGAGGGTGTCCATCAGTTGCCGGGGCGAACGGAGGCGGCGCAACCTGGGTTCGAGCTGGGCGAGGGTGTGTTCGAAGAGGTCGGAACCGTCAGCGGCGGGCGAGGGGGCGGGCATCGGGACCCTGAGCCGGCGCAGGAAGCGGGCGAATGGCGACTGAATACCGCCGGGCGCCCGCGTTGCGGTTGCGTTCGCGGGCGCGGTGCTTCAGCTCTGCTGGCGTGCAGGCCGCCGCATTGCTCACCCTTTCCCCTTCGCTGGCCGCCTTTGCCCCGTTCTTCCGCCCCGAGGCCGCCCCGTGGGAGTGGCTGCGCCGGATCCCGGAGGCGCTCGCGAGCCTCCCGCCGCCCCCGCCGCTCACCGGTCTGCCGCCGGGGGTCCACGTCGAGGGGCCGGTCTGGCTGGGGGAAGGGGTTCGGCTACCGCCCTATGCGACGTTGCTTGGGCCGACCTGGATCGGACCGGGGACGGAGATTCGCCCGGGGGCGTACCTGCGCGGCAACGTGATCGTCGGGGCGGGGGCGGTGCTGGGCAACGCGTGCGAGTTCAAGCACTGCCTGCTCCTCGATGGGGTGCAGGCGCCGCATTTCAACTACGTGGGCGACTCGATCCTCGGGGAGCGCGCGCACCTCGGGGCGGGCGTCATTTGCTCCAATCTCCGGCTCGACCAGCAGGAGGTCACCGTGCGCCTGCCGGAGGGCGTGATGGCGACCGGGTTGCGCAAGTTCGGGGCGGTCCTTGGCGACGGGGCGGAGGTCGGCTGCAACGCGGTGCTGAACCCGGGTACGATTCTCGGCAAGCGGGCCCTCGTGATGCCCGCCACCGCCTTCGGGGGCTTTTTGCCCGCCGCGACCATCGCCCGGACGCGCGGCGTCCTGCAGACGTTCCCGCGCCGGGACTGAGCGGGCCCCGCCTTTCCGGGCTTGCCGGGGTTTGCCCGGGCTCCCTACCTGACTCCCCCGCGATGCGCACGCTCACCGGTATCCAGCCCTCCGGCACCCTCCACATCGGCAACTACTTCGGCGCGATGCGCCCCGCCATCGAGGCCCAGACCCGGGGGGAATGCTTCTACTTCATCGCGGACTACCACTCGATGACGACCGTCACCGACCCGGAGGAGCGGCGCCGCCACACCCTTGGGGTCGCCCTCGACTGGCTTGCCTGCGGCCTCGACCCGGCGCGCAGCGTCTTCTGGCGCCAGAGCGATGTTCCGGAGGTGACCGAGCTCGCGTGGATCCTCGGGACGCTGACGCCGATGGGGCTGCTGGAGCGCGCGCACAGCTACAAGGACAAGACCGCCCGCGGCATTTCGCCCAACTTCGGCCTGTTTGCGTACCCCGTGCTGATGGCGGCGGATATTTTGCTTTATGACACCCGGCGCGTGCCGGTCGGCCGGGACCAGAAGCAGCACCTGGAGATGACCCGCGACATCGCGATCAAGTTCAACCAGACCTACGGCGAGACCTTAGTGGTGCCCGAGGCCGAGATCCGCGAGGACCTGGCGGTCATTCCCGGCGTGGATGGACAGAAGATGAGCAAGAGCTACGGCAACACCATCGACCTGTTCGGGGACGAGAAGGCGCTGCGGAAGCGGATTATGGGGATCGTGATGGACTCGCGCCCGCCGGCCGAGCCCAAGCCGGACGCGGACCGCAACCTGGCCCTCCAGCTCCTGCGGCTGTTCGCGCCGGCGGACGTGGCCCGTGATTTCGAGGACCGGCTGCGCGCGGGTGGGCTGGGCTACGGCGACCTCAAGAAGGCCCTGTTCGAGCATTACTGGAACACCTTCGCCGCCGCGCGCGCCCGCCGGGCCGAGCTGGCCGCGAATCGTGACCACGTCGAGGCGGTGTTGCGCGAGGGGGCCGGGCGGGCCCGGAAGGTCGCCCGCGAGGTGCTGGGCCGGGTCCGCCGTGCCAGCGGGCTCGAGTAACGCGGGTCAGGCGGAAACGCGCCGGCCCACGATCACGAGGTCGCGCGCCTGGCCGTCGAGGATCGCCACTCCGGGGAGGTGCGCCCACCGGGCGAAGCCCTCGGCGGCGAAGAGTTGGAGGCTCGGCTCGTTGTGGCCGAAGATGTACCCGAGGAGCGTGTGCAGCCCGAGGCTCGGCGCGTGCGCCAACGCCTCCCGCACCAGGCGCCGGCCGAGCCCGTGGCGCCGCCAGGCAGGATCCACGTAGACGGCCACCATCGCCGTACCGTCGTAGGCCGCCCGGGGATAGAAGGCGTCAAAGCTGAACCAGGCCGCAATCGCACCGGAGGGGTCGGCGAGGACCCAGACGGGGCGACCGGCCTGCGCGTGGGCGGCGAGCCAAGCGCGGCGGGAATCGACCGTGATCGGCTCCAAGTCAGCCGTGACCTGCCGGCTGGCGATGGTCGAATTGTAGATCCTGACAATCGCCGGCAGATCGTCCGGCGTGGCGTCGCGGCGCTGAAGCGTCGCGGACCGGTCGGGCGGCGCCGGCGGGGTCACTTCTTGGCCGGGGTCGCGGGCTTCAGAAAGGTGATCCTGTCCACCATCTCGAGCAGGCGCTTGCGCAGGATCTCGTCCTGCTCGGCGACGCTCTTCCCGAAGCTCTTCCCCTCGATCACCTTTTCGGCCAGCTCGATGCTGATCACGAACACGTGCTCGTTGCGGATGAAGAGGAGGTTGCCGCGTTTGGCCACCGGCAGCACCCCGTTGGAGACGGCGGGCAGGCGGTCGGGGAACATCGTGCCGCCGGGGACCAGCAGGTAAGTGAGCAGCGAGCCATCGAGGACGCTGGGGACGAACTTGGCGCTCTCGATCTGCACGCCCTCGAAGTTCTGCCGGAAATCGGTCAGCACAAAATTGCTGAAGAAGTAGATCAGGTAGTCCTTGGCGCCGCGGGTGGAGTTCTCCCAGCGCTGGGTCGCGTCCTGCGGGAAGGCGGCGATGCTCACGTGGACGTTGAAGTCGTCCTGGAAGGTCACGACGTTCGGCGTGTCCGTGAGGTCCCCGCCGAGCTCGGGCAGCACGGGGATCGTGACCTTGAACAGGCCGGTGGGCGAGACGTAGGTGCGGCCCTCGATGCGACCCTCGATGCCCTGGGCGGGCAGGAGGCAGGGGGTGAGCGCGAGGACCAGCGCGAGGCGGAGGCGGAACATAAGGGAGGAGTAGCGCCCGGACGCGGGCTTTCAAGTCAAGGGTTCACGGCGGCGGCGAGCGCCTGCCAGCAGGGGATCGGAACCTGTTCCGCGCGGACGCGCTCGTCGAGGCCGTGGGCGGCGAGAATTTCCCGCCAAGGGACGGTCGCCGGCAGCCGTTGCCGGAGGATCGCGCCGAGCTGCTTCCGACGCTGCTGGAAGCAGGCGCGCAGGAGGGCCTTGGCGGGCGCGGGGAAGCGGACGGGGGCCGCGCGGAGGCGCAGGTTGAGCAGGTGGGATTCGACGTCGGGCCGCGGGTGGAAGCAGGCGGCGGCGACGTCGTGGCCGGGGAACACCTCGAAAGCGGAACGGAGGAAGATGGAAATCGCCCCGAAGGACTTGCTCCCGGGTTCCGCGAGGTAGCGCTGGGCGGCCTCCTGTTGCAGCATCAGCACCATCCGGGAGGGCAGGGGGCCGGAGAGGACGGCGTCCATCCAGGGCGTGGCGATGGCGTAGGGGAGATTGGCGACGACCTTGCAGCCGCCGTCGGGCCCGGTCCAGCCGGCGAGCGGCAGCTCCACGGCGTCGCCCTCCATCAGGTGAAAGCGGCCGGGGAAACGCGGGGCGAGTTCGGCGGTGAGGTGGGCGTGCAGGGCGCGGTCCTTCTCCACGGCCCAGACTTCCGCGCCGGTCTCGAGCAGGGCGGAGGTGAGCGTGCCGAGGCCGGGGCCGATCTCGATGAGGGTGTCCGCGGCGGTGACCTCGGCGAGGGCGAGGGATTTCCGGACGATGTTGCCGTCCACCAGGAAATTCTGGCCGAGGAAGCGCTTCGGGGCGTGCCCGAGGCGGGCGAGCGTCTCGCGGGTGGCGGAGGGCGACAACGGCATCGCTCAGGCGGCGCGGAAGTCCCGCAGCAGCGCCGCGGGGTCCGCCGCGCGCATCAGGGCCTCACCGACCAGAACCGCGTGAGCCCCGGCCGCGCGGACGCGGCGGGCGTCCGCGGCGGTGAAGATGCCGCTTTCGCTGACCGCGGTGACCTCGGCGGGGAAGCGGGGGATCAGGTGCTCGCTGAGGCCGAGGTCCGTGCGGAAGATGGCGAGGTCGCGGTTGTTGACCCCGATAATCCGGGCCCCGTGGCCGACCGCGCGGTCCAGTTCCGCCTCGGTGTGGATCTCATAGAGCGCGTCCAGCCCCGCGGTGGCGGCGGCGTCGCGGAGCGTGCGGATCTCGTCATCGGTCAGGGCGCGCACGATGATCAGGATCGCGCTGGCGCCGGCGGTGCGGGCCTCGAGCACCTGGAGCGGGTGGACGAAGAAGTCCTTCCGCAGGCAGGGCACGGCGGGGGGACGGGTGGTGAAGGCGGCGGTGACCGTGCGGAGGTCCTCGAGCGTGCCCCCGAAGTACTTCTCATCCGTGAGCACCGAGATGGCTTCGGCCCCGGCCTGCTGGTAACGGGCGGCTTGGTCGGGGGCGGAGACCCCGGCGCAGATGTCGCCGGCGGAGGGTGAGCGGCGCTTGATCTCGGAGATCACGGCGAGGCGGGCGTCGGTCCGGCGGAGGGCGGCGGCGAACGAGGGTGGGCGGGGGTGGCGGGCGTCCGCCGCGGCGAGCTCGGCCGCGGGCACCCGCCGGAGCAGGGGGGCGAGTTCCCGGCGCTTCCACGCCATAATCTCGGTCAGCTTGTCGGACATCCCGAGCGACGAAACACAGCGCCCTCCGGAAAACCAGACCAGACTTCGCCGGTTTGGGCGTGAATCCGGGCGCCATTTGCCCTCTGCTGCGCGCGATGAGCGCGATCGACGACCTGCGGCGGACCATGGTGCGGCTGAGGGCCCCGGACGGGTGCCCGTGGGACCGGGAACAGACCCACGCGACGCTGGTGCGGTGCCTGATCGATGAGGTGAGCGAGCTGATTGACACCATCGACCGCGGTGACGTGGAGCATATGCGGGAGGAGCTTGGCGACGTGCTGATCCAGATCGTCTTTCACGCCCAGATCGAGGCGGAGGCGGGGCGGTTCGACTTCGACGACGTGGCGCGGGACATCAATGACAAGCTGGTGCGGCGGCATCCGCACGTCTTTGGCGAGGCCCGGGTGGGGAGCTCGGCCGAGGTGCTCGTGGAGTGGGAGAAGATCAAGGCGCAGGAGCGCAAGGCGGGCCCGGCGCCCCGGGCGGGGGCGGTCTTCAAGGAGTTGCCGCCGCGGCTGCCGGCGCTGATGTTCGCGGAGGCCGTCTGCAAACAACTCGACCAGAAGAAATTTCCGGCGGACGGCGTGGTGGACCGCGCGGCGGTGGCGCGGCGGGCGGAAGGCCTCGAGGCGGAGCAACTGGGTCGGCAGCTCTTTGAACTGGTCGCGGCCGCGCGGGCGCGGGGCCTTGATCCCGAAGGCGCCCTGCGGCGGCACACCGCGGGCGTGATGCAGGCGGTCGAGGCGAAGGTCGCCGCGTCGGCCTGACCCGGGAATGAAGGCGCAGGAGATGCCGGAGGCGGTGCGGGCGGAGTGGTGGCAGCCGTTCGCGGACTTCCTGGCGGGCGAGCGGCGCTGTTCCCCCTACACCGTGCGCAATTACCGGCAGGCGTTCGCCGGGTTTCAGCGCTGGCTGGCGAGTCCGGGCGTGGACCGTTGGCGCGCGGGCCCTGGCGCGGTCAGCCCGCGGGAGGCCCGGGACTTTGTGATCGAGTCCCAGCGGCACCTGGGCCGGCGGACCCTGCACAACCATGTGTCGGGCCTGCGGGCGTTTTATAAATTCTGGATCCGGCGAGGGCGGCTGCAGCGGGACCCGTTCGTCGGGGTGGCCCTACCGCGCCTGCCCAAGCTGCTGCCGCGGTTCCTGACCGAGGAGCAGATGAAGCTGCTGCTCCTGTCGCCGGACCGGTTGGCGGCCGCGGGTACTCTGGACCAGTGGACGGCGGCCCGGGACCGGCTCGCGCTGGAGTTGCTCTATGGGGGCGGGCTGCGCGTGAGCGAGCTCGCAGGGCTGAACCTGGGCGACGTCGTGGACTGGGACGAGGGGGTGGTCCGCGTGCTGGGCAAGGGCCGCAAGGAACGCCTGTGTCCGATCGGGGCGGTGGCCGCGGACGTGCTCCGGCGTTACCGGGCACGGTGCGCGGAAGGTGCGGGGCCCGATTCGCCGGTGTTGGCGGTGCCCGGGGGACGGCGGACTTCCGTGCGGGACATCCAGGTGCTGGTGAAGCGCCACCTCGAGGCGGCGGGTCTGCCGTTGGACCTGAGTCCGCACAAGATCCGGCACAGTTACGCCACCCATCTCCTGAATGCGGGCGCCGATTTGCGGCTGGTTCAGGAGCTGCTGGGGCACGCGCAGTTGGCGACCACCCAGGTTTACACGCACGTCAGCCTGGAGCGCCTGCGGGGCATCTACGACCGGGCGCATCCGCGGGCGTAGGTGGGTTGGGAAAAGAAGTGGGGGCGGCAGGCCAGCCATCCCGCCGCCCCCGGGGACTGCAGTCCCAAAGCGTAGGGTTCTTTAGACCCAGCGCCGGATCAGGCCGAGGAGGCCGAGGACGGCGCCGAGCACCATCACTCCGATGCCTCCATCCGGCACCCGGGGCGGAGTGCTGGCGTCGTAGAGGCGGTAGCCGGAGAGAGCGTTCTGGCCCGGGGCGTTAAACGTCCACGTGCCGGTCATCCCGCCGATGTAGTAGGCCCCGAAGGCGCCGGGCGCGAAGCCGCCGCCCCATTTGAGGACGAGGTACGCGTACGTGCCCATCAGCATCGCGATCGAGGTGCCGGTGTTGTCGGGGTAGCCGGGCATCATCGGGTCGTCGTTGGAGTCGAACGTCAGCGTGGCTGGGCTGGGCAGGTCGGGGTTGTTGTTGGTGTTGTAGGTGGTGATCAGGCCATTGAGCCAAGTCGCGACCGTCGCGCTGCCCGCGTCGTCGGGCACCGAATTGGTCGGATTCAGATCGATGGGCAGGCCGAAGGCCGTGGTGGCGCCGAGGAGCAGCGCGACCCAGCCGAGTTTGAGCTTAGTAATCGAGGAGTTTAGGATGTGGGCGCTAATGGATTGCATCAGCGATGCCTCGATCTGAGCTCTAACGCTGCCACGATGCGTTAAAAATAGGTACTATAACCTATTTAAATGGGGATATTCTGGATAAAGATATCGCAAAGTTGTAAGTATTAGATTATAAAGAAATAAATACTCAAATTGGTAATAAAAAATGACAGCCGGAATGGCGACTTTCGGGCATTTGTGCCGGCGTGCGTGCGTCAATCCCCTGCGGTCGAGGCGCTTGGGTACTTCAGGACTAATGTTCTGAGGGCGCGCAGGGGTTTCGGGATCAATGACATTTAATGGCGTTAATGGCCGACCGATGCGGCGCGTGTCTTTCGTCCGGCGGCGGCGCCTGAGGCTGGCGCCGCGGGGTGGTTGGGCGCCAAAGGCTTGGACATTTGGCTGGTCCGGGCTTTGGCTGTCCGGCCGCCAATGAAGCCCTGCTACATCACGACCGCCATCGACTACGCGAACGGGTCCCCGCACCTCGGCCACGCGTACGAGAAGGTCCTGACGGATGTGATCGCCCGGTTCCGTCGGCAGCTTGGCGACACGGTGCACTTCCTGACGGGCACCGACGAGCACGGCCAGAAGGTGCAGGCGAGCGCGCGGGCCCGCGGCATCGCCCCGCAGGCCTTCGTCGACGCGGTGTCGCAGGAATTCCGGGACCTGCTGCCCAAGCTCGACGTGCGGCCGGACGACTTCATCCGGACCACCGAGCCGCGTCACCAGCGCGTGGTGCGCGACCTGTTGCAGCGGTTGTACGACCAGGGGGAGATTTACCGGGCGGAGTACCGCGGGTTCTATTCCACGCGCCAGGAGCAGTTCCTGCAGGAGAAGGACCGCAATCCGGATGGGACGTGGCCGGAGTTGTTCGGGGAGGTGACGGAGATCACCGAGGCCAACTACTTCTTCCGGCTGCGGAAGCACCAAGACTGGCTCGTTTCCTTCCTGCAGGCGCACGCGGGGTATGTGTTCCCCGCCTTCCGGCAGAGCCAGGTGTTGGAGTTCCTCAAGGAACCGTTGAACGACCTCTGCATCTCGCGTCCCCGCGAGCGCCTCGAGTGGGGCATCCCGCTGCCGTTTGACGACCAGTACGTGACCTACGTGTGGTTCGACGCGCTGGTGAACTATTACTCGGCGGTGGTCGACCGCCCCGGCCTCTGGCCGGCCGATTACCACGTGATCGGCAAGGACATCCTCGTGCCGCCGCACGCCGTGTACTGGCTGATTATGCTGCACGCGGCGGGCATTGCACTGCCCAAGGGGATCATCGCCCACGGCTGGTGGCTGCAGCGGGGGGCGAAGATGTCGAAGAGCACCGGCAACGCCCTCAATCCCCTGGACCTGGTGGACCAGTTCGGGGCGGACGCCTTCCGCTACTTCCTGATGCGGGAGATGAACGTGGGGCAGGACAGCGACTTCACCCCGGAGCAGTTTTTGGTGCGCTACAACAGCGAGCTCGCCAACAACCTGGGCAACCTGGTGAACCGCACGCTCAATATGACCACGCGCTTTGCCGGCGGGGTGGTGCCGGCCGCGGAGGCGGCGGAGGAGCCGGAGACGGCGTTGCGCGAGCTGTGGGCGCAGACGGGGCCGGAGGCGGTGGCGTTGGGTGAGCGGTTCCAGTTCCACACGGCGCTGGAGCGCACGATGGCCTTTGTGACGGCGACCAACGCCTATGTGGAGCGGCGGGCGCCGTGGAAGCTGGGCAAGTCCGCCGATCCGGCGGATCAGGCGCGGTTGCGGACGGCGCTCGCGACGATGGCGGAGGCGCTGCGGCTGGCGGTGGCGGCGATGCAGCACGTCATCCCGGGCACGGCAGCCAAGGTGAACGCGGTCCTGGGGCATCGGCCGGGCGCGGTTTGGAAGGACGAGCTGGTCTGGGGGGGGCGGCTGGCGGGCAATCCCGTGGCGCCGGCGCTGGTGCTGTTCCCGCGGCCCGAGAAGCCGCCGGCGGCGTAGTCGGGTCCCCGCCGATGACCATCCTGCCGTTGCATCCGGCGGACAACAGCTCCTCCCCGGAGGCGCTGCGGGATTTTCTGGCGCGCTGTCAGGCGGAGGTGCGGCGGAGCGGGCGGCCGCGGCTGGTGAGCATCTCGCTGGCGGTGGAGGCGCTGGATCCGCTGGCGGTCCTGGAATCGATCTTCGATCCGCGGGCGCCGCACTTTTACGCGGAGCGGCCGGCGGCGGGGTGGGCCTTGGCGGGGGCGGAGGTTGCAGCGGCTTGCACCGCGGAGGGCCCGGAACGGTTCGCGCGGGTCAAGGCGTGGGCGGAAGCCCTGTTGGCGGACGCGGTGGCGGTGGGGGATGTGACGGCGCGTTTCGGCGGGCCGCACGTCTTCAGCGCCTTCGGGTTCCAGCCGGAGACGGAGGCGGGCCAGCCGTTCCCGGCGGCGGCGGCGTTCGTGCCGCAATGGCAGGTCGGCCTCGAGGGGAACACCACCACCGCGGTGGCGAATGTCCTGGTCACGGCCGATGCGGACCTCGAGGCGCTGGCGGTCCGGGTGTGGCGGGCGCACCGGAAGTTCCGGGCCCTGGAGCCCGCGGAGTTCCCACCGGCCGAGGCGGGCCCGGCGATCTTCCAGCGGCGCGAGGCGGGGGATTATCCGGCCGCGGCGGGTGCGGCGCTCGGGCTGATCGCGCGGGGGACGTTCCGCAAGCTGGTGCTGGCGCGGGCGCAGGATCTGCGGGCGGACCGGCCGTTGCATCCCCTGCGGATGCTCAACGGCCTGCGGCAGCGCTTCCCGGACTGCTACGCCTTTTCCTTCGCCTGGGGCGAGGGCCCGAGTTTCATCGGGGCGAGCCCGGAGCGGTTGCTGCGGGTGCGCGGGGGGGAGCTGGAGACGGAGGCCCTGGCCGGTTCCATCCGGCGCGGTCGCGGCGCGGCGGAGGACCTGGCGCTGGCCGGCGCCCTCCTGCGGAGCGAGAAGGACCTGCGCGAGCACGCCGCGGTGGTCGAGGACGTGCGCGCGCGGCTGGCGGCGCTCGGCGTGACGGCCGGTCCCGCGGCCGCGCCGGGCGTGCGGCGGTTGGCGAACGTCCAGCACCTGCACACGCGGCTCGCGGGCGCGTTGCCGGCCGGGGTGCACCCGCTGGACGTCGCCGCCGCCCTGCATCCGACGCCGGCCGTCGGAGGGGAGCCGCGCGAGGGGGCGGGCGAGGTCATCCGCCAGTTGGAGGGGTTTCCGCGGGGGCTTTACGCGGGGGCGCTGGGCTGGTTCGACGCGCGGGGAGAGGGCGAGTTTTTCGTCGGCATCCGTTCCGCGGTGGTCGAGGGCACGGCCGCGCGCGTCTACGCCGGGGCGGGGCTGGTCGCGGGGTCCGACCCGGAAAAGGAGTTGGCCGAGACCGACCTGAAGTTTAAGGCGATGGTTGAAGCCATCACCGCCTGAGGATGCACCCGTTCCAGCCTGACCCGCGCAATCTGAACACCCTCTGGGCCGGCGTCCTCGTGGAGAGCCTGGTGCGGGCGGGGGCGGTGGCGGCGGTCGTGTCGCCCGGTTCCCGCTCCAGTCCCCTGGCGGTGGCGGCGGCGACCCATCCGAGCTGGGAGGCGATCCCGGTGCTCGATGAGCGCTCCGCGGGCTTCTTCGCGCTCGGGCTGGCGAAGCGCGCGGGACGGCCCGCGGTGCTCCTCTGCACGAGCGGGACGGCGGCCGCCAATTACCTGCCGGCGGTCATCGAGGCGTCCGAGGCCGGCGTGCCCTTGGTGGTCCTGACCGCGGATCGTCCGCCGGAGCTGCGCGGCTGCGCCTCCGGGCAGACCATCGACCAGCAGAAGCTCTACGGGGGCTACGTGCGCTGGTATCACGAACTGGCGGTGCCGGAGGCGGAGGCCGCCCGGTTCCGTTACCTGCGCCAGACGATCGGGCACGCGGTGGCCCGCAGCCTCGGCAACGGCGGTGGCCCGGTGCACCTCAACGCGCCGTTCCGCGATCCCCTGGCGCCGACGCCGGACGGCGGGGTGGCCGCGGCGCTGGCGGCGACGATCGATTGGGAACGGTTCTTCCGCGGGTTGCCGGCGCCGGAGCCGGTCACCCGCCTCACGCGCCCGCCGGAAATCGCTCCCGAGGTGCACGGGGTCATCGTGGTGGGGCCGGTGCAGACCGCGGAACCCGAGGCGTTCGTGGCGGCGGTGGGCGAGTTGGCGGGGCGGCTGGGCTGGCCCGTGCTGGCGGATGCGCTTTCGCCCGTGCGGCAGTGGGCGGAGCGGGTCCCGCATCTGGTCACGACTTACGACACCATCCTGCGGCATCCCGCGGCGGCGGAGCGGTTGCGGCCCGAGTTCGTGCTGGGGATCGGCGGCTGGCCGGTGAGCAAGGTGCTCCGGGCGTGGCTGGAGGAGGCGGATGCGGACACTTGGCTGGTGACGGAGCGTGAGGACAACCGCGATGCGCTGCACGGGCGGACGCGGGTGCTGGCGCTGCCGGTCACGGTGTTGGCGGGGGCGTTGCCGGAGGTGGCCCCGGACAACGGCTACCAGCGGATGTGGGCCCGCTACGAGGCGCGGCTGCGGCCGGCGCTGGAGGGGCGGCTGGAGGCGGAGGCCGGGATGTTCGAGCCGAAGGCGGTGTGGCTACTTGGGCGCGCCTTGCCGGAGGGGACGGATCTTTTCTTAGCCAACTCGATGCCGATCCGGGACGCGGAGTACGTGTTGCCGGCGGGCAACCGGCGGCTGCGGCTCTGGTGCAATCGCGGGGCCAACGGCATCGATGGCACCTTGTCCACGGCCTTGGGTCTGGCGCACGGGTCAGACCGGCCGGCGGTGCTGCTGACGGGGGATCTCTCGCTGCTCCACGACACCAACGGACTGCTGCTGGCGCCGCGCTTCCGCGGGTCGCTGACGGTCGTGGTGATCAACAACCGGGGGGGCGGGATCTTCGAGCACCTGCCGATCGCGCAAGTGGCGGGGGTGTTCGAGGATTTCTTCGCGACGCCGCAGGCGGTCGATCTGGGGCGGCTGGCGGCGGCTTACGGCATTGCCCACGAGTGGGTGGCCGATTGGGCCACGCTGGCGGAGCGGGTGGCGGCGCCGGCCCCCGGCGTGCGGATTTTGGAGCTGGCGACCGACCGTAAGCGGGACGCCGCGCAGCGGAAGCGCTGGTTCGCGGAACTGGCCGCGGGGCTGGGCTGACTCCCCCGATCAGCCTGGGCTGGGCCCTGCAACCGGAGGCCCGCGTCAAATCACGCCGCCGGCCTGCCCCGAGCCTGTCGAGGGGCTCAGGGCAGCCACGGATACTTCCGGGCGTCGGGCGCGCGTTTCTCCCGCTGGGCGGTCATGAAATCCTTCGCCTCCTCGCTCATATAGTAGAGCAGGGTGGCATTGCCGGCCAGTTCCTGGATCCCGGCCTGGCCGTCGAGCTCGGCGTTGAAGCCGCTCTTGAGGAGGCGGATCGCGAGGGGGCTCTTTTGGAGGATCTCGCGGGCCCATTGCACGCCCTCGGCCTCGAGGCGGTCCACCGGGACGACCGCGTTGACCAGCCCCATCTCGAGGGCTTGGCGGGCGTCGTACTGGCGGCAGAGGAACCAGATCTCGCGGGCCTTCTTCTGGCCGACCACGCGGGCGAGGTAACTGGAGCCGAAGCCGCCGTCGAAGCTGCCCATCTTCGGGCCGACCTGGCCGAAGATCGCGTTGTCGGCGGCGAGGCTCAGGTCGCAGACCACGTGCAGCACGTGCCCGCCGCCGATGGCGTAGCCGGCGACCAGCGCGATGACGACCTTGGGCATCGAGCGGATGAGCTTCTGGAGGTCGAGGACGTTGAGGCGCGGAATGCCGGCCTCATCGATGTAGCCGGCGTGGCCCCGCACGCTCTGGTCGCCTCCGGCGCAGAAGGCGTACTTGCCGTCCCGGTGGGGGCCGGCGCCGGTCAGCAGCACCACGCCGACCTTCGGGTCCTCCCGGGCGTCGGTGAAGGCGTCGTGCATCTCCTTGACGGTCAACGGGCGGAACGCGTTCCGCTTTTCCGGCCGGTTGATCGTGATGCGGGCGATGCCCTCGGCCTTGTGGTAAAGGATGTCGGTGTAGGTCTTGGCGACCTGCCAGTCTGGGCTCATCGGCGCACGGTGGGGGCTTTCCGGGCAGTTGTCCACGGCGGGGGCGGTTTCCGGGCTGGGGGCGAAAGCAAGCAGTTTTCCGGCCGGCGGCCGAAACGGCTTGGAGGCGCGGGGCGATTGCGGGAGGTTGGGGGCAGATTATGAAGCCATCCGCGGAAGCAGGGCAGGGGGCGGGCGCCCGTTGGGCGCTCGGGCTGGGGGCCCTGGGGGTGGTCTTCGGGGACATCGGGACGAGCCCCTTGTACACGATCCGTGAGTGCCTGCACGCGCTGCCGCCGGCGGAGCACGCGACGGCGGTGCTGGGCGTGCTTTCGCTGGTCTTCTGGTCCCTGGTGCTGGTGGTGAGCGTGAAGTACGCGACCTTCGTGCTGCGGGCGGACAACCGCGGCGAGGGTGGGATCTTCGCCCTGCTGGCGCTGGGCCGGCTCGATCAGGGCGTGCGGGCGAGTCTGAACGTGGGCACGGTCCTCGTCCTCCTCGGGGCGGCGATGTTATGTGGCGAGGCCATCATCACCCCGGCGATCACCGTGCTCAGCGCGGTGGAGGGGTTGAAGGAGGTGGCGCCGGGAATGGACTTTCTGGTGGTGCCGGTCGCCTGCCTGATTTTGGGCGGGGTCTTCGCCTTCCAGCACCGCGGCACGCGCTTCATCGGCGGGATTTTCGGGCCGGTGATGCTGCTCTGGTTCGCGGTGCTCGGGGGTCTCGGGCTTTGGCGGGTGCTCGAGAACCCTGCGGTCCTGCGGGCCTTGGATCCGTGGCTGGGTATTAACCTGCTGGTCGGGCATCCGGCGCAGGCGGGCATTCTACTGGGCGCGGTGGTGCTGGCCTTCACGGGCGTGGAGGCGCTGTACGCGGATATGGGTCATTTCGGCCGGCGGGCGATCCTCACCTCGTGGTACGGCGTGGTGCTGCCGGGGCTCGTGCTGAACTACTTCGGGCAGGGCGCGCATTTCCTCGCGGGCCGGGGCTCGGCGGCCAACCCGTTCCTCTCGATCGCCCCGGAGGGCTGGCCCCGCTACCTGTTGCTGGCGCTCTCGGTGCTCGCGGCGATCATCGCGAGCCAGGCCCTGATCTCGGGCGCGTTCTCACTTGTCCGGCAGGCGATCCAGCTGGGCTATTTCCCGCGCCTGGCCGTTCGCCACACCAATCCGGCCCAGCGCGGGCAGATCTTTTTGCCGCTGGTGAATGTGGTCCTCGCGCTCGGGTCCATCGCCACCGTCTTCGGCTTCAAGTCCAGTTCGGCGCTCGCCGCCGCCTATGGCATCGCGGTCACCGGCACGATGATCGTGACCACCCTCGCGCTCTACGCGGTGATGGTGCGGGCGTGGCGCTGGCCGGTCTGGCAGGCGGCCGCGGTCTGCGGGGGCTTCCTGGCGCTCGACGCGGTCTTCTTCGCCTCAAACCTGCACAAGTTCCACGACGGCGGCTGGCTGCCGGTGCTGATCGCGCTGGGGGTGCTGGCGGTGATGACCACGTGGAAGCGGGGCAAGGGGGAGATCTTCCGGCGGGTCTACGCCAACGAGATCACGGAGTCCGAGCTGTGCGCCATCGCCTCGAGCCCCCACCTGGTGCGCGTGCGCGGGACGGGGGTCTTTATGGCCGGCAACCCCACCGGCACCCCCCTCGTCCTCCTGCACCACGTCAAGGCCAACAAGGTCCTGCACGAGACGGTGGTGCTGCTGAGCATCCTTACCGAGGAGGTCCCGTTCGTGCCCGAGGCGGAACGGCTCGAGGTGCGCGCCATCGGCGAGGGCATCTGGCGGGCGGTCGCGCGGTACGGTTATATGGAATCACCGGACGTGGCCGCGTTGATCGGCGGGATCCGGGACCGCGGGGTGCCGCTGCGGCCGAACGAGGCGACGTACTACTTCAACCGCGAGATGATCATCGCGGGCGGCGATTCGCGGATGTGGGAATGGCAGAAGCACTTCTACGGCTTCCTGAGCCGGAACGCGCGGCAGGCGCGCGACTACTACCAGCTGCCGCCGATGCAGATCATCGAGGTCGGCCTGCCGATCCAGCTCTGAAGCCGGTTCCGGGGCCGCGCAACTTTGGTGTTCCCCCCGGGCGCGGGGCCCGCTTCGCTCGCCCCGATGCACCCCACCGCCCTTCGCCTCGGCCTTGCCCTGTTCCTCGCCGCCGCCTCCGCCGCCCTCGCCGCGGAACCGCGTTTCCAGCCGCTCTTCAACGGCCGCGACCTGGCCAACTTCAAGGCCGAGGGCGCGGCGGAGTTCTGGCGCGTCGAGAACGGCGTGCTGGTCGGGGAGAACAACCAGGCCCAGACCGGCCACTACCTCTGGACGCAGAAGGAGTACAAGGACTTCGTCCTCGAGTTCGACGTCCGCTGGAAGGCGACCACCCCGCGCGGCGTCGACACGGGCATCGAGATGCGCAAGCCGAAGCTCCAGCTGCAGCTCGGCGTCTCGGGCAGCCTGCGGGTCGATATGACGGGCTCCTTCTACACGGGCGGCAAGCCGGCGTATCCCGAGTCGGGGCAGGCGAAGGACGCCAAGCGCCAGCTGAAGCCCGAGGGCGAGTGGAACACCATCCGCATCCAGGCCAAGGGCGACACCTTCACCTGCTGGATCAACGGCCAGAAGGCCTCCGAGTACACCGACCCGAAGTTCGCCGGCGCCGCGCCGCTCGGCCTCCAGATCCACGGCAAGGTCGAGATGAAGTGCGAGTACCGCAACGTGCGGATCGCGGAGCTCTGAGCGCCCCGCGCCGCGACCGGGCGCATCATTTGGCTATCTTTCCGCCGGCCCCGGCCGCAGGCTGCGGTATGGAACGACGTCCCTTTGACCAGCTCGGCCTCTCGCCCGAGATTCTCCGTGCGGTCGCCAAGCTCGGCTTCGAGGAGGCCTCGCCCATCCAGACCGTGGTCATCCCGGTCGCCCTCTCCGGCCGCGACCTCGTGGGACAATCGGCGACGGGCTCCGGCAAGACCGCGGCCTTCGCCATCCCGGCCATCGAGCGGGTGGACGCCCAGCTGAAGGCGGTGCAGGCCCTGATCCTGTGCCCCACGCGGGAGCTCGCGGTGCAGGTGGCCGAGGAGACGGGGCGGCTCGCGTTCTTCCGCCGGGGCATCCGCGAGGTGCCGATCTACGGCGGGCAGAGTTACGACCGCCAGTTCCGGGCCCTCGAGGCCGGGGCCCAGATCGTCATCGGCACCCCCGGCCGCGTCCTCGACCACCTCGCGCGCGGCACCCTCCGGCTCGACGCCCTTCGCACCGTGGTGCTCGACGAGGCCGACCGGATGCTGGACATGGGTTTCCGGGAAGACATCGAGCGCATCCTCGCCGCGGCCCCCGCCTCGCGCCAGCTGCTCTGCTTCTCCGCGACGATGCCCCGGCCGATCCAGGAGCTCATCCAGCGTTTCAGCCGCGACCCGGCGTGGGTGCGGATCGACGCCGTCGCCCTGCAGGCGCCCCAAGTGGAGCAAACCTATGTCGAGGTGGACCGGCGCTCCAAGCTGGAGGCGCTCACGCGGCTGATCGACGTCCACGACTTCCGGTTCGGGATCATCTTCTGCGGCACCAAGGTGATGGTGGATGACCTCGACGAGCACCTCCACGCCCGGGGTTACGCGGTGGACCGACTGCACGGCGACCTCAGCCAGGCGCAGCGCGACCGGGTGATGGCGCGCTTCCGCGAGCGGAAGTTCGAGTTCCTCGTCGCGACGGATGTGGCGGCGCGCGGGCTCGACGTCGACGAGCTGGAGGTGGTGTTCAACTTCGACCTGCCCAACGACGCGGAGGACTACACCCACCGCATCGGGCGCACGGGCCGGGCCGGCCGCAAGGGGCGCGCCTTCACGTTCGTCAGCGGCCGGGAGATCTACCGCCTGCAGGCGATGATGCGCGCCGCGCGGCTCGACCTGCACCGCGGGCGCGTGCCCTCGCTCGATGAGGTGGAGGAGGCGAAGACCAACGTCTTCTTCGAGCGGATCCGCGCCACCCTGGAAGCCCGCGACTTCAAGCCGCACGACCGGATGATCGACCGGCTGCTCGACCAGGGCTACGCCAGCACCGACATCTGCTCCGCGCTGATCCACCTGCTGCGGGCGGGGGCCGCGCCGGAGCCGGCGGCGCCGGCCCGTGGAAACACCGCGGCCAAAGGTGGGCCGCCGGAGGCCGGGGCGGAGCCGGCGGCGGCTCGTGCGAAACCCGCGCGGTCACCCGCGGCGGCGGTTGCCCGGGATCCCGCGGAGGCCCCGGAGCCGGCTCCCGTCGAGGCGCCGGATCGTCCGGCGCGGACCGGCCGCGAACCGGGAATGACGACCCTCTTCCTGAATGTCGGCCGCAAGCAGCTGGTCCAGGTGGCGGACGTGGTCGGCAAGATCGCGGGGGTGACCCGCCTGCCCGCGGGCGTGGTCGGGGCGATCGACCTGCACCAGCGCCACATTCTGGTGGATGTGGCCGAGGAGCACGCCGAGCTGATCCTCCGCAAACTCACGGGCGTGCGGATGAAGGGCGTGGCCCTCGCCCCCGTGCGCGCCACCCCGGGGAAGGGCGGGGCCGGCGCGGGTTGAGGCGCCCGCCCCGGCCCAGCCGGACTCAGTCACTCAGCCGCTGCCCAGCACCAGCGCGCCCTTGAAGACCAGCAGCACCACGCCGACGAGCGCGCAGCAGGCGACGAAGCCCAGCGCGTCCGTGCGGTCCCAGCGGGTGAATTCCCAGTTGGAGCCGGGGAATAGCTTGAGGTGGTCGAACCGGGTCGGGTTGGCGTAGCTGAGCTCCACCTCCCGCGCGTCGTCCTCGAGGGTCTTGGCCACCGGCGTCTTCATCCGCGCGTAGAACCGCGCGACGCGCGCGGGGTCCGTCGGCCGGGTCAGCAGGCTCACCAGCACCAGCAGGCTGATCGGGATGAACGCGTCGACCAGATAGCGGGTGGTGAGCAGCTGGGCCGGGCTGAAACCGGCCACATCCGCCCCGAGCAGGTGCAGCAGGTAGACCTCGACCCGGAAGAGGCCCTTGCCCGTCTTGGGGGACGCGGGGTCGTTGGGGTTCACCCGGACCACGCCCTCCTCGAAGAACAACGACACCGGCTCGATCCGGCGCGTGCGCTCGATCTGCTCCCCGGCCGTCCGGGCGCGCCCGGCGGTCACGTCCTCCGCGGTCGCCGCGACGCGTGACACCACCGTTTGCTCGCGGGTCATTCGCGTCAGCGTCTCCGAGCGGGCGAGGGCCGGCAGGGTGGGCACGATCGCCGGGATCACCGCGATGAAGACCACGGTAGCGATTACCTGGACCTTGACCGCGGTCTCGGTGACCCGCCGCCAGAGGAAGAGCATCGTCACCGGCACGCCCCAGACGAGGAGCAGCACGATCGCAAACTTCAGGATCGCGACGATGCTGTTCATAAAGAGGCCCACCAGCACGCCGATCGCGAGGAGGGCGGGCACTGCCAGCCGGGCGATGAGCACGTAGTGCCGGTCGGCGCGGCCGGGGAAGAGCGGCTCGTACAGGTTCTTCACCACCAGGCCCGAGAGTACCACCGACTGCGCGCCGAGGACGGCGATCTTCCCGCCCAAAATGCCGGTGATCATAATCCCGATCAGGCCGATCGGGAGCAGTTCGCGGGTCATCAGGCCCCACGCCTGGTCGGGGTCGGACAGGCCCGGGCCGAAGAGGGCGATCGCGATCAACCCGCAGTAGGCCCACGCGATGGTGACGAAGCGCTTGCTGAAACCGCCCGTCACCGCGCCGAGGCGTGCCGCCATCTCGTCCTTCGCGGATCCCGAGATGGTCATATTGGCCTGGGTGCCGGCGATGCCGATCAGCTGGACCAATAGCAGGGCGGCGATCGAGTACCACGTGTATTCGGAGGCGATGTCGCCCCCGAAGAGGTTGAACATCACCTCCGGCACCTTGTCGTGCAGCGCCTCCACGCCGCCTATTCGATGGAGGCCGAAGGGGATCAGGATCACCGAGATCAGCACCACCAGCAGGGCCTGGATCGCGTCCACCACCGCCGAGGCCTTCAGGCCCCCGAGCATGATGAACACGGCGACCAGCCCCGTGGAGACGAGGTAGAAGGTGACCGGCTGGAGGTAGGTGACGTAGGGCTGGAGGGTGCCGCGGGTGTAGTGGTCGCGCAGGGTGTCGTAGCGCAGCGCCTTCTCCGGGGCCAGCGGGGCCGCCGCGCGCTCCTTCCGCAGTGCGATGAACTCGTGGAACTCGGCCACGCTCTGGCGCTCCGCCGCGGTGTAGACCGCGGGTTCCTTGACCATCAGGGGCTGGAGCGTCTTCAGGGCCATCACGTTGCCGCCCGCGATGACCCCGATGATCGCGATCATCAGCATCGTCACGGCATACAGGGAGGCCAGGAACTTGCTGCCGAAGCGGTCGGCGAAGAGGTCCGCCATCGTGGTGAGCCGGGCGCGGCGGAACCACACGTTCATAAACCAGTAGTACGGCGTGAGGAAGAGCGTGATCAGCGCCAGCCAGGCGCCGCCCGCGCCCTGCCGGTAGACCGAGCTGGCCGTGGTGGTGGCCTGGCCGGGGTCGGTCATATTGCCGAAGCTCAGGAAGAACTGCAGCCAGCGCCCGAGTGAACGCCCCCCGAGGAAGAAGTCCTTGTCGTTCTTCACCCCGTGGGAGAAGCGCTGCCCGATCCAGAGGACCACGACGATGTAGGCGAGGAGGATGGCGACGTCGACGAGGTGTAGCCCGAGCAGCTTCATAAGGGGTTGGGAGGGTGGGTAACGGCCGGGCGGAAACGCCCCGTCCGGGGCAGCGACTCAGGCGCGGCTCCCCGCGGTGTCAAGCGGAGCGCCGGGCCGCGCTTCCCGCGGCCCCGCCGGGGAGGATCAACCCGCCGGGCCGCGGGCGGGCCCGCGGCGGGAACCGATGCCCTCGGCCAGCCGCTCGCGCAGGGCCTCGGGCGGGGAATGGGGCGGGGCCCAATGCACCAGTTGGGAGGTCACCTCGCGCAGGACGCGGCTCATTTCGCGCAGGGCGGGGTCCGCGTGGCACTCGCGGCGGAAGCGGGCCAGTTCCTCGCCGGCGAGCAGCCCGAGAGCGTGCAGGGCGGACGATTCCTCGTGCAGTTCCCGGCTCATAACTGCGGCCCGAGGGCTTCCCTTAACTTGAGCAGCCCGCGCCGGATGCGGGCCTTGATGGTGCCCAAGGGCTCCTGCAACCGCCGTGCGATCTCCTCCTGGGTGAGTCCGCCGAAGAAAGCCAGTTCCAGCGCCCGGCGCTGCTCGGCCGGCAGGTCGGCGATCGCCGCGCGGACCAGCCGGGCGTTGTCGCCCTGCACCGCCGCATCGTCCGCGGACGGGGCCCCGCCCTCCGTGCCGTAGCCCAGGTCCTCCGGCACCGACTCCGCCAGCAGTTCCGCCCGGCGGCGGCGCATCCGGATCCGGTCGATCGCCCGGTTCCGCACCAGCGTCACCGCCCACGAGAAGGCGCTGCCGCGGCTCCGCTCGAACGACGAGGCCTTCTCCCAGAGGGTGATGAAGGCGTCGTGCACGATGTCCTGCGCCTCCGCGGCATCCTGCAGGATATGGAGCGCCGCGCCGTAAAGGGGGCCTGAGAACCGGTCGTAGAGGCGGGCGAACGCCTCGCGGTCCCCCTCCGCCACCAACCCCAGCAGCAATGCGTCCGTCCGGTCCCGTTCCCCGGGATCGTTGGTCAGCAGTAGAGGGGCTTCGGCCATGGGGAAGGGACCCCGGCGGGTCGCTCAGGAGGAGGCAGGTTCGGCGGTGGGGGTGGCGAGCCTAATTCCGTGGGAAGAGGGTTCGCGGGTTCCAACCGGGGCCGGCGGTGCACTCAGAGGAACGCGAGGCCGAGGAGGCCCAAAATCAGGATCAGTCCGAGGCTGGCGAGGATGCGCCGCTCCTGGCGGGTCGTGGCGAAGGGCATGGGGGCATCAGACCGTAACCTCGAACAGGTCCGGGTGCATCACGCCCTCGGCGACCTTGTTGACCGTCCCGGTCATCTGGATGGCGTAGTCCGGGCCGATGGAGATCCCGATCCGGCCGCCGGGCATATGGACGGTGACGTCGCGGTCGACGAAGCCGAGGCGGTGGGCGACGGCGGCGGAGGCGCTCGAACTGCTGCCCGAAGCGAGGGTGTAGCCGGCGCCGCGCTCCCAGATCTCGATACGGATGTTCGCGCGGTCGATCACCTGGAGGAACTGCACGTTCGTCTTCCGCGGGAAAAGCGGGTGGACCTCGAGGTGGGGCCCGTAACGGTGTGCGAGGTCGGCGGTGATCTCCGGGAGCGGGAGCACGCAGTGCGGGTTGCCGATGGTGGCGGCGCAGAAGGTGAACTCGCGGTCGAGCACCTTCACCTTTTCGTTGAGCACCTCCCGGGCGGCACCGGGCAGGAGGACCGGGATACGGGCGCTGTCGAAGCTCACCTGCCCCATCGCGACCGTGATCAGCCGGCCATCCTCGCGGATCTCAGCGCGCACGTCGCCCCCTAGCGTCTCCACGGTGAACACGGGCTCGCGGACGAGGCCCTGGTCCCAGAGGAAGCGGGAGAAGATGCGGAGGCCGTTGCCGGATTTCTCGGCCTCGGAACCGTCGGGGTTGAAGATGCGCAGCCCGTGCTGGCTGGAGCGCGAGGGGAGGGGGCCCCAGAGGATGCCGTCGGAACCGACGCCGAAGTTCCGGTGGCACACCACCCGGATCTGCTCGCGGGACGGCGCGGCTCCCCAGGCCGGGAAGTCCGCGGGGTACAGGACGATGTAGTCGTTGCCGAGGGCGTGGTACTTGTGGAAACGCATCGACGCCGATGCCAACGGCGGCGCGGCGCCGAGGCACGGAAAAAATCGCCGTCGCGCCCCCGGATTTGCGGGCCAGCGATTGTCGCCCCGGGCCCCGGCTTCAGGCCGGCAGCAGGCGGCGGGCGTTGCGGTGCATCAGGGCGTGGAGCATCTCCACGTCCAGCGGCGACTCGAACAGCCGGAGCAGGCCGGTTTCCAGCGGGAAGTACGGCGCGTGCGAGCCGAAGAGCACACGCGACGCCGGCACCGGGGGCCGCGCGCCGCCCGGGCCGGGGCGGATCAGTTGCCCGAGGCGCCCGTTCCCCTCCCAGCGGGAAAACTCGAACCACGCCCCGGTGCGGTCGACCAGTGCGCGCAGGTCTGTGCCCGCCACGTTGCCGGCGAAGTGCAGGAGTTGCACCCGGGCCGAGGGGGTCCGCTCGAGCAGGGGCACGAGGGGCCGGGCGTCGATGACCGGGAGGCTGAGCAGCGGGTGGTGGACGCGCGGGTCCTCCATCTGGAACACGATCTGGAGAATCAGGCCCCGCTCGGCGGTGAGCTGGAGGAGACGGCCAAGGTCGGGGTGCGAGAGATCGAAGGTCTGGTAGCCGGGGAAGAGGCGCACGCCGGGCATCCGGTGCTCCTCGTGGCAGCGGCGCAGGTCCTCCTCCCAGTCGGGCCAGGCGAGGTTGACGCTGCCGAAGGGGCGTAGCAGGCCGGCCCCGTGCGCGCGGCACTCGGCGGCGAGTCGTTCGTTCGCGCCCGCGAGGTCCTTGTGCAGGAGCGCCTCGTGCGTACCCGCCCACGCCTCGCTGATGCGGTGCCGGCGGAGCTTCGCGACCAGGGCGGGCGTGGTGTCGTACTTCAGGCGCCGGAAGGGCCAGCGGAAGAGGGTGACGTTGGTGTCGACGATCCCCGGAAGCGCCGCGGGGGCCGGGGCGGACGGCGAGGCGGGAGCGCCGGCCCGGACGAGGGCCGCCGCCGCGCCAGCGGCGGCGGTCTGGCGGAGGAAGCGGCGGCGGGGCAGGAGAGGAGTGTTCACAGCTCGAAGGGGATGCCCTGGCGGCGGAGGATCGGGGCCGCGAGGCGGCGGAAGTTGCCGCCGAAAACCTTGAGGCGATCGGCGGGCGAAAGGTCGGACTCCAGCACCTTGGCGAGCTCGGTGGCGTAGCTGCGGCTCGGGCCGTGGCCGCCCCACACCAGGCGGTCAGCGCCGAGTTCCCGCGCCGCAAAGTCCACCGCGCCCGAGTGGGGGTCGGAGCCGGCGAACTCGAGGAGGACGTTGGGCTGGGCCCGGACGATGCGGACCCCGAGCTCCCAGTCGCCCCCGCTGTGGCCGCAGATGAAGCGCACGTCGGGGAAGCGGCGGGCGAGGGTGACGACGTCCTGCGGCGTGCTTTCCCCCGGCAGGTTGCCGCGGCCGGGCCCACGGGGCGTGCCGCCGACCTTTAGCCAGGTGTGGATGTAGATCGTGGCCCCGAGTTCTGCGGCGAGGCGGATGATCGGGTCGTTGTTCGGATGACTGCACGAGATGCCGCGGCTGTTGCCACCGACGTACTTGATCCCAAGGCATGGCCCGCGGCGGATCCACGCCTCCATCTTGGCGCAGCTCTCGTCGGGGAACCCCGGGTCGATCGGCGTGATGCCCGAGAGCCACGCGCGTTCCTGCACCAGCAGTTCCCGGACCGCGGCGTCGTGCGCGGCGGGCTGGAGCGGGGCGCGGAGCGTGCCCCCGGCCTCAAGGGTGATCGAGCGCTCGATCCCCATCCGCCGCACGTAAAGGTTGTTGGCGTGGAACTGGCCGAGCGGGTCAGTCGTGGCGTTGAACCCGTGGAAGTGGGTGTCCCAGATTCGGTACGCGACGAGCTCCTCGCGCGTGGGCAGGCCGTAGTCGGCGGGGTTGAGGGCGAAGGCGAGGGGGTCCATCGGGCGGGAGTTGGCGTCAGGCGGCGAGCGGCGGATGGCCGAAGAGTCCGCGCCGCCGGATCGCGGCCGCGACCGTCGGCGGCACCTGCCGGGCCCAGGCGGGATCGCCCGCCCGGATGTGCTGCAGGACGTCCCCGGAGCGGGCGCCGAGCGCGGCGGCGTCGAAGCCCGTGAGGGATTCGATGTAGCCGTTCTGCAGGAGGTGGTCGTAGAGGTTCCGCAGGTGCGGCGTGATGTGGACGTTCCGGGCCGTGATGAGCACGTCGCGCGCGAAGGCGTGGCCGGCGATGGAGCCGTGCGGCAGCGCGGCCTCGGAAGTCCGTTCGAGGGGCTGCTGGCGCATCGGGTAGATGTAAAGCTTGACCGCGTGGCGGAACATGCGGCCGAAGGACTCGAGGATGCCGCCCTCGAGGTGTTCGTAGTACTTCTCGTTGAACACCTCGAGCAGGTTGTCGATGCCGAGCGCCATTCCGATCATCTCGCGGGTGTAGCGCCGGAAGTAGGAGGTCAGCCGGTAATACTCCGGGTAGTTCGAGATGAGCGTGGTGAAGCCCAGCTCGCCAAGGAGGTCCACCCGGGACAGGAAGTCGGCCGCGTCGAGCTCGCCCGCGCCGGCGGCGAGCAGGTTGTTCATCGTGATCTCCATCAGCGCGATCACCTCGCGGCCCTGGACGGCGGGCTCCTGCACGAACTGGGCGGTCGCGCAGGTCAGCATATCCACGTTCGCGAGGGTCACGGGGCGGAAGCTGCCGCGCTCGACGAGCACCGCCTTGCGGTGCAGCACCTCGGAGGGCTGGAGGACCTCCCCGCGCGCCCCGAACATCACGGCGTTGGTGAGGCCGTGGCGGACGAGGTGGAGCGCCATCAGCCGGTTGTCGACGTGCGCGAGCGCGGGCCCGCGGAAGGCGATCATATCCACCTCGAGCCGTGCCGCGCCCACGTGGTCGACGAGCGACTCGACCAGCCGCCGGGGGTCGTCGAGGTAGTAAAAGGCCCCGTAGATCAGGTTCGTGCCGGCGATGCCGAGGGCCGCCTGCTGGGCGACCGCCTCCTTGTCCCACATCCGCACGTGCAGGATGATGTCGTTGGGCTCGCCGCCCGGCGTGGCCTGGAAGCGGATGCCCATCCAGCCGTGCGCCTCGTTGTTCCCCTTGAAACCGCGCGTGGTCACGGTGTCGGCGAAGACGAAGAAGGTCGTGCGGTCGCCCCGCTGGCCGGCGAGACGCTCCTGCAGCAGCGCGTACTCGTGGTCGAGCATCAGCGTGAGGCGCTCGCGCGACACGTACCGCGGGGCCTTCCCGTAGATCGCGTCGCTGAAGGTCATATCGTAGGCCGAGATCGTCTTGGCCACGGTCCCCGCCGCGCCGCCCGCCTGGAAGAAGACGCGCGCCACCTCCTGCCCCGCCCCGATCTCCGCGAACGTCCCGTACTTCGCCTCGTCGAGGTTGATCGTGAGGGCCTTCCGGTTGGTCGTCAGGAGCTCCTTCTGTTCCGTCATGAGGCGGAGGGTGCCCCACCCGCGGCCCGGCGCAACCGCGCTTTGCACCGGGTTTCGACTGGAGGAACCGTCGAAAGCGGCTAGGGTCGCCCCCTGATGAAAAACTTTCTCGGTTCGCTGCTCGGCGCGCTGGCCGCCCTAGTGATCTTCTCCGGCGCCGTCGTGACGCTCGGGTTCGGCCTGCTCGGCGCGCTGGCGGCTCTCGGCGAATCCGAGAAGTCGTCCCCCGCGGTGCTGCCCGGCTCGTACCTTGTGCTCGACCTGTCCACCAACTTCTCGGACGCCCCGCCCCACCTCGATCTCGCGGCCCTGCGCGGCCGGGAGGAATCCCTTCAACTGCGGGCGGCCACGCGCTCCCTGCGCGCGGCGGCCGCGGACGAGCGCATCGCGGGCGTCTACCTCACCGGGGACCTCAACCCTGCGGGCTATGGCTCCGGCCACGCTGCGCTGCGGGAACTGCGCGCGGCACTCTTGGCCTTCCGCGAGGCCGGTAAGCCGGTGGTCGCCTACCTCACCTTCGCCTCGACCCGAACCTACTACGTGGCCTCCGCTGCGAGCGACCTCGCGCTCGACCCTTACGGGATGATCCTGCTGCCCGGGCTCGCGGCCGAACCGATGTTCTTCGCCGGCGCCTTGGAGAAGGTCGGGATCAATGTGCAGGTCACCCGCGCCGGGAAATACAAGTCCGCGGTCGAACCCTTCACCCGCCGCGAGATGAGCGCGGAGAACCGGGAGGAGGTCCGCGAGCTGCTGCAGGACATCTGGGCCAGCCTCCTGGGCGAGATCGGGACCAGCCGCGGGGTCGCCGCGGCCCAGGTGCAGGCGGTCGTCGACCAGGAGGGCCTGATCCGCGCCGCGGAGGCCCTCGGAGCGCGCCTCATTGACCGGACCGCCTACCGCGACGAGATCTACGACGCCCTCAAGGCCAAGACGGGCCGCGCCGGCTCGGAGAAGCCCTTCAAGCAGGTCACGCTCCCCGCCTACGCCCGGCAGCTCAAGCCGGCCAGCGCGCTGCCGGCCCCGCGCCCCGTCGAGGGAGTGGAGCCCGGGTCCGGCAAGGCCGGCCGGATCGCGATCGTCTACGCCGAGGGCGAGATCGTCGACGGCGAGGGCAGCCCCGATGAGATCGGCGGCGCGCGCCTCTCCCGGGAGCTGCGGAAGCTGCGCCAAGACAAGAACGTCCGCGCCGTCGTGCTGCGGGTGAACAGCCCCGGCGGCAGCGCCGCCTCCTCCGAGGTCGTCCAGCGCGAGGTCCGGCTGCTGCGCCGCGAGAAGCCGGTGGTCGTCTCGATGGGCAGCTACGCCGCCTCCGGCGGCTACTGGATCTCTGCCTACGCGGACCGCATCTTCGCCGAGCCCACCACGATCACGGGCTCGATCGGCGTGTTTGGGATGCAGTTCGACGTCCAGCGCCTCGCCGACACCATCGGCGTGACTTTCGACCGGGTGAAGACGGGCCGCTTTGCCGACGCGATGACCGTCTCCCGGCCTAAGACTGCCGAGGAGATGGCGGTGCTCCAGCGGATGGTCGATTGGATCTACGGCGAGTTCCTCGCCAAGGTCGCCGAGGGTCGCAACCTGCCCCCCGAAAAGGTGGCCGCGATCGCTCAGGGCCGCGTCTGGTCCGGCGCCGATGCGCTCGAGCACGGTCTGGTCGACGAGCTCGGCGGCCTGGATGCCGCCCTGGCTTACGCCGCGGGCAAGGCCGGCCTTGGCGCGGACTACCGCGTGGTGGAGATTCCCCGGGAGCGAGAGCTAGTCGAGGTCATCCAGGAGCTGATCGAGCAGGCCGTGCCCGGCGCCGCCCGCGTCTCCGCCGGCCCGCTCGAGGAGCTCCGCCGCCGTCTGGAGCGGGAACTGCGTGCCCTCGCGGCCTGCAACGACCCGCAGGGCGTCTACGCGCGCCTGCCCTTCACGCTCTCCGTCCGCTGACCCGATCCCCCGATGTCCTCCGCCCACACCCTCGTCCAGGAAGTCACCGCCACCGCGATCCCCGCCGGGCATCGCGCTACCCTGCCGGCGGGCACGCGCGCGCACGTGGTCCAGAGCCTGGGCGGCAACGTGACCGTGCGGACGGACGCCGGCCTGTTCCGGATCGACCGGGACCAGGTGGCCGCGCTGGCCGGCTACGAGCCCGCGCCGGAGGCCGCGCCCGTCGCGGGCGAGTTCAGCGAGGAGGCGGTTTGGTCCGCCCTCCGCACCTGCTTCGACCCGGAGATCCCGGTCAACATCGTCGACCTCGGGCTGATCTACGATCTGGCGATCGAGGCGGACGGGGCGGGCCGCCACGGGGTGGAGGTGAAGATGACGCTCACCGCGCCGGGGTGCGGGATGGGTCCGGTCATCGCCGAGGATGCCCGGGCGAAGATCGCGCAGCTGCCCAGCGTGCATTCGGCCCGGGTCCACATCGTCTGGGACCCGCAATGGACCCCGCATATGATCTCCCCCGCCGGCCGGAAAGCGCTGGGGTTGGAGTGAGCCGCGCGGGCCGGCCCGCGTCAGTCCGATTTGGGTGAGGCGGGAGCCCCCGCCTTGCCGGTGCCGTCCGCCGGGTTCTCGTCCCGCTTCTCCCGCACCTTGCGGACGCGTTCGAGCATCTCCTGGCGCATCTGCTCCAGCTGGGTGCGCTGTGCGGGCGTGAGGAGCGCGGCCACGTCGGCATACATCCGCTCGGTGGTGCGGGTGGTGTCGGCGAGGTGTTCCTTCTGCATCCGCTGCAGGTCCTCCGCGGCGCGGCTGACGATCGGCCGGATCGCCTTCTGCTGTTCCGGGGTGGGGCTCAGCCGCTGGGTGAGCTGGCGCATCACCTGCGGGGCGATGCCCTTCGCCGGCGCCGGCGCGGCGGGAGCGGCCGCCACCGGCTTGCTGGCCGCGGCCTTGCCCGGACCGGGCTTCGGCCGGGTCACCTCGGCCACGCGGGCCGCGGAGCGCAGCGTGAAGAAGCCGCCGAAGACCGCGCCGGCGATGAACACGCCGACGAAGGCCAAAATCACCTTCCAGGGCCGGTCCATCCTAGTCGGCGAGCGCCAGCACGACCGCCACAACGTCCTCGCCGATGGGCAGCGACTCCTCGCCGCCAGCCAGGCCGCCCAACCGCCGCGCGGCCTCCTCGTAGTTCAGCGCGACGGCGCAGAGCGCGAGGATGCAGGCGACGCCGAGGGCGCGCAGGGCCAGCAGGTCGAGCAGCGAAACCGGCGCGCGGCGGCCGAGGGCCAGCGCGACCACGCGGGTGCCGAAGCCCAGCGGCGCGGCCGTGGCGCGGGGGTCAGGCGCGAGACGGGCGGCGCGCACCAGACGATTCCAGACGGAGCCGGGCGGCAGGGGGGAGGGACTCATGAACGTTCCTTTTTTCGTAGTTCCAGAAACAACTTTTGCAATTTCCGTCGCGCGCGGAAGGCCCGCACCTTGATCAGGGACTGGTTCCAGCCGGTCAGGGCGGCGATTTCGGCGATCGTCTTCTGCTCCAGGTCCAGCAGGCGGAGGACCAGTTGGTCGTCCGGCTTGAGCTGGCCCAGGAGCTTCTGCACCAGCTCGGTGGCCGCCAGGGCGTCGTTCGCCGGTACCTCACGCTCGTTGGTGAGCACCGCGTCGAGGACGTCCGCCTCGCTCTCCGAGAGGTCCGCCCACCGGAATTCCGGGCGGCGCTTCTGGGCCCGGAGATGGTCGATGCACGTGGTCACCGCGATGCGGGAGACCCAGTGCGTGAAGTGCACGGCCCCCTGGTACTGTGCGAGGCGGGAGAACATCTTCAGGAAAACCTCCTGCGTGAGGTCCTCCTCGGCGACCCGACGGGGCAGGTGCGAGCGGACGATGCGGATGACCAGCGGGTAGAGGTGGTCGACCAGCTCGCGGGCCGCGCGCTGGTCGCCGGCCCGCACGAGCGCAAGGCAACCCGCCACGTCAAAGGGCGGCTCGGCGGGTTCAGGCATAGGGAAATGGAGCCGCGGCCATGCACGACACGCAAGACGCCCCTGCGGGCGGGTGCGTTACAGTTTGCGGGGCGGGCCCGGACCTTGACATTTCTCCCCCCGGCGCGGATACCGGCCGGATGATCGCTCGCCGCTGGGGACTCCGACTTACGCGCGCGCACGGCCGTTGATGGCGTCCTCCGGACGCCGGTCGTGCGTCTTCCCGTGGTTCCCGCCGGCGCGGTGAGCGCCCGGTGGTCCGGCCCCTCCCGCCGCGGGGCCCTGCGCCGCTCCCGTTCCCGCCCTCCCTCCTTTTTTTCGCCTTTCCCGTCCATGCAACCCGCGCCCATCACGAAATACCGGCCGTTCCCGCCGGTGAACCTGCCTGACCGCCAGTGGCCGGGTCGCACGCTGACCCGGGCGCCGATCTGGTGCAGCGTCGACCTGCGGGACGGCAACCAGGCCTTGGCCCAGCCGATGAGCGTCGAGGAGAAGCTCGAGTACTTCGCCCTGCTGGTGCGCATCGGCTTCAAGGAGATCGAGATCGGCTTTCCCAGCGCGTCGCAGATCGAGTTCGATTTCTGCCGGCGGCTGATCGAGGGCCACGTGATCCCGGACGACGTGGCGGTGCAGGTCCTCTGCCAGGCCCGGGAGGACCTCATCGTGCGCAGCTTCGAGGCCCTCCGGGGGGCGCGCCAGGCGATCTTCCACCTGTACAACTCGACCTCGCCGGCCCAGCGCCGCCACGTGTTCAACGCGTCGCGCGCGGACATCCTCCGGATCGCCACGCAGGGCACGGCGTGGGTCCGCCAGCACGCCGCGCCGTTGGTGGCGGCGGGTACGCGCGTCCGGTTCGAGTACTCGCCGGAGAGCTTTACCAGCACGGAGCTGGATTACGCCCTCGAGGTCTGCGAGGCGGTCACGGATGTCTGGCAGCCGACCGCGGCCGAGCCGATCATTCTGAACCTGCCGGCCACGGTGGAGTACGCTTCGCCCAACGTGCACGCCGACCAGATCGAGTGGATGTGCCGGCACCTCACCCGGCGGGACCGCACGCTCGTCTCGCTGCATACGCACAACGATCGCGGCACGGGCGTCGCCGCCACCGAGCTGGCCCTGCTGGCGGGGGCGGACCGCGTCGAGGGGACGCTCTTTGGCAACGGCGAGCGTACCGGCAACCTCGACCTCGTGACTTCCGCGCTGAACCTCTACACCCACGGCATTCATCCGGGGCTCGACTTCAGTAACATCAACGAGATCCGCGAGGTGTACGAGCGCACGACCCGCCTGGAGGTGCCGCCGCGGCACCCCTACGCGGGGGAACTGGTGTTCACCGCCTTCAGCGGCTCGCACCAAGACGCGATCAAGAAGTCCTGGGCTGCGCGCGACCCGGCCCGGCCCGATGAACCTTGGGACGTGCTCTACATCCCCATCGACCCGGCCGACATCGGCCGCAGCTACCGCGCGATCATCCGCATCAACGCGCAGTCCGGCAAGGGCGGCGTCGCCTATATCCTCGAGCAGGAGTTCGGCTACAGCCTGCCGAAGGCGATGCACCGCGAGATCGGCCGCCTGATCAACGAGGTCGCCGACACCCGCGGCACCGAGCTGACCCCGGCGGATGTGCACGAGGTGTTCCGCGAGGAGTACATTGAACGCCGGGCGCCCCTGGCCCTGCAGCACTTCAAAACGACGGAGCGCGACAGTGAAGTGACCTGCGTCGCGACCCTCCTGATCGACGGGGTCGCGCGCGAGCTGACCGGGCAGGGCAACGGCCCGATCGACGCGTTCACGCGGGCCTTGGCCGCGACCACGCTGCCGCGGTTCGAGGTGCTGAGTTACGCGGAGCATTCACTCGGCAAGGGTTCCGAGGCCCGGGCGGTAAGCTACATCCAGATCAAGACCGACCGGGGCCAGACTCTCTTCGGCGCGGGCATCGACACCAACATCGAGCTCGCGTCGATCAAGGCGATCGTCAGCGCCCTCAACCGCGCCCTCGCGCGCTGAGGCTGCGCATCCGCGGGGCCGGCTCAGGCGCCGCGGAAGTGGCGGGGGAAGAGCGGCACGTTCTCGAAGTGCCGCAGGGCCGGCTCGCCGGGGCCGCCGGCCGGTCCCTCCGCCCCCAGCGCCACCTCCACCACGTCAAAGCGGACCGTGCGGGGAGGGTGGCGCAGGCCGCGGAGATAGGCGCGGGCAGCTTGGAGCAGCACCTTCTTCTTCCGCCGATCCACTGCGAAGTACCCCGGCACGAGCGCGCGGGCGGACCGCGCCTTGACCTCCACGAACACCAGCACGTCGCCGTCCGCGCAGACGAGATCGAGTTCCTCCCGGCGGTCAGCCGGGTTACGCCAGTTACGGGCCAGCACCCGCCAGCCTTGGGCCGCGAGCGTCTCGGCCGCCAGGGCCTCCGCGCGCGCCCCGGACGACGGCGGCGCGGGCACTAGGCCGCGGAGCCTCGCTAGCAGCGCACGCATCGGTGGGGGCTCAGGCCGGGCTGCCGGCAGGCGCCGGGCTCTCGGACCGCACCCGGGCGCCACGCACCGACTCGGCCACGTTGGGCGCCGGCGCCTCCGCCTCACCTCGGTCCGCGTTGAAGCGCATCGAGACCGTCTTGGAGACGCCGCGCTCCTCCATCGTCACCCCGTAGATCGCCTGCGCGGCCGAGACCGTGCGCTTGTTGTGCGTGATGATGATGAACTGCGAGTCCTTGACGAACTTGCGCAGCAGATCGGTGAAGCGTCCGATGTTCGACTCGTCGAGCGGCGCGTCCAGCTCGTCGAGCAGGCAGAACGGCGAGGGCTTCACCATATAGAGCGCGAACAGCAGCGCGACGGCGGTGAGGGTCTTTTGGCCGCCGGAGAGCAGCGTGATGCCCTTGAGCTTGGTGCCGGGGGGCTGGGCGACGATCTCGATGCCGCTCTCGAGGATGTCCTCGGCCTGGATCAGTTCCAGGTGGGCGCGTCCGCCGCCGAAGAGGGTTTGGAAGGTGTACTCGAAGTTCTTCCGGATCTGCTCGAACGTGATCTGGAACTGCTGGAGCGAGGTCTGGTTGATCTCGTCGATCGCCTTCACCAGCTCCGCCTTGGCCGTGTTCAGGTCGTTGACCTGCCCCGCGAGGAAGTCGTAGCGCTGCTTCAGGTCCGTGTACTCCTCGATGGCGACCAGGTTGACGGCGCCCATCCCGAACAGGCGCTGACGGAGGGCGTCCACCTCCGCCTTGATCGGGGGCCATTCCGTGGCGTCGAGCGCCGCGAGATCGGCTTCGGTCGGTTCCCCGCGAGGCTCCTTGCGGCGGCGCCCCCGCCGGGTGCCGGCCGCGGCTTCACCCTCGGCGGACGTTTCCGTTGCGGGGGTGGGGGACGGCTCCTCGTCCTCCTCCTCGAGGTCGAGCGGCTTCATCCCCTCGGGCTCGTCGTCCGCGCGCCAGAGTTGCCGGCGCCAATCGACCGTCGCGACCGCCACCTGGAATTCCCGCAACACCTCCTCGTCGAGGAACCCGAGGCGCTGGCGGGTTTCCGCGAGTCGGACCTCGTGCGTGGCGAGCTCGCTCTGAGCCGCCTCGGATTGCTCGCGCACCGCGTGCTGGGCGGCCTCAAGGCCGGAGATCGCGCGTTCGACATCGGCCAGTTCCACCCGTGCCTGTTCCACCTGATCCTGAGCCACGGCGAGGGTTTCGGCGAGCTGGGCGGCGCGGGCCCGCTGGGTGCCGGCCTCGCGTTCAAGGTCGGCGGTCTGCTCGGTCCACGACTCGATCTCGTGCTGCCGCTGGGCGAGCAGTTCGCCGAGTTGCTGGCGGCGCCGTTCCATCTCCCCGAGGCCGCGGTCGATGACCTCCACCTTCTGGCGGCGTTCGGCGAGCTCAAGGCGGGCCTGCGCGAGCGACTCGCGCTTCACGTCCCGGTCCGTGCGGAGCTCGGTCAGCCGCAGTTCCTGCTGCCGGATGGATTCCCGGTGGCCGGTGACGGCGGTCTCGGCCGCGGCGAGCCCGGCCTGAGCCTTCTCCCTGCGCGCGTGAGCCTCGTCGCGGGCGCGCTCGAGCGCGGCGACCTCGTTCTCCATCCGGGTGATGCGCTGGCTCACCTCTTCCGCGTTGCGCCGCGTGTTCCGCTCCTCGGCCTGCACGGTGGCGAGCTGCTGGGTGGCGGCCAGGACCTCGGCGCGGCGCTCCTCGAGGGCCTGCTCGGCCTCGGTGAGGCGGGCGGAGAGGGCATCGATCACCGCCTTCTGGGCGTCGTGAGCCTGCTGGTCCTCGGCGAGGGCCCGGCTGGTCTCGCGCAGATCGATCTCACGTTGGACGATGCTCTGGGCGGCGCGTTTGCCGTTCTGATGGCCGCCGAAGATCAGGCCGCGGCGGTCGACGAGATCGCCCTTGCGGGTGGCGACGGCGAGGAAGGGGAAGGCGGGATTCTCCTTCCAGAAGGAGAGGAAGGCGCCGAGGTCCTCGGCGATGTAGGATTCCCGGAGGATGCCGAGGGCGGGGTGTCCGGCCTCCACGGCGTCGAGCCCGCTCGTCGCAGGCACCAGCCCCGGTGGCAGCTCGTGGTAGCCCTCGGTGCGGAGGCCGATCTCCGTGACGCGCAGCACGGCCGAGCCGATCTGCTCGGCCTCCAGCTGGGCGAGAATGCGCTGGGCGGTCGCGAGTTCGGCGACGCTGATCGCCTCGGCGGCCGAACCGAGGATCGCCTCGATCGCGCGGGCGCAGCCGGGCTGCACCGCCAGGCCCTGGGAGATGGGGACGGCCTTGCTGCCGGCCAGCGCGGCGTCGAGCCGGCCCTGGAGGACGGCCTTGGCCCCCTCGCCGAAACCTTCCCAGCGCTCCTGCAACTGCTGGAGCAGGCGGAGGCGGGCCGTGCGCTGGACGAGTTGGCGGTCGATGTCCTGCAGGCGGCGCTGCGCCTCGCGGAACTCGCGGGTGAGGTCGGTGATCGTCTGCTGGGCGGTTCCGGACTCGGCCTGGGCGCGCGACTTCGACGCCAGGGCCTCCTCCGCGCGGGACTCGGCCTCGGCGACCTGCTGTTTCGCGGAGGCGCGGAGCTGGCGGCCCCCCTCGAGCTCCTGCGCGAGCGTGTCGTGCTTGTGCAGGCTCGTCTTCTGGTCGACCTCGTAGCCGGAGCAGTCGGTGCGGAGGCGGGCCACCGAGCTCTCAAGCTGCAGCAGCTCGAAGCGGGCCTGACCCAACGCGGCCTCGAGGCGGCCGAGCTCGCCCTCGACGATGCCCAGCTCGCGGTTGCGCTGCTGGTAGACCGCGTCGCTGCCGCCGAGCAACTCGAGCTGGAGCTGCTTGTCCTGCGCGCCGGTGTCCACCTGGGCGGACACCTCGCGCACCTGCATTTCGACCTCGGCGAGATTGTCCCGGGAGGAGGCCAACCGGTCCTCGAGGCCGCCGCGGCGGATTTGGGCTAGGTTGGCGGCGTTCTCCGCGGCCTCGCGCTGCGAGCGCACGTCAAAGACGGCCTGCTGGGCGTCCTGGACCCGTTGGCCGAGGCGGCTGCGGGCGGCCCGGCGGGCGGCCAGGGTGGCCTCCTGCTCCTCGAAGTGGGCGCGGCGTTCCTCGGCCGCCCCGCGCAGGCAGCCCACCCGGGCCTCCAGCTCGGCGAGGCCGGCGGCGAGCGTCGCGTGCTGGCGGCCGCTCCACGCGAGGGAGAGGTGGCGCAGACGGTGGTGGAGCCGCTTATAGCGCACCGCCTTCGCGGCCTGGCGGCGCAGGCTGCCGATCTGGCGCAAGACCTCGCCGATCACGTCCGCCACGCGGGCGAGATTCTGGTCGGTGAGCGCGAGCTTCTGCAGCGCCTCGCGCCGCTGGGACTTGTACTTGGTGATCCCGGCCGCCTCCTCGAACACCGCGCGCCGCTCCTCGGGCTTCGAGGACAGGATCTGGTCGATCTGGCCCTGGGCCATGATCGAGTAGCTGGTCCGGCCGACGCCGGTGTCCATAAAGAGCTTCTGGATGTCCTTCAGACGGCAGGGCTGCCCGTTGAAGGCGTACTCACTCTGGCCGTCGCGGTGCACGCGCCGGGTGATCTCGATCTCGTGGTACTCGCTGCCCAGCTGCTGCTCGCACTCGGTAAGCAGGAGGGAAACCTCGCAGAGCTGGGCCGGCTTGCGGGTGTCGGCGCCCTCGAAAATCACGTCCTGCATCTTGCCGCCGCGCAGCGCCTTCGCGCTCTGCTCGCCGAGAGCCCAGCGAATGGAGTCGGCGATATTGGACTTGCCGCAGCCGTTCGGGCCCACGACGGCGGTCACCCCGGGTTCGAAGCGGAGGGTGGTGGGGTCGGCAAAGCTTTTGAAGCCGTGCAGCTTGAGCGCCTTGAGATGCATGCAGCGAGGAAGGGGCCGTTACAACGGCAGGCTGGGGGTCCCGCAACGGAAAACCGAGCGTAAGCAGGCCCGAAAAAACGGGGCCGGCCGGCGCCGCTTGGGCGTTGCCGTCGCGGGCCCGAAGCGCACGCTGACCCGATGCGTTTTCCCCTGCACGCGGTGGTGGCGGTGCTGGCCGGCGGGCTGGTCGTGGCGCGGGCCGCGGACCCCGCTGCGGGGCCGCTGCTCGCCGAGGCAGACCTGCCCGCCTACGAGCGGAATCTCGATCACGCCGGCCTGATCCGCGCGTGGAACCCGGCCGCCCGTGCGCGGGGCGAACGGGTGTACCAGCTCGTGTGCCACGCCTGCCACGGTGACCTCAACCTGCCCGGCTCCCTCCCCGACGCCCCCCGCTTCGGGGAACACCCCTTCCCCCGCGGCGCCGATCCGTTCGCCCTCTACGCCACGCTCACCCGGGGCTGGGGACGGATGCCCCCGCAGACCGGCCTTACCCCGCGCGAGAAGTACGACGTCATCCACTACCTCCGGGAGACGTTCCTCGCCGGCCGCGGGCCGGCGGTGCGCCCGCCGGTCGATGACGCTTACCTGGCCTCCCTGCCGCCCGGCCGGGAGCGCGGACCGGATCCGGTCCGCCGCGAGCCGTGGCGGGAAATGGACTACGGCCCTTACCTGATCGGGACCTATGAGTTGGCGGACGAGGCGCGGCGCGCCGCGGCGGCCGGCATCCGCGGGCCGCAGCTCGACCAAGTCGCCCCGCGCGCGAATCTCGCCCAGAAGGGCATCGCGATCCGGCTCGACCGCGGACCGGGCGGGGTCGCCGCCGGCCGGGCCTGGGTGGTCTTCGAGCACGACACGCTGCGGCTCGCGGGCGGCTGGAGCGGCGAGGGGTTCATCGACTGGGAAGGCATCAACTTCAACGGCCGCCACGTGGTGCGGCCCCGGACGGTCGGCACGCTGCACTTCGAGAGCGCGGACGCGCCCGGCTGGGCGGATCCGGCGACGGGTCGCTTCGAGGACCGGCGCATCGTCGGCGTGGACGGCCGCCGGTTCGGGCCGCTGCCGCGCGACTGGATGCGTTACCGCGGCCTGCACCGCCACGGGGAACGCGTGGTGCTGGAATACGAGGTGGGCGGGACGATGGTCCTCGAGACCCACGACCTCGAGGGGGATCCGGCGCAGCCGGTGTTTGTCCGCACCCTCAACGTGGCCCGCTCCGCGCGGGACCTCCTGCTGCGGGTGGCCGACGAGGGCTTGACCGTCGGCTTGCGCGGCGGCCCCGGGCTCGAACTGGGCCGGGGCGAGGGCTTCGTCACCCTACGCATCCCGGCGGGCGCGACCCCGGCGCGGTTGGCGTTGCGGTTGGCGCGGTCCGGCGCCGCCGAGCCCACCGCGACGGGGGAGCCGGCGGATCTCGCGCGCTTCCTGCGGGGCGGGCCGTCCCGCTGGCCGGAGGAACTGGCTGCGCCAGTGGTCGCCAGCCCGGCGGACGGCGCCTTCGCGTGGGAGCGGCTCTCCCTCCCGGTGGACAACCCGTGGCGGGCGCGCGTCCGTCCGGGCGGCTTCGACTTCGCCCCGGGCGCCGCGGAGGCCTTCGTGTGCACGTGGGATGGCGACGTCTGGCGGGTGGCGGGCCTCGGCGACGCGACGGGTGCGGTGCGCTGGCGGCGGATCGCCGCGGGCCTGTTCCAGCCGCTCGGCGTGCGCGTGCGCGACGGGGAGGTGTTCGTCACCTGCCGGGACCAGCTGGTGCGGCTGCACGACCGCGATGGCGACGGGGAGGCGGATTTCCTGGAGAACTTTAACAGCGACCACCAGGTGACGGAGCACTTCCACGAGTTCGCGATGGGCCTTCAGACTGACGCGGCGGGCAACTTCTACTACGCGAAGAGCGCCCGCCACGCGCGGACCGCCCTCGTGCCCCACCACGGCACGCTGCTCAAGGTGAGCGCGGACGGCCGGGGCACGGAGATCCTCGCGAATGGCTTCCGCGCCGCCAATGGCGTGTGCCTCAACCCGGATGGCAGCTTCTACGTGACCGACCAGGAGGGCCATTGGATGCCGATGAACCGGATCAACCGGGTGGTCCCGGGCCGCTTTTACGGCAACCAGTGGAGCCACGGCGCGCCCGCGGACACGTCCGACGCCGCGATGGCGCCGCCGGTGTGCTGGATCGACAAGGCCTTCGACCGCTCGCCGGCGGAGCTGATCGCGGTGAACGGCCGCGGCTGGGAACGCTGGGCGGGCACGCACCTGAATCTTTCCTACGGCGTGGGCCGCCTTGAGGTGCTGATCAGCGAGCCGGGTGACGGTGAACCCCAAGGGGCGGTGTGCGCGCTGCCCGTGCCGGACTTCCCGACCGGGATCATGCGGGCGCGCTTCCACCCCGGCTCCGGGAACCTCTACCTCGCGGGCCTCTCGGCGTGGGCGACCTCGCAGACGCTGCAGGAGGGCGGCTTCTACCGGCTCCGGCCGACGGGCCGGCCCGCGCTCCTGCCCGTGGGATGGCACATCCGGGCGGACGGGGTGGACCTGACCTTCAGCGACCCGCTGGGCGCGGTCGCGGCGGGTGACTTCACGGTGCGGGCCTGGGACCTGCGGCGGAGCGCCAGCTACGGGAGCCCCCGCCTCAACGAGCGCACGTGGCCCGTGGCCGCCGCCGTCACCGCGGAGGATCCGCGGGCGGTGCGGTTGGTCATCCCCGGGCTCACGCCCGCGCAGGTGGTCGAGTTGACCTGCCGCCTGCGCGACGCCGACGGCCGCGAGGTGGTGCGGGTGATCGCCGGCACCGTGCACCGGGTTCCCGGCCGCGTGGCCGCGGCGCCGTGAGCCCCGCGGGAGACGGGGCGCCCGGAGGGCCGGGCTGGGGCCCGCACCTGCGCGCCGCCGGCGTGCGGCAAGCGTTGGTCGCGGAACCGGGAGCCGTCCTGCCTGCAGCGCACGCGAGCCTGTGGGCGGACGGGCCAGGCGGCTGGGCGCGGAGCTGGGCCTGCAGCGAAGCGGTCGCGGGGCGAGCCGGTTTCGCCGCGCCCGGGGCGAAGCGCGAGGGCGATGGCAAGTCCCCCTCCGGCAGCTTCGGGATCAGCCTCGCCTTCGGCTACGCGCCGACGGGCGACACGGCGCTGCCCTACCGGGCCTGCACCGCGGCGGACCTCTGGGTCGACGACCCGAAGTCCCCCGATTACAACCGCTGGGTGACCGCGCCCCATCCGGCCCGCGGCGTGGAGCGGATGCGCCGCGAAGACGCCCTCTACGAGTTCGGTCTGGTGCTGGATTACAACCGCCACCCGGTGGTCCCGGGGGCCGGCAGCGCGATCTTCGTGCACGTGCGCGACGACCGGGGAGGGGGCACCGCGGGGTGCCTGGCGCTCCCGCGGGCGGAGATGGTCGCGCTGCTCCGCCTGCTGCGGCCCGGGGCGTTCGCGGTGTTCAACCCGCGGGCGCTTTCGTTCTAAGCCAAAAGCTGAGGCGCGCCGCGGGGCGGTTCAGGGGAACAGCCCGCGGCTCTGTTTGGCGTCGGCCACCCGCTGGATGCCGAGGGTGAGCGCGGCGAGGCGGCGGCTGAACTTGAATTTCCGGCGCTGCACCTCGACCGCGTCCTTCGCCCGGTCGAGCATCGCGAAGAGCTTGGTCAGCACCTCGTCCCGGTCCCAGTAGAAGTTGGAGAGGTTCTGCAGCCACTCGAAGTAGGAGACGATCACGCCGCCGGAATTGCAGAGCACGTCGGGGATCAGCTCGATGTCGCCGCGCTCCTCGAGGATGCGGTCGGCCTCGTTGGTGGTGGGTCCGTTGGCGCCCTCGGCGATCAGGCGGCAGCGAAGGCGCGGGGCGTTCGCGGCGGTGATCACCCGCTCGAGCGCGCAGGGCGCGAGGATGGTGCAGGGTAGCTCAAGGAGTTCCTCGTTGGTCACGGCCTCGCCGCCGTCGAAGTCCCGCAGCGTGCGCTGGGTCCGGACGTACTCGAGGGCCTGGGTGAGGTCGATGCCCCGGGAGTTGTGGATGCCGCCGGTGTAGTCCGAGATGGCGATGATCCGGGCGCCGGCGCGCGCCAGGGCGAGCGCGGTCTCGCTCCCCACGTTGCCGAAGCCCTGGATCGCCACGGTGGCCTGGGTGACGGGCAGCCCGAGGTCCTCGAGGTAGCGGCGGGCGAGGTAGGCGACGCCGGCGCCGGTGGCCTCGCGCCGCCCCTGCGAGCCGCCGAGGGAAAGCGGTTTCCCGGTGACGACCGCGCTGGCCACGTGGCCCACGTGGTTCGAATAGGTGTCCATCATCCAGCCCATCACCTTCTCGTTGGTGCCTACGTCCGGCGCGGGCACGTCCACCTGCGGGCCGACGAAGTTGACCATCTCCTGCATATACCGCCGCGAGAGGTGCTCCAGTTCCCCCTCGCTGAGCTGGTGCGGGTCCACGATGACGCCGCCCTTGGCCCCGCCGTAGGGCAGGCCGACGAGGGAAGTCTTCCAACTCATCCACATCGCGAGCGCGGCCACCTCGCCAAGGGTGACGTCCTGGTGGAAGCGGATCCCGCCCTTGGACGGGCCGGTGGAAAGGTTGTGCTGCACCCGGTAGCCCTCGAAGACGGTGACGCTCCCGTCCCGCCGGCGCACGGGCAGCGAGACGGCGAGGCAGCGGCGCGGGTACTTGGTGCGGTCGCGGATCGCGTCCGGCAGGCTGATGGCGTCCGCGGCCTGGTCGAACTGGCGGCAGGCCATCCGGAAGACTTCCGAATCGTAGAGCGAGGAGACGATCGCCTTGGACATAAGGGGTTGGTTACAGTGATTTTGGAGCGGTTGGCCGCGGGTGGCAAACGGCATCCGGGCGGCGTGGCCCCGGGATTGAATCCCGCGCCGGCCGCGCCGAGGATGGGGAATGCACGCCCTCCTGCTCCCCCTCGCGGCCGCCCTCGGCCGCCGGCTGGGGCTGGCCCTCGTGATCGTCGCGCTGGCGGTCGGCGCGAGGTTGGTCTGGACGCTGGCCGGCGAGGAAACAGTGCGGGAGGGCGAGCGGCGGGCGCGGGTGGAGGCGGGACGACAGGAGGAGATGCGGTTGCTGGCGTGGCGCGCGGAACTGGCCGGACGTCTGGCCGGGGCGCGCCGCGACCTGGAGGAACAGCAGGAGCGGCTGCGCCGCGCCGCGCGGGTGCTGGCCGCGCTGGAGGAGGCCTCCGGCTGGTGGGAACGCTGGTTCGGCGATCCCGTCCAGCTCGCCACCAACGCGGAACGGCGCCGGCGGATGGAGGAGATGCAGGCGGAGACGCGCCGCCGGATCGCGGTCACGGAGGTCCTCCTCGGGAGCCTCGCGGGGGAGGATGACCAGGCGGAGCAGGCGCTGGGACGGGTGCGGCGGGAACTGGCGGTGGCCGAGGCCGGACAATCGCCGTTCTGGCGGCGACTGGAAGCGGCCTGGACCGCGGTCCGCGTCCCGGTGGCCGTGACGCTATTCCTCCTGTTCGCCGGCCCGACGCTATGGGCGCTGTTCGCTTACTTCGTGCTGGGCCCGTGGATCTCGCGGGGGCGCCCGTTGCGGCTGGGATCGGAGGCCCCGGTGTCGCCCCGGATCCGGGCGGAAGGGGTGGTTCTGCGGTTGCCGGTCGGCCCCGCCGAGCGCCTGTGGGTGAAGCCGGAATACCTGCAATCGTCGGACGACGTTTTCCGCCGCCGGACCCGCTGGCTGGTCGATCCGGGCGCGCCACTCACGAGCCTCGCCGCGGGTTGGCACGAGTTGCAGGAACTCCGTCCGGAGGCCGGACCAGGGGCGGAGGTCACCTTGGCGAGCCGCGAGGATCCGCAGCAGGAACTGGCGGCGGTGGAGGTGCCCGCGGGGGAGGCCCTCGTCCTGAGCCCGCGCCACGTCGTGGGCGTGCTGGCGGCCGTCGAGGCGCCGGTGCGACTGCGGGCCCGCTGGCAACTGGCATCGTGGCAGGCGTGGGTGGGCGGGCGCTTCCGCCATTTCGTGTGGAGGGGGCCCTGCGTGCTCGCGGTGGCCGGGCGGCGGGGCATCCGGGTGGAGGCCCTCGCGGGGGGCGTCCGCCGGATGCAGGCGGATCTCGTCATCGGCCATTCCCTCGGCGTGGCGCGTCGTCCGGTTCGCGCGGAGACCTTCTGGAGCTACTACCGGGGAAGGCATCCTTTGTGGGACGAACAGCTCGCGGGTTCGGGGCTCATTCTGCTCGAGTCCGTGGCCTCCCCCGGGGCGGCCGCCGCGGCCCGCCGGTGGTGGGAGCGGGCCGCGCAAGGCGTGCTGCGGGTGCTTGGACTGTAGCCCGCGGATCGCGGTCGGAGGCGGAGTTCCGGGATCCCGTGCGGCCTACCAGGTGGCGGCGCGGTTTACCGGCTGCAGTTCGCCGCGGGGCAACGGGAGCTCGAGGCGCACGATCACGTGGTCAAAGAGGAGGCGGCGCTGCTCCGGGGAGAGTCCCGGGGCGAAGAGAACCGTGCGGTAGTCCCGGTAGACCTCGAGGGTCTCGCGGGCGTTGGCCACGCGCATCGCGGTCTGCAGGGCCTGGTCGAGCCGGTCGGCGCGGCCCAGCTGGAGCAGGGCGCCGGCCTCGGTGCGGATCGCGTCGCGCTCGTTGATGAAGCCGGCGAGGCGGCGGCCGTAGTCCTCGGCCACGGCGCTGATCCCCTCGCGCAGGGCGGTGATGCGGGCGGGGGTGTCCGGGGCGGTGGGCTTCGCCCCGCGCTCGCTCCGGAGGGGCACGACGACGAAGCGGATGCCCTCGGAGTCGAACCGGTAATTGGCCTGCACCGGCAGGTCGCGGGCGCCGGCGAGCAGGGCCTCGATCCGCGTCACCGCGGACTGCTGCGCGGCGGCGACCTCACGGAGCAGCGCGGCCACGCGTTCCTGGAGGACGGGCGGCAGCGGGGTGCGTTCGGCGAGGGGTGCCGGCTCGGGGTTACCGGCCAGCCCCTGCCGGATCTCCTCGGCGAGCCGCTCGAGTTCCGCGAGCGGAACCTCCTGGCGGCGGGCGAGGGCGGACATCGTGTTGCCCCGGAGCCACGGGAACGCCTGGCCGTCGTGCGCGTGGACGGCGTCGAACAGCTCCTTCTTCAGGGCGGCCTTGCGGGACTGGTACTGCGCCAGGCGGGTGGCGACCTCCGGGGGCAGGTCGTCGGGGGGCAGGACGCGTGCCGGTTCCGGCGGGAAGAACAGGTGCGGCTGGTTGACCGCCGCCGCCTCGGCGGTCTCGCCCGCGGCCTGCAGCTCCAGGGCGATCTCGCGCAGCAGCCGGCGCTGCGCCGGCAGGAGGCCGTTCTGGTAGTAAGCGTACGACCGCATCACCTGCGCGATCTCCAGCGGGGAGAACCCGCGGCGCTCGTCGTTGCCGAGGCGCCACTGCCGCAGCGCGCCCCAGGTCTGGTCGCCCACCTGCAGGTCGCGACGCAGCTCCTCCGCCTCCGCCTCGAGGGCGCGGAGTGGCTCGCGCTGCCGGACGGCCAGCCTGCCGAGCGCGGCCGCGCGTTCCGCGGCGGGGAGCGCCTGCGTCCGCCCGAGTTCCGCGCGCAGTTCCTCGGTCAGCTTCGCCTTGCGCTCCCGGTACGCGTCGACGCGCTCGCGCAGGCGCGCGGAGAGGTTCTTCGTAGCCAGCCGGGTGGCCAGTTGCGGGTAGAACGGCTCGTTGACGTGGGCGGCCATCTCGGCCGGGGCGGCGAGGCGGCCTTCGGCGGGCGGGGTGGGGGGGAGCGCGCGGCCCAGCGGCGGCGGGGTGGGGGGGAAGAAGATGGGGGCCCGCTGGACGTAGCCCCGTTCCGGTCGGCCGAGGTCCGCCGGCGCCCCGTCCTGCGCGAGGAGCGGGGCAGGCGCGGCCGCGAGGAGCAGGGCCAGCGGCCAAGCGCGGGGCGGGGCCTTGGGGCGCGGGGGTTGTCCCGGGGTCTGGTTCACCGCCGCCGACGCTCGCCGGCCAGGCCGCGGAGACAACCGCAAACCTTGGCCGCGCCCGGGTTCAGAAGCGGAGGAACAGGCGCTCCAGCAGGTAGCCGAGCAGCGCGGTGACGGGGATCGTCAGCACCCACGCCCACAGGATGCGCTGCACCACGCCCCATTTGACGGCGCTGAGGCGCTTGGTCGCGCCGACGCCCATAATCGAGGTCGAGATGACGTGCGTGGTGGAGACGGGCACCCCGAGGGTGGCGGTGCCGTAGAGGATGGCTGCGGCGGTGGTCTCGGCGGCGAAGCCGTGGACGGGCTGCATCTTCACCATCTTGTGCCCCATCGTGCGGATAATGCGCCAGCCGCCCGCGGCGGTGCCGGCGGCCATCGTGATCGCGCAGAGAATGACGACCCACATCGGGATGTCCTTGAACTCGTTCACCCGCAGGAAGCCCGCCCATTCGGGGAGGTCATTGAACACGCCCGTGGAGGTGCCCGTGAACAGCGCAAGCGTGATGATGCCCATCGCCTTCTGCGCGTCGTTGGAGCCGTGGCTGAAGCCCATAAACCCCGCGCTGACCAGCTGGGCCTTGCCGAAGATCATCCCCACCAGCCGCGGGGTCATCCCGCGGAGCACGATCAGCAGCAGTCCCATCAGCAGGGCGCCGGCGATCAGGCCGATCAGGGGCGAGGTGAACATCGGCAGCACCACCTTCGGCCACAGGCCCATCGACTTTCCCTTGGCATCCTGCGCGTGCCAGATGAGCACGTCCCACTTGCCGGCCGCGGTCGCGAGGGCGGCGCCGCACAGGCCCCCGATCAGCGCGTGGCTGGAGCTCGAGGGCAGCCCGAGCCACCAGGTGAACAGGTTCCAGATGATCGCCGCGAGGAGGGCAGCCAGCACCGTTGTCATCGTCACCGCGGAGGCGTCGACCAGCCCCCCGCTGATCGTCTTGGCCACCGCCGTGCCCACCAAGGCGCCGATCAGGTTCCAAAAGGCCGCCCACATCACGGCGGCCCGCGGGGTCATCACCTTGGTCGAGACGACGGTCGCGATCGCGTTGGCGGTGTCGTGGAAGCCGTTGATGTACTCGAACGTCAGCGCGGCGAGCAGGACCAGCAGGAAAAGCGTCATCGCGGGCGGGGCCGTCCGGGCGGGCTCAGGAGTGCTTGAGCACGATCTGCACAACGATATTGCCGGCGTTGCGGCAGCGGTCGATCGCCTGCTCCACCATCTCGAAGAGGTTCTGCAAGATCACCAGTTCCTTGGCGTCGTACGGCCCCTGGTAGAGCTCGCGCAGCAGCTGCAGCATCACCTTGTCCGCCTCGCCCTCCGCGTGCTGCAGCCGGTGATTGGCGTCGCGGATGCGCTCCACGTTGGTGCCGCCGCGCAGCTGCTTCACCATAAACACCAGCGCCTCCGCCGCCTGCGTCATCAGCTGCGCCTGGCGCTCAAAGGCCGCGTACGGGATGCGCCCGGGGTAGATCGACAGCCGCTCGGCGATCTTCTCCACCTGCTTCGGCACGCGGTACAGGGCGAAGGAAAGCTCCTCGATGTCCTCGCGCTCCAGCGGCGTCACGAACGTCCGGCTCAGCTCCTCCGTCATCTGGTCCCGGATCCGCTTCTCCTTGCGCCGGGCCTGGATGAACTCGTCGAGCGGCAGGTCGGCGGGGTTGCTGCCCGCGGACAATTTCCGTAGCGCCGCCCCGAACAGGGTCACACTCACCTTGGCCTCCTCCGCGCCCGCCTCCAGCAGGTCGAAGAACTTCTCCTCTTTGCCCAGCAGTTTTTTCAGGGAAAGCATCGCCGAGTGAATGACCGGGCGGCTTGCCGGGGGCCAAGCTTTTTCTTGCCCGCGCCGCGATTTCGCGGGGGCGCGCCTTGACGCCGGCCCGGCCCGCGGCCCACCCTGCTGCCCTTCCGGCCCCCGTCCCGCGGGTGCGCCGGCCACCCCGTCCCCGCCCCCTCCCTGCCGATGAAACTGTCCCTGTTCACCGTCCTCGCCGCGCTCGCGGCCGCCCCATTGGCCGCCGCCGAGGCCTACAAGATCGCCGTCATCCCGAAGGGCACGACGCACGAGTTCTGGAACGCCATCCACGCCGGCGCGCGCAAGGCCGAGCGCGAGCTCAAGGCCGAGGGCGTCAACCTCCAGGTGATCTGGAAGGGGCCGCTGCGCGAGGACGACCGCGAGCAGCAGATCCAGGTGGTGGAGAACTTCGTCGGCCAGCGCCTCAGCGGCCTGGTCCTCGCCCCGCTCGACCGCCGCGGGCTGGTGGCGCCGGTGGAGACCGCCGTCCGCGCGAAGATCCCCGTGGTACTAATCGACTCCGACCTGGACTCAAAGGCCCCGGCCAGCTTCGTCGCCACCGACAACCGGGAGGGCGGCCGCATCGCCGCCCGCGAGCTCGGCCGGATGCTCGGCGGCAAGGGCAACGTCATTATGCTCCGCCTCCAGGTCGGCTCCGCCAGCACCGAGGCGCGCGAGGAGGGTTTCCTCGAGGTGATGCGCAAGGACTTCCCCGGCATCAAGCTGCTCTCCACCGACCAGCACGGCGGGGTCACGCGCGACACCGCCAAGCGGGCGAGCGAGAACCTGCTCAACCGCTTTGGCCGCCAGGTGAACGGCATCTTCTGCTGCAACGAGTCCACCGGCGTCGGGATGCTGCTCGCCCTGCGCGACGCGGGTCTGGCCGGCAAGGTGCGGCTGGTGGCCTTCGACGCGGGCGAGACGCTGATCGCGGGCCTCCGCTCCGGGCACGTCGACGGCCTCGTGGCCCAAAACCCGATGCGGATGGGTTACCTCGGCGTGAAGCATATGGTCGACGTCCTCCGCGGCCGCCCCGTGCCCGCCCGGGTCGACACCGGCGTGGGCTTCGTGACGCGCGCCAACCTGGACGCCCCGGAGCTGGCGGAGTTCGTCCGCCCGCCGCTTGACCAGTACCTGAAGTGATGAGCGTCGCGCCCGCGCTCGAGCTCCGCGGGATCCGCAAGCGCTTCGGGGCCACCGAGGCGCTGCGTGGGGTCTCCCTCGCCGTCGCGCCCGGGGAGGTGCACGCGCTGATCGGGGAGAACGGCGCGGGCAAGAGCACGCTGATGAAGGTGCTCAGCGGCGCCCATCAGCCGGACGCCGGGGAAATGGCGCTCGCAGGCCAGCCCTACCGCCCTGCCGGCCCGCCCGACGCCCGCCGCCGCGGCGTGGCGATGATCTACCAGGAACTCACCCTCGCGCCGCACCTTTCCGCCCGGGAGAACATCCTGCTCGGCCTCGAGCCGGCCCGCGCCGGCTGGATCAACGTCGCCGCTGCGCGCGCGGCGGCCCGGGACGCGCTCGCCCAGCTGGGCCACGGGGAGCTCGACCTGGAGCGCCCCGCCGGCGCCTTCGGCATCGCCGAGCGCCAGATCATCGAGATCGCCCGTGCCCTCGTCGGCCGGCCGCGGGTGTTGATCCTGGACGAACCCACGAGCAGCCTGACCGGCGCGGATGCCGAGCGCCTGTTCGCGGTCATCACCCGCCTGCGGGACCAGGGGGTGAGCATCATCTACATCTCCCACTTCCTGGAGGAATGCCGGCGCCTCTGCGACCGCTACACCGTGCTCAAGGACGGCGCCTCGGTCGGCGCGGGCCGGATGGCGGAGACCACGCCGGACGAGCTCGTCACGCGGATGACCGGGCGCGAGGTGCGGGACCTCTACCCCCGCCACGCGCGGGCGGCGGGGGAGCCGCTGCTCGAGGTGCGCACGCTCGCGGCCGGGCCGCGCCTGCGGGGCGCGGACTGCGTCGTGCGGGCGGGGGAGATCTTCGGGCTCGCGGGGCTGATCGGCGCCGGCCGCACGGAGCTGCTGCGCGCGGTCTTCGGGCTCGATCCGCGGAGCGCGGGCGGCGTGCGGTTCGGCGGGGAGGAGGCCGCCGCCCGTCCGCGCGGCTGCTGGGCGCAGGGGGCGGGCTTCCTCAGCGAGGACCGCAAGGAGGAGGGCCTGCTGCTCTCGCAGCCGCTGGGCGACAACCTCACCCTCACCAAGCTGGGCGCCTTCAGCCGTGCCGGCTGGATCGACACCGGGCGCCAGACGGCGGCCGCGGCGCGCTGGATCGCGGCCCTGCGGATCCGCTGCCTCGGCCCGGGTCAACCCGTGGGCCAGTTGTCTGGCGGCAACCAGCAGAAGGTGGCCCTCGCCCGGCTGCTGGAGCACCCGGCGCGCATCCTGCTCCTCGATGAACCCACCCGCGGCATCGACGTCGGCAGCAAGGCCGAGATTTATACCCTCATCGGCGAGCTCGCCGCGTCCGGCAAGGCCGTGGTGGTCGCCAGCAGCCACCTGCCCGAACTGCTCGGCCTCTGCGACACCATCGGCGTGATGTGCCGGGGCTCCCTCGTCGCGGTGCGCCCCCGCGCCCAATGGTCCGAGGCCGAGCTCCTGCGCGTGGCGACCGGCGCCGCCGCCCCCTCCTCCTGATGAACCCCCGCCTGCCCGCCCTGCTCGCGCGTCTCGGCCCCTTCCTCGGCCTGCTGCTGGTGACCGCCCTCTTCGCGCTCCCCGCGGAGACGCGCGAGCACTTCCTCTCCTACGGGAACCTCAAGATCGTCCTCACCCAGACCGTCATCGTCGCGATCGGTGCCCTCGGAATGACGCTCATCATCGTCAGCGGGGGCATCGACCTCTCCGTGGGCTCCAGCATCGCGTGCACCAGCGTCGTGGGGGCCCTCCTGCTGCAGCGCGGCTGGGGTCCCTTGCCCGTGGTCCTAGCGATCGTGGGCGCCGGCGCCGTCCTTGGCCTCATCAACGGCCTGTCGATCGCCCTGCTGCGGGTCGTGCCCTTCATCATCACGCTGGGCACCCTCGGCGTGGCGCGCGGGGGCGCCAAGTGGCTCGCGGACAACCAAACGGTCAATTACGAGTCCTCCCCGATCAACGGCTGGATGACCACCGCCGACCCGTTCGGTTACGCGCTGCCCGCCGGGGTCTGGGTCGCGGGCGGGCTCGCGCTGGTGATGGCGGCGGTGCTCCGGCGCACGGTCTTCGGGCGCCACGTCTTCGCGTTGGGTTCGAACGAAGCCGCGGCGCGCCTCTGCGGGGTCGAGACCGCCCGGCTCAAGGTGGCGATCTACGCCGTGGCCGGCGCCACCTTCGGCGCGGCGGGGGTCTTCCAGCTCGCCCGGCTCCGGCAGGGGGACCCGACGGTGGCCGTGGGGCTCGAGCTGGACATTATCGCGGCGGTGATCATCGGCGGCGCCAGCCTCAGCGGGGGCGTGGGCACGGTGCTCGGCTCGATGATCGGTGCGCTCATCATGGCCGTCCTCCGCAACGGCTCCCAGCAGATGGGCTGGCCGACCTACTTCCAGGAAATCATCATCGGTCTGGTCATCATCGTCGCGGTCTTCGTCGACCGGCTCCGCCAGGGCCGCGCGTCCGCCGCCTGAGCCGCTCCGCGGGCCCGGCATTGCCATCCGGGGCGGCCTCGCCTAGCGCAGGGTGATGCCGTCGCGTCCGCCCTTCCGCCATCCGACCAAGGTCCTGCTGGTCGATGACGAGGCGCTGGTCGCCACCGCCGTCCGGGCGGCGCTCGCGGACCTGCCCGACCTCGAGTTCCACTTCTGCCAGGATTCGCGGCAGGCTCTCGCCGAGGCCCGTCGGCTCGGCCCCACCGTCATCCTGCAGGACTTGCTGATGCCGGATGTCGACGGCCTCGAGCTCCTCCGGCGCTACCGGGAGGACGAGGTCTTGCGCGGGGTTCCGGTGATCGTCGTCTCCGCCAAGGAGGACGCGCGCAGCAAGGCCCTCGCCTTCGAGCTCGGCGCGAGCGACTACCTCGTCAAGCTGCCCAACCGGGTCGAGCTGGTCGCACGGGTGAAGCACCACTCGGGCGCCTGCGTCAGCCGCCGCCAGCGCGACGAGGCGTTCGAGGCCCTGCGCGAGAGCGAGCAGGAACTGGCCGCCCGCAACGCGGAGTTGGTCGCGCTCAACGCCCGCCTCGAGGAGGCTACCCGCGCGAAATCCGAGTTTCTCGCCAACATGAGCCACGAGATCCGCACCCCGATGAACGGGGTGATCGGGATGACCGCGCTCCTGCTGGAGACGCCCCTCACCGGCGACCAGCGCACCTGCGTGGACACGATCCGCAGCTGCGGTGAGAGCCTGCTCACGATCATCAACGACATCCTCGACTTCTCGAAGATCGAGGCGGGTCGCGTCGAGGTGGAGCAGCACCCCTACGACCTCCGGCAGTGCATCGAGGACGCCTGCGAGCTGGTGGCCCCGCGCGCCGCGGAGAAGGGGCTCGACCTGGTCGTCCTCATCGCCCCGGGTACCCCGGAAACGGTGATTGGCGACGGTACCCGCCTGCGCCAGATCCTCGTCAACCTCGCCGTGAATGCGGTGAAGTTTACCCCCCGCGGACAGGTCGTGGTCGAGGCGCGAGCGGAGCCGGGGCCCGCGGCCGGCGCGGCGACGCTGCGCTTCGCGGTCCACGACACCGGCATCGGGGTCCCGGCGGACAAGCGGGACCGGCTCTTCCGCTCGTTCTCGCAGGTCGACAGCTCCACCACGCGCCAGTACGGCGGGACAGGCCTAGGCCTCGCGATCTGCAAGCGCCTCGCGGAGCTGCTCGGCGGCGGCATCGGCTTCGAGAGCGAGGAGGGCAAGGGATCCACGTTCTTTTTTCATGTGCAGGTGCGCCTCGGCGAGCCGCAGCGGCCGGTCTGGCAGACGGCGACCGACCCGTTGCGTGGCCGGCGGATCCTAGTGGTGGATGACAACGCGGCGCAGCGCCGGCTCGTGCGCGAATGCGCCGGGATCTGGCAGGCCGAGGTCGTGGAGGCCACCAGCGTCGAGGAGGCCGCGGGCCTCCTGGCCCCGGCCGGAGACCGTGCGTTGGATGCGGTGGTCATCGACGGGGAACTGCTGGGGGCGGATCCCGCCGCTGGCCTGGCTCGCCTCCGCGCCGGGGCGGCCACGGTACCCCCCGTACTGCTTTCCCTCGCGCGTCACCCTCGGGCAGGAGAACCGGGGGCCGGCGGCAGCGAAGTGTTTCTCGTCCGACCGGTGCGCCCCGCGGTGCTGTACGAGTGCCTGCTCCAAATGCTGGCGGAACGGTCCGCCCCCGCGGGCGGCGATGGCGCCGCCAGTCGACCGCCCCGGCCGCTCGCGGCCCAGTTGCCGCTCCGCGTCCTCGTGGCGGACGACAACACGGTGAACCAGATGGTCGCGGTGATGATGCTGAACCGGATGGGCTACGCCGCCGACGTCGTCGCCAACGGCATCGAGGTGCTCCGGGCGCTCGAGGTGAAGGTCTACGACCTCATCTTCCTCGATATCCGGATGCCCGAGCTCGACGGCTACGATGTCGCCCGCCGGGTGCGGGAGCGCTGGGCCTCCCAGCCCGCGGGCCGTCCGCGGCTGGTCGCGGTCACCGGCAACGCGATGCAGGGCGAGCGCGAGCGCTGCCTCGGGGCGGGGATGGACGACTACGTTGCGAAGCCCTTCCGCCTCGATGACCTGCGCGTGATGCTCCAGCGCTGGGGGCGCCGGCCCGTCCCGGGCAAGCCCTAGCGGGTGGCGGCTGCGGCCGCCGGGAATCGGAGCTGGCTGAGGCGCACGGAGGTCTTGGCGCGGACGCGGCCCGTGCCGTCGCGCACCTGCAGGGCCACCCGCGGGTCCGCCTGCTGCCAGTCGATCTCGATCCAGCCGAAGTGGTGGTCCATGCAGGCCTGGCCGATGCGGTTGCGGTTGGGCTCGAGGTTGTCCCACTCGGAGTTGATGCCGCTCGCGGTGAGGTCGTGGAGGGGGTAGCACTTTGGCGCCTTCAGGACCGAGATCTCGCCCCAGTGCACGTCGCCGGAGAGGAACACCACCCCCTGCGCGCGCGTGCTGACGATCAGGTCCACCATCCGGTCCACCTCGGTGGGGAAATTGGTCCACGACTCCCAGCCGTTGTACTCGTGGCCGAACTGGATGCTGGTGCCGATCAGGCGCAGGTCGGCGGGTTCCTGCAGCCGCTCGCGCAGCCACGCCCACTGCTCCGCGCCGAGAAAAGTGTTCTCCGGATTAGAGTCGGGCCGGTAGTCGTTCTTGTAGGAGGAGGTCGTGTTGCGGGTCAGCGGGCTGCGGAAAGTGCGCGTGTCGAGGAGGATCACCTGCAGCGTGCGCTTCCCGGCCGGGTCCGTGAAGCGGTAGCTCGTGTGGATGCCCGGGCGAGCTCGGCGGGGGCTGTCCGCCGGCTCCTGCCAGAAGCGCAGGAACACCTCCTTCGAGGCCTCCTTCATCGGATACTCGCGCCCGCCGTCATTCACCCCGTAATCGTGGTCGTCCCAGGTCGCGATCATCGGGACCTCCGCGCGGAGGGCCGCGAACGTGGGCTTGGCCGCGACCTGCCGGTACTTGGCCTCCAGGACCGCCATATCCTGGGTGTCCCCGTAGACGTTGTCGCCGAGCCAGATGAAGAGCTCCGGCTGGAGCTCGCGCACCATCTGCAGCACCGGCGCGGGGCGGTCCTGCTTCATGCACGAGCCGAGGGCGATCCGCGAGACGAGCGGATTCACGGCGGGGGCGGGCGCGGGCACGGGTGGCGTGGCGGCGGTCGCGGCGGCGAAGGAGGTCAGGAGCAAAAGGGCAAGGTGGGGGCGGGCGCGCATCGGGGACGAGGGGGAGTTCGCGGCGGAGCTTTTCCCCCGGGCGGCCACGGTGCAATCCGAACCACGCCGCGCGCGCGGTCAGCGGCGGCTTGCCGGCACCGGGGGGATCCCGCTTGCTCGGCGCCACTTTGGACACGCCCGCGTTCCCCCTCCCGCCGGATACCGCGACCGCCCCCCGCCCCCGCCGCGCGGGCTGGGCGGCCGCCGCCGTGCTGGTCGCGACGGTCTCCCTCACGGTGCTCGCCTTCCCGCCCTTCCGGGTGCCGGAGGCGGCCTACGCGTTGCTGTTTCCGGCCCTCTTCTGGGCCTACCACCGCCCGGCGTGGCGACTCTACCTGGGCACGATGTTCGCCGCCCAGGCGCTGGCCTGGACCGTGCTGCTCGGCTGGCTGCACCACGTCACCTGGCTGGGGTTGCTGCTGCTGGGGCCCTTCATCGGGGCGTGGGTCGGGGTCTGGTTCGTGGCGGCCCGCTGGGTGATGCCGCGCCTGCCGGGCCAGACCGCCCCGGTGCGTCTGCTGGCGGTGCTCGGCCTCGCGGGCGGCTGGGTGGTCGTGGAGTGGACCCGCTCCTGGCTGCTCGGCGGGTTCCCGTGGTTGCCGCTCTCCGCGAGCCAGTGGGAGCGGGTGAGCATCCTCCAGGTCGCACCGTACACGGGCGCCTACGGCATCTCCTTCGTGCTGGTGATGATGAACCTCGGTTTCGCCGCCTACGCGCACCGGCTCTTCCGCGAGCGCGCGACCGGCATCAACAAGCGGAGCCAGGAATTCTTCCTCGCCCTGTTCCTCCTCCTCACCTGCGTCTCCCTCCACCTCACGGAGGCCTTCAACCGCCGCGGCCAGACCGTGCCCGTCGGGCGCGTCGCGATCGTGCAGCCGAAGATCGCCCAGGAGATCAAGTGGGACCCGCAGCGCGCGCCCGCCATCCTCGAGGTGCTGCGGCGGGTCACGCTCGAGGCCGCCGCGAGCCGGCCGGACCTCATCCTGTGGCCGGAGGCGGTGACGCCGCTCGCCGTCCGCGGGGACGAGACGGTGCGGTTGTGGGTCGAGGGGCTGGTGCGCGAGGCCCGGGCGCCGCTGGTGCTCGGCTCGATCGCGATCGAGCAACCCGGCCAGCCCGGCGAATCCTGGCGCAACGGGGCGTTCCTGGTGACCCCCGCCGAGGGCGTGGCGCCGAACTATTACGTGAAACGGCGGCTGGTGCCGTTCGGCGAATACGTGCCGCTGCGCCCGCTGATCGGGTGGATCGGCAAGTTCGTGCCCATCGGGGGGGACTTCGCGCCGGGCGAGACCTCCTCGCCCCTGCTCACGCCGGTGGCCGGGAGCGCGTTGGCCGCCGGGCCGCTCATCTGCTACGAGGATATTTTCCCGGGCCTCGCGCGGGGCAGCGTCCTCGGCGGTTCGGACCTGCTGGTCGTGCTGACCAACAACGGCTGGTTCGGCGAGGGCGGCGCGGCGGAACAGCACGCGGCCCACGCGGTGCTCCGGGCCGTCGAGACCCGGCGGCCCGTCCTGCGGTGCGGCAACGCCGGCTGGAGCGGCTGGATCGACGAGTTCGGGGTCATCCGCGCCCGGCTCACGGACGAGGCCGGCAGCCTGTACTTCCGCGGTTTCCGGACCCTCGTGGTCACCCGTGATCCGCGCTGGATCGGCCGCTCCACGCCCTATGTCGCGTGGGGCGACTGGTTCGTCCTGCTCAGCGCGGCGCTGGCGGCGGGCGCGGGGCTCCTGCTGCGGACCGCCCCGCGACCGCCTCCGGCCGGCGGCGCCTGAACCCGGGGGCTTCCCGCCGGCTCAGCCCAGGGTGATCTCGCCCCGGGAGAGCCGGAGCAGGAAGAGCGCGGCGACCTGGGCCCGCGGCGCGATCGTGTCGGTGCGGATGAATTCCCGGCTGCTGTGCAGGTGGTCGCCGATGGGCCCGAGGCCGTCGAGGTTGGGCAGGCCGTCGGCGGAGAGGAAATTGCCATCCGAGGCGCCGCCGGTGTGCACCCAGTCGAACGGGGGCAGCCCGACCGTGGCGGCGGCGTCGCGCCAGGCGGCGAACGCGCGTTCCTCGCGCGGCCCGCACTCCTTGGGCGGGCGGTTGAACCCACCCTTGAGCTCGAGGCGGAGCCCCTCCCGCCGGTTGACCTCGCCCGCGAGCTCGCCGAGGCGCCGCAGGAGGGCGTCGCGGTCGGCGGCGGTGGTGACGCGCAGGTCGAGCTCGGCCGCGGCCAGGTCAGGCACCACGTTGGTCGCGGGGCCGCCCCCGCGGATGTTGCCGACGTTGACCAGCACCCCGGGCAGTTCGGCTGGGAGGCGGCTGGCGGCGAGGAGGAATTCGGCGAGCGCGAGGATCGCGTTGCGGCCGTCGTTCGGGACCTTGGCCGCGTGGGCGGCGCGGCCGTGGGCGGTGGCCAGCATCCCGCCGGTGCCCTTCC
>VHCY01000006.1 GCA_016871595.1 Verrucomicrobiota bacterium
TTCCGCGACGAGGACCTGCGCGCGGACCGGCAGATGGAGTTCACGCAGGTGGACGTCGAGGCGTCGTTCGTGACCCGCGAGGACATCTACGCGCTGTTCGAGGGGATGCTGAGCCGGGTGTGGCGCGAGGTGCTGGGGGTGGAGATTCCCACGCCTTTCCTGCGGATGCCGTTCCAGGAGGCGATGGACCGCTTCGGGGTGGACAAGCCGGACCTGCGCTTCGGCCTCGAGCTGGTGGATTTCTCGGAGACCTTCCGCACCTCCGCCTTCAAGGTGTTCCAGTCCACGGTCGAGTCCGGCGGGGTGGTGAAGGCCCTCAACGCCAAGGGCCTGGCGGACGTCACCCAGGGCGAGTTGAAGGCGCTGGAGGACATCGCGCGTTCGCTCGGGGCGAAGGGTCTGGCGTTCATTAAGGTGGAGGGCGGCGAGTGGAAGTCGCCGATCGTGAAGTTCTTCAGCGAGGCCGAGAAGGCGGAGCTCACCCGGCGGCTCAATCTGGCGGAGGGGGATATCGTATTCTTCGCGGCCGCCCCGTGGGAGAAGGCGTGCGCCATCCTCGGCCGGCTCCGCCTGGAGGCCGCCCAGCTGCTCGCGCGGCGCGGGCGCCTGACCATCCGTCCGGATGACTGGAAGTTCCTGTGGGTTGTCGACTTCCCGCTGATGAGCTACGACGAGGCGGAGAACCGCTATGTGGCCACGCACCATCCCTTCACCGCCCCGGTGCCCGAGGACGCGGCCCTGCTGGCGACGAACCCGAAGGCTGTGCGCGGGCAGCATTACGACGTCGTCCTCAACGGGATGGAACTCGGCGGCGGCTCGATCCGCATCCATCAGCCCGCCCTGCAGAAGCGGGTCTTCGAGGAGGTGCTGAAGATCCCGGCCGATGTCGTCGAGAGCCGGTTCGGCTATATGCTAAAGGCCTTTACCTTCGGCGCGCCGCCCCACGGGGGGATCGCCTTCGGGCTCGACCGGATGGTCGCGCTCCTTTGCGGCACCACGAGCATCCGCGACGTGATCGCGTTCCCCAAGACCCAGAAGGGCCAGGACCTGATGGCGCAGAGCCCAACGCCGGTCACCCCGCGCCAGCTCCGGGAGCTGCACATCGCGGTGGTACCCCCGCAGTGAGGCCGCCCGACCGCAACTAGAACTTGCGCCGGGCCGGGGCGGGGACTCTCCTCTCCTAGCCCCCTCGCGCAAGTCTTTCGCCGCCCTATGAAACTCATCATCGCCATCATCAAGCCATTCAAGCTGGAGGAAGTGAAGGAGGCCCTCGCGGCCGCGGGCATCGAGGGGATGACCGTGACCGAGGTGAAGGGCTTCGGCCGGCAGAAGGGGCACACGGAGATCTACCGGGGTAGCGAGTACACGGTGGACTTCCTGCCGAAGGTGAAGCTCGAGGTCGCGGTGTCGGATGATGTCGCCGGCAAGGCCATCGACGCGATCGCGAAGGCGGCCCGCACCGGCAAGATCGGGGACGGCAAGATCTTTGTCGTCCCGCTCGAGGAAGTGGTGCGCATCCGCACGGACGAGCGCGGCGAGCAGGCCGTCTGAAGTCCAGCCGGCCTGCAGAAGCCGTCGCGGGAGCGTTTCCGAGAGGGTCGGTGGGGTTCGCCGGGCTTTGCGTGCCCGTACACCGGGCGTTCTGACGCCGTGAAGCGGGTGGCCTCCAAGGGGGAGATCGGTGCCTTGGAATTCCTGCGCGGTGGGTGGTCAAAATCGCGGCTGCCTTGGCACGGGGCGTGCTTAAGGAGGGTGGGCCCGCCCTGCGGTCCCGATCCGGCCAAACGGGGTCTGTTCCCCGTGCGGCCGGTTGTCCACGTCCTCCAACCCAACCACCACGCGCATGTCCACCCGTATTCGTCGAATGAAGCCGTTCGCGCTCCTCGCCCTGCTTGCCGGGCTTTGCTGGGGATCGCTGTCCGCCCAAACCCCCGCGCCCGCGGCGCCCGCGGCGCCGCCCGCCCCGAAGGAGCCCACGATGGAACAGCGCATCGCGGACCTGGAGGCCTATGTGAACAACGGCGCCCGCACGCCGGACGTCGCCTCCAAGATCCCCGGTCCCGGTCCCGGCCACAACGCGTGGCAGATGGTAAGCACGGCGCTCGTGATCTTTATGACGCTGCCTGGTCTCGCGCTCTTCTACGGTGGCCTAGTCCGGCGCAAGAATGTCCTCTCGGTGCTCGCCCAGTGTATGGGCATCGCCGGGTTGGTCACGATCCTCTGGTGGGCGGTGGGCTACAGCCTCGCTTTCTCCGGGGGCAACGCGATCATCGGTGACACTGCCGCGAAATTCCTGACTGGCGTCGAGGGGGGCAAGACTGGCGCGGGCTACCACTGGATCAGCGACCTAATGTGGGCGATGTTCCAGCTCAGCTTCGCCATCATCACTCCCGCGCTCATTGTGGGCGCGATCGCCGAGCGGATGAAGTTCCTCGCGGTGCTCGTCTTCGTGGCGCTCTGGATGTTCCTGGTCTACTTCCCCTTCGCCCATATGGTGTGGGCTTCGAACGGGCTGATGTGCGGCCCGCTTAACAAGGATGCGGCGATCAAGGCGATCGACTTCGCCGGCGGCACCGTGGTGCATATGACCTCCGGTTGGTCCGCCCTGGTGCTCTGCATCATCCTCGGCAAGCGCGTGGGCTTCGGCAAGGAGTCGATGCCCCCGCACTCGATGGTGCTCTGCATGGTCGGCACCGGGATGCTCTGGGTCGGCTGGTACGGCTTCAACGCCGGTTCCGCCCTCGGCGCCGACGGCCTCGCGGCCAACGCCTTCGCCACCACCACCCTCGCGGCCGCCACGGCCGGCTTCACCTGGGCCGTCTGCGAATGGGTCCTCCGCGGCAAGCCCAGCGTCCTGGGCTTCTGCTCCGGCATCGTCGCCGGTCTCGTGGTGATCACCCCGGGCGCCGGCTTCGTGCTCCCGACCTCGGCGGTCATCATCGGCATCTTCGCGGGCGTCATCCCCTTCCTCGCCTGCGCCTACCTCAAGAAGGCCTTCGGGTATGACGACTCGCTCGACACCTTCGGGGTGCACGGCGTGGGCGGCACCCTGGGCGCGATCCTCACCGGGGTGTTCGCCGATCCGGCGGCCAACTCCGTCCTCGGGCCCGACGGGATGAAGCTGATGGACGGCCTGCTCGCCAACCAGCTCAAGGCCGTCGCCCTCACCATCGTCTGGTCGGTGGTCGCCACCGCGATCATCGCCTACATCGTCAAGGCCGTCATCGGCCTGCGTCCCACCGAGGAGGCCGAACGCCAGGGCTTGGACATCTCCGAGCACGGCGAAGAGGGCTACGTCAGCTGAACCCCTAATCCCTACCATCCATGAAACTCATCATCGCCATCATCAAGCCGTTCAAGCTGGAGGAAGTGAAGGAGGCCCTCGCGGCCGCGGGCATCGAAGGGATGACCGTGACCGAGGTGAAGGGCTTCGGCCGGCAGAAGGGGCACACGGAGATCTACCGGGGCAGCGAGTACACGGTGGACTTCCTGCCGAAGGTGAAGCTCGAGGTCGCCGTGTCGGACGAGGTCGCCGCCAAGGCGATCGACGCCATCGGCAAGTCGGCCCGCACGGGGAAGATCGGGGACGGCAAGATCTTCGTTCTCCCCCTCGAGGAAGTGGTGCGCATCCGCACCGACGAGCGCGGCGAGAAGGCCGTCTGAGGCTCCCCTCCGCGTTCGCGACCAGCCGGGACCCCGCGGGGTCCCGGCTGTTTTGTCTTTCCGTCCGGAAATAAGGCTTCCCCGGCCGCCCCGGGATCCTGTTACAGTCAGACCGATTCTTCCCATGGCCAAATCCCTTTTCGAAAAAGTCTGGGCCGCCCACGCCGTGCGCACGCTCGCCAACGGCCAGACGCAGCTGCTCATCGGCACGCACCTCATCCACGAGGTCACGAGCCCCCAGGCCTTCGGGATGCTCCGCGATCTCGGCCTGAAGGTCGCGATGCCGCACCGGACCTTCGCCACCGTCGACCACATCGTGCCCACCGACCAGCTGGTCGAGCCGTACCGCGACCCGCTCGCGCAGGCGATGATGGAGGAGCTCCGCCGCAACTGCGCCGAGTCCGGGATCACGTTCTTCGACCGCGCCACCGGCAAGCAGGGCATCGTGCACATCGTGGGCCCGGAGCAGGGCATCACCCAGCCCGGCACCACCATCGCCTGCGGCGACTCGCACACCAGCACGCACGGGGCCTTCGGCGCCGTGGCCTTCGGCATCGGGACCACCCAGATCCGGGACGTCCTCGCCACCCAGACGATGGCCCTGGGCAAGCTGAAGGTCCGGCGCATCAACGTCCGCGGGAGCCTGCGGCCGGGCGTTTACGCCAAGGACGTCATCCTCCACATCATCCGCGTGCTCGGGGTCAATGGCGGCACCGGCTACGCCTACGAGTACGGTGGCGAGGTCTTCGACCGCTTCTCGATGGAGGAGCGGATGACCGTCTGCAATATGTCGATCGAGGGCGGCGCCCGGGCCGGTTACGTGAACCCGGACCAGACCACCTTCGACTACCTCCGCGGCCGCCCGTACTCCCCGCAGGGCGCGGCCTGGGAGGCCGCCGTCGAGCGCTGGTGCGGTTTCGCCAGCGATCCCGGCTGCCCGTACGATGACGTGGTCAACATCGACGCGGCGGACATCGCCCCGACGGTCACCTGGGGCATCAATCCCGGCCAGGGCATCGCGATCACCGAATCCATCCCCGATCCCGCCCGCGCGACCGCCGCGGACGAGCGGGCCTCCATCGAGGAGGCGCTGGCCTACATGAAGCTCCGGCCCGGCGCCGCGATCAAGGGCACGCGCATCGACGTCGCGTTCATCGGTTCCTGCACCAACGGGCGGCTGAGTGATTTCCGCGAGGTCGCGCGCCACGTCCGCGGTCGCCGCGTAGCTCCCGGCGTGAAGGCGATCGCCGTCCCCGGCTCCCAGATCGTTGCCCTGCAGTGCGAGAAGGAGGGCATCGACCAGGTGCTGCGGGACGCCGGCTTCGAGTGGCGCGCCGCCGGGTGCTCGATGTGCCTCGCGATGAATCCGGACAAGCTGGTCGGCGACCAGCTCTGCGCCAGTTCCTCCAACCGCAACTTCAAGGGCCGCCAAGGCTCGCCCACCGGGCGCACGCTCCTGATGAGCCCCCTGATGGTCGCGGCCGCTGCCGTCACGGGCTCCGTGGCGGATGCCCGCGAGGTCTTCGCCGTCCACTCCTGACCCCCCCGCTTATGGCCCTCGAGAAGATCACCGCCGTCACCGGCCGCGCCGTGTGCGTGCCGGGCAACGACATCGACACCGACCGCATCATCCCCGCGCGCTTTATGAAGTGCGTGACGTTCGACGGGCTGGGGGAGTTCCTCTTCCACGACGTGCGCAAGAAGGCCGATGGCACCGACCAGGCCCATCCGCTGAACGACCCGCGCTTCCGCGGCGCCACGATCCTCCTCTCGGGCGCGAACTTCGGCTGCGGTTCCTCGCGCGAGCACGCGCCGCAGGCGATCCAGAAGCACGGCTTCCGCGCCGTGGTCGCGGAGAGCTTCGCCGAGATCTTCTTCGGCAACTGCACGACGCTAGGCATCCCCTGCGCCGCCGCCGCCCGCGCGGACATCGCCCGGCTCGCCGCCGCCCTCGAGGCGGATCCGGCCCTGCCGGTCACGCTGGACGTCGCCGCCGGGGAGATCCGCTTCGGCGGGCAGTCGATCCGCGCCGAGGTCCGCCCCGCCGCCCGCGACGCCCTCATCCACGGGCGCTGGGACGCGATCGGGGAACTCCTCGAGGGGCTCCCCGCGGTGCAGGCCCTCGCGGCCCGCACGCCGTACCTCGCCGCCTGAGCGGTCAGGGAAACGCCTCGCGCAGGTAGGCCACCACGTCGCGGATCGCCTGCGCGGGCAAGACGTTCCCCCACGGCGGCATCGGGTTCACCGCCGGGGGCTCCGGGAGCCGGCCTTCGGTGACGATGCGCGCGAGCTCCTCGTCCGAACGCGTCCGCAGACCCCGGGCCCCGGTGTAATCCGGGGTGCCCGCGGCCAGGGATCCCCTGCCATCCGCACCGTGGCACGTCGCGCAGTGCAGGCGGTAAAGGTCCGCGCCGGCCCGCGGATCGCCCGGCCGCGGCGCGGTCTCCGCCGAGGCGACGAGTTGCGAAGGCCCCGCGACGCTCGTGCCGTCGGCGAGGCGATTGAGGGTGTAGTACGAGACGCGATTCAGCAGCGGCGCGCCGCCCGCGCTGGTCACCGCGGAGGCCACGGTCAACTCGTGGACCAAGCCGGGCTGCACCTCCGCGAGCTCCAGGTGCAGGCGACGGCCGCCCGGCTCGAGCCGCGCGGTGGTCACCGGTACCTCGGTTTCCTCGCGGCGCAGCGAGCCGTCAAGGGGATGGTGGTCGTAGCGGAAACGCTTGAACCGGTAATGCCGCGCCTCGGCCGCGGCGGCGCCCATCGGCACGGTGAAGGTCAGGACGAATCCGCGCTCCGCCAGCCGCTGGGTGAGGATCTCCACGGGTGCGGTGCCGTCCCACGTGATGCGCTGGAGGCCTTCGTTCCCGCCGGTCGGCATCCACCCGCGGACGGTTTGGCCGAGGTAAAGGGCGCCATCGGGACCGAACGCGTGGCGCATTCCACCCATCCGCAGACCCTGTCCGCGCAGAAACGGGAACGCGGCCCCCTGGTAGGCGCCGCCGACCTTTTCAAGGTCGATGCGCATCAGGACGGCGGACACGTCCCCGAGAAAGACCTGGCCGGCGAAGGGACCGAATTTGCCGCCCGTCTGGTCCCAGACCGGCTGGCCCGGGGACGTGCCCATCAGGCCGCGCGGGAGGTAAACGGCTGGCGGCCGCCGCAGGCGCGAGACGTCCGCCGCCGACAGGCGCTGGTCCTTTAGCTCCGGATGCCACTTCAGGCTGTCGGGATGCCCGTGGAACGCCCCGCGCGCCACGTGGATCAGGACGGAAGTGGGCACCCACGCCCCGGCACAGTCGCTGATGAACAACTCGTCGTCCGGACTCAGCCCCACGCCGAGAGGCTGCCGAAAGCCGGAGGCATAGGGCCGGAACGTCCCATCCGTCGCGATCTGGAATGCCCAGCCCTGGAATTCCGCCACCGAGCGGTGGCCATCCGGCACCGCCCCCGGACCCGTCCAAGGCAGGTACTGCTCGGTCCGCAACCGTCCCCGGGTCCACGGCAGCTCGACCCCGCGCCCGAAGGAACAGAGGCCCGAGGAGGCGTAGAAGTTACCCGCACGGTCCCGGACGAGGCCGTAGGAGAATTCGTGGTAACTGCCGGTGATGCCCCAGTGGTCCGCCACCGTGGTCCGGATCTCCGCGACGCCATCCCCGTCCAGGTCGCGGAGCCGCGTGAGCTCTGGGCGCTGGATCACAAAGACATCCGTCTCGTCCGCGGCGACGACGCCGAAGGGCTCGTGCAGCCCGTCCGCCAGCCGCCGCCACCGCCCAACGTCCGCGGGCCGGATCCATACCTCCCCGCGTCGGTTCGTCACGACCAGGCTGCCCCGGGGCGTGAACGCCACGCCCGAAACCTCCGGGATCATCGGCCGCGGCAAGGCCACGGTCTCGACCCGGTACGGGGTGCGCTGCAGCGCCGGCAGGCGCAGGTCCCGGTTCACGGTGGCCCCGGATGCGACCTCCAGGCGGAAGGTTGTCTCCTCGTGGTCGGGCGCGGTCACCCAGATCTCGTAGGCCCCGGGCGGCAGGGAGACCTCGAAGGTGCCGTCGTTCCCGGCGCGTTGGATCACCTGGCTGTTCTCTCGCCCCGCCAGCGCCGCGCCCTCGACGCGCACCTGCGCGAAGCGTGCGGGGCCTCCGCTCTCGCTCTCGATCCGGCCGGAGAGCCGGGCCGGGGCGGGGGCCGTGGCCAGCGCGAGGCCGACGGAGATCAGCGTGAGGAACCCGAGCCGCAGTGGCTTCATCGCGTCGCCTCCCGGCTCGCCCGGAGCAGCCGCACCGTGAATTCGCCGGCCGCCTGCCCCGTGAATCCCGCGTGTTCCGCCTCGCGGCGAGCGCCGGTCACCTCGATGAGTACCTCAGGCTGGGGCACGAGGCGCAGCCAGAGCGGGGCGGCGCCGGGTCCCACCGTGAATCGCCGCTCCAGGCCCCGGCCGGCCGGCGTCGCGCCCGGGTGTTCGGTCACGGTGCGCCCGGCGACCTCGTAGTGGAAATCGGGCATCCCGGCCCGCGTGGAGTGGCCGCGGAACCGCCACGCCGCGGCGGGGCCCCCGGGCGACGTTCGCCAGGCGGGCTCCGCGGGCTCGCGGTACCAGACGGGGCCGTCGAGCCGGGCGGGCGCGCCCTGTTTCGTCAGCCAGCGCGGCCGTGGGTCCGCGAATTCCCCCGCCCAGAGGTAGTTGATCCCGCCGCGGACCGGATCGAGGCACACGCCCACGCCTTCGGGAAAGGTGAGCGCGAAGGAACCGGGATGCGCATCGGGCAAAACCGTCCGTTGCAGGTGGGGCGTCGCGCCGGGCACGGTTCGCCCCGCGGCCCACCAGACGGCCTGCGCGATTAGGCGGCGCACCCCGGCCTCGTGCAAAATCGCCGGCGTCACGGCCGCTAGGTGCACAACGCGGCTCGCGCCGCCTTTGCGGATCCATACGAGCGGGGTCGTGGCTTCGCCCGCGGTCGCCTCCTGCAGCACGAAGGTGTCCGCGGTGAGCCCGCTCCAGAGGCGCAGCGGTTGGGGCGCCGGCGGTTCCGCTGGGCCACTGGTCAGGGGATGGCCGTAGTCGCTGAGCACAGTGGGCGCGGCGCCCGGCGCAAAACGCCCGCCCGGCGAGGCGCCGAGCAGGGTGGTGACCTCCGCGGCGCCCCCGGGCCAGGTCGTCGACTCGGCGCCGAGGACGACGAGCGGTCGCGGGCGGGCCAGGAAACGCGCGAAGGCGGAGGCATCGGCGGAGCCCTGGGGCCCCGGACCGCGCCACACGACCACCAGATCGGCCGCCTCCGCGTCACTGACCAAGGTGAAGGGGGCGAGCGCGGCCGCGACGGCAGTGAGTTCCGCTTTGGATTCCGCAGGTGCGCCCAGGACGGCGACGCGCGGCGGGGCGGACGGCGCCGGGCCATCCGCCGCGAAGGAGGAGCCCCAGCCCAGCGCGGCGGCGAGGACCGCAGCAGCAAGGAATTGGCGGGCGCGCGCGAGGTGGCGGTTCATGCGGCGAAGGCGCATCGGTCGGGCCTCAGGGCCGCGGCGCGGGCGGAGCCGCCTCGAGGATGAGGCGGCCGAAGCGGTCCGGGGTATGAAAGGAGGGCTTTGGCGTGACGGCCTGCGCCCACTGGCTGTACTGCGGATTGGTGCGGCCGCCGTGCCGGTTGAGGTTCATCCGCATCACGGTGCCGGGTCGCGGCGGCGTCGCGGGCGCGTGCGCGGCGAAGTTGCGCCACGGGATCGCGACCTCCACCCGCCAGACCCGGTCCTCGTCGGAATCATCGTTGAGCGTGCCCTCGTAGGTACCCGCCAGGATCACGCCCTCGGCGTCCCAGCGGGGGGCGCGGGGCTGGGTGGGGCCGTTGGGGCGGAAGTTGTCGAGGAGTCCGCCGATGACGTTGAACTCGAGGTTGAAGTAGACGCCGGGCTTGGTGGGGTCGGGCATCAGCATCAGCTCGACGCAATCGTCCTCGGGGATGCGCCCGTCACGCTCGGTGTGCCGGGCGGTGATGTGCCGGTCATCGCACTCGAAGGCCAGGTAGAGGTAGGTGTCGTCCCAGACCAGGCGCGCGCGGGTCTGCTCGCGGGCGCCCGCCTTGAACCACGTGAAGACAAAATCCCCGGCGAGTGGCGCGGCGGCCCAGGCAGGGTCATCGAGTCGCCCATCGATCCGCGGGGGCGTGGCGGCACGAAGCGCGCGGTACTCGGGCAGGGGAGGGGGCTCGGCGGCGGATGCGGGCCCCGCGAGGAAGAGCAGGATCACCAAGATTGGGCGCATGAGTTTTGCCGCAGCTGGGTATGAGTGGAACCCCGCCAGGGAGCCGATGTAGATCCGGGATCCCCGCTGGTTAAAGGTTTTTTCTGGAGGTCCGGACTTGCGGGAATGAGGGTCCGTCATGCGCGCACCCCTCGGCCGTCTTCTCCTGCTCGTGTCGCTCCTGCTTGGTCCGGTCGCAAACCTGCGCGCCCAGCTGACCTTCGAGTTCAATTACTCGCTGGATACCGGCTTTTTCAGTGGCGCCAACGAGAGCCGACGGCTGCATCTGGAAACAGTGGGTAGCTACGTGAGCCAGTTCCTTACCGCCACTAGCCTGGCGGGCATCACCGCGGGCGGAAGCAACACGTGGACGGCCCAGTTCACCTCGCCTTCCGATCCCTCGACGACTCATTCCGTGACGAACCTTTCGGTCGCGGCCAACACGGTGGTGGTTTATGTCGGCGGAGCCAGCCTCGGGAGTTCGGTGCTGGCGCAGGCGACGCTCCCGGGTATCAGCGCCAGCGGGGAGTCGGCCTGGGTCAGTAATACCGTTTATAAGCGGACGGAAGGCCCCAGTGCGTACACTAGGGCAAGCGTCGCGGCGCTCTCCTTCAATTCCTCCACGGCGTGGTTCTTTGATTCCACGCCCCTCTCTAACAGCAGCTTCGCGGGCCAGTTCGACTTCTTTTCCGTGGCTGCGCACGAGTTGCTGCACGTCCTCGGATTCGGCGATACCCGGGTAGGATCCGGATGGGATCGGAATCTGTTCAATGGCGCCTTCGCCGGAGGCAAAAGCGTCGAGGAAAAGTCGGACACCCCCTTCGGCGTGCCGCTCAACGCGGGCCGCGATCACTGGGCGACGAACACCTTAAGCTTCTCCACCCGAGACGGAGCGGTTCAGGAGACCCTGATGGATCCGGACATCGCCGCCGGGGTGCGCAAGTACCTGACGTCGCTCGATCTCCGAGCGATGCAGGACATCGGCTACCCGGCAAACTTCACGGCCGTGCCCGAGCCGGCGACCTTCGGCGCCGGCGCGGGAGCGATAAGCCTCGTCTGGGCCTGGCGCCGCCGCGGGCGCCGGGATCAGAGCTGAGAGCAGGCGGCGGGAACGAGGAAGCGCGCGGTGTTGCGCGAGGTGTTGTTCGCCCAGCGGGGGTCGTCCTTCATCTTCACCCAGCGCGGGTCGGGGCCGAACTTCTTCCAGCCCGCGAGGTGCGCCTCGAGCGTCGGGCCGGAGGTGAAGTAGCGGAGATGGGGAAGGTTCGGGCCCGCGAGCGCCTGGCCGAAGAACACCGGGTTCATCCCCAGGTCCCGCATCAGCTGGGTCTCACCCTCGTCGAACATCGCCATCTTGTTGAGGGCCTTGAGCTCGCTGTGGCTCTCGTAGTCGCGCATCTCGAAGACCCGCCCGGGTGCCTTGGCCTTGGAGAAGGCGGGGACCTCAAGGCGGGGCATACTGGCGAAGGCGCGCAGCAGCCACGTGTCGACGCGCTCGAAGGCCGGCTTGGCCTTCTCCACCTGGAGATAGGCGGCGCCCGCGGCCTGCAGCTGCGGGTCAGTGACGAGGTCCGCGCTGACCGCGTGGAATGACTCGAGGGTCGCGTGCGGGATCAGGACCCAGAGCGGGCTGTCCGCGATCGGTTCGGAAGTCCCCTTGGGCTTGTCGACCTTGATCTCGGTGAAGACGCCGACCGGGCCGACGTTGCGGCGGGCGAGCGCGGGGAGGAGGGCCTCGCCGAGGTAGGCCTCGACGGGGGCGCGTGGCGCGCTGGCCTTCAGGCGGGTGTCGGCCTTCAGGTGGTAGCAGCGGAGCTCGTAGTACTCGCGCCCGGCGGCCGCGGCGGCGCGGGCAGGGCGGGTCGAGGCGGCAAGGGCGGCGGCGGTGGCCATCGAGGAGGTCAGGAAGGTTCTACGGGAGGGGGACATAGGGGATGGCAGAGCGTCGGGCGCGCGCGCCGCGCTGGCAATCCCGGAGCGTGCGGAGAATTGCATCGCGCGGGGCCGCCGGGGTGTTTTTCACTCCTTCGCTCCATTCCTTATGTCCTCCCCGCTCTCGATCGCGTTCATTGGCATCGGCGTGATGGGCCGAAGCATGGCCGGCCATCTCCTCCGCGCCGGCCACCGGCTCCACGTCCATAACCGGACCCAGGCCAAGGCGGCGGAACTGCTCGCCGCGGGCGCGGCTTGGCACGACTCCGCGGGCTCGGCGGCCGCCGCCGCGGACGCAGTGATCACGATGCTCGGCTTCCCGTCCGACGTGGAGGCGAGCTACCTCGGCGCCGGTGGGATCGTCGAGCGCGCGCGGCCGGGAGCGCTGCTGATCGATATGACCACCTCCAGCCCGGTGCTGGCGCGCCGGATCGCGGCCGCGGCCACCGCGCGCGGACTCGCGGCGCTTGATGCCCCGGTGTCCGGCGGCGACCTCGGCGCCCGCGAGGCCCGGCTCGTCATTATGGTGGGCGGGGAGGAGGAGGCTTTCGTCCGGGCGCGTCCGCTCTTTGATCTGATGGGCAAGAACATCGCCCGCCACGGGGCCGCCGGGGCGGGCCAGCATTGCAAGATGGCCAACCAGATCGCCGTCGCGGTGGGGATGGTCGCCTGGGTCGAGGCGCTGGCCTACGCGCGGAAGGCCGGGCTCGATCCGGCGGCCGTCCACGCGAGCATCAGCGGCGGCGCGGCGGGCAGCTGGGCGCTGACCAACCTCGCGCCGCGGGCCCTCGCCGGCAATTACGCCCCCGGCTTCTACGTGAAGCACATCCTCAAGGATATGCGCATCGCCCTCGACAGCGCCGCGGAGCTCCAGCTCGACCTCCCCGGCCTCGCCGTCGCGCGCCGGCTCTACGACGAGGTCGCCGCGCGCGGGCTCGACGAGTGCGGCACCCAGGCCCTCTATCAGCTCTACACCTCCCGCTGATCAATGAGACTCTCCCCTGACTTCCGCCGCCGCGTCCTCGCGGGCGAATGGCTCACCGGCACCTTCCTCAATCTCGGCTCCCCGATGACCGTCGAGATCGCCGGCCTGGCGGGCTTCGACTGGTTGCTGATCGACCACGAGCACGGTCCCGGTGGCGAGGACCTGCTGCTGCACCAGCTGCACGCCGCCGCCGCTACGCCCGCCTTTCCGGTCGTCCGCATCGCCCACAACGAGCCCGCGCGTTTCAAGCGGGTGCTCGACGCCGGCGCGAGCGGGGTGATGGTGCCCTACGTCAACACCGCGGCCGAGGCGCGCGCCGCCGCCGCCGCGATGCGTTACCCGCCCCACGGCACCCGGGGCGTCGCGAAGTTCAACCGCGGGGCCGGCTTCGGGGGTGATTTCGAGGAGTACTACCTCCACGCCCACGAGCGCCTGCTCGGGGTGATCCAGATCGAGACGCCGGAGGCGGTCGCGAACGCCGAGGCCATCGCGGCCGTGGACGGCGCGGACGTGCTCTTCGTGGGACCCACGGACCTCTCCTACAATATGGGGATCCGCGACCAGCTGGAGCACCCCGACTTCACCGCGGCCCTGCGCCAGGTTGCCGCCGCGGCCCGCCGCCACGGCAAGGCCGCCGGGATCCTCGTGCACCAGCCGGCCCTCGTGCCGAAGGTGCGGGAACTGGGATACACCTTCACCGCCCTGGGCAGCGACGGCGGCGCCGCGCGCGCCGGCCTGCTGGGATTCCTCGCCGGCCTCCGCGCCACCTGATCCGACGATGCGTATCACCGAGATGCATATCACCCCCATCGCCCTGGGGGATCCGCCGCTGCTCAATGCCGCCGGACTGCACGCGCCCTATTGCCTCCGCACGGTGGTCGAACTGCGCACCGCGGACGGGCTGAGCGGCCTCGCCGAGGTGCCCGGCAGCGTCGCGGTCGACGCCGCGCTGGCGGCCGTGCGTGAGACGGTCATCGGGGCCGATCCGCGCAACTGGCAGGCGCTCCGCCAGCGGCTCGCTGACCAGGGCGCGCCCGAGGCCTCCGCGGCCCGCGGGAACAAGCCCTGGGACGGTCGCACCCGCGTGCAGGTCTTCAGTGCCCTGGATGTGGCCTGCCTCGACCTGCAGGGGCAGGCCTACGGGGTTCCGGTCGCCCAGTTGCTCGGCGGCGTGGTGCGGGAGCGGGTGCCCTATTCGGCCTACCTCTTCTACAAGTACGAGGGCGCCGGCGGGGAACTCGCCTTCGGCACCGATCCCGCGGCCACGGGCTGGGACGCGGCCCGCCAGCGCGCGGCGCTCGATCCGGACGGCATCGTGGCCCAGGCCGAGGCGATGGTCGCCACCTTCGGGTTCGCCTCGATCAAGCTCAAGGGCGGCGTCTTCGAGCCCGCGCAGGAGGTGGCCGCGATGCACGCGTTGCGCCGGCGCTTCGGCGCGGACGTCCCATTGCGCCTCGATCCGAACGCGCTCTGGACGGTCCCGACCTCCATCCGTTGGGGCAGCGAGTTGGAGGGCGTCCTCGAGTACCTCGAGGACCCGTGCCGCGGGCAGGCGGCGATGGCCGAGGTGCGGCGCTCCCTGCGCCTGCCGCTCGCGACCAATATGTGCACCACCTCCTTCGACGACCTGCCGGGCAGCATCCGGCTGGGCTCGGAGGACATCATCCTCACGGACCACCACTACTGGGGCGGCCTCCGCACCTCGATGGAGTTGGCGGCCCATTGCCGCACCTTCGGCCGCGGCGTCTCGATGCACTCCAACAACCACGCGGGCATCTCCCTCGCGGCGATGACGCACCTCGGGGCCGCGATGCCCAACCTGTCCTACGCGCTCGACACGCATTATCCTTGGCAGTGGGAGGACATCATCGTGGGCGGCCGCCTGCCGATCGAGGACGGCTGCGTCACCCTCCCGCGTGAGCCCGGTCTAGGGGTCCGCCTCGACCGGGCCGCCCTCGCCCGGGCGCACGCCGCGTATGTGCGCTGCGGGCTGCGCGAGCGCAACGACGAGATCGAGATGCGCAAGAAGGTCCCCGGTTGGACCTTCCAGGCCACCCGCTGGTGACGATGAGTGCCCTGCCGCAACGCTTCGCCGGGCGCACCGCGCTCGTGACCGGGGGAGGGTCCGGCATCGGCCGGGCCATCGCCCTCCGCCTCGCCGCCGAGGGCGCCACGACCTGGATCCTCGAGGCGAGGCCCGAGGCTGCCGCCGCCGTCGCGCAGGAGATCCGCGCGGCCGGGGGACTCGCGGAGACCGTCACCGCCGATGTCACCGACACCGCCGCGATGGCGTCCGCCCTCGCCGCGCCGCCGCGTCTGGACGTGCTCGTCAACAACGCGGGCATCAGCCACGTGGGCGATGTGCTGGGGACAAAGCCCGAGGACCTCGACCGGCTCTATGCCGTCAATGTGAAGGGGGTTTATCACGGGCTTCACTTCGGGGTGCCGCGGCTCCTGGAGGCCGGGGGCGGCGTCATCTGCAACCTCGCGTCGGTGGTCTCGAAGATCGCGCTGCCGCAGCGGTTCGCCTACGGGATGACCAAGGGCGCCGTGCTGGCGATGACCCTGTCCGTCGCGCGTGACTACGTGGACCGCGGGATCCGCGCCAACTGCGTCTGCCCGGCGCGCGTGCACACGCCTTTCGTCGACGGTTTCGTGGCGAAGCACTATCCCGGCGAGGAGGCGGCCACGCTGGCCCGGCTGGCGGCCGCGCAGCCGCTGGGGCGGATGGGGCAGCCCGACGAGGTGGCGGCGCTGGTGGCGTTCCTGTGCTCGTCCGAGGCGGCTTTCATCACCGGATCCGCCTACGATATCGACGGAGGGGTAACGCTGCTACGGTGACAGGAGGGCGGGCGCCTGCGGGTGACGCGGGTCGAGCTCCAGGACCCGGCGGGCGGCGGCGGCAGCCCCGGCGCGATCGCCCTGTTGGCGGAGGATGGTCGCGCGGGCGTAGGGGTAATCCGGGACGCGGGGCGCGAGTTGCTCCGCCGTGGAGAGGGCCGCGATCGCCTCGGCGCTGCGGGACGTCTGGTGCAGGAGCAGGCCGAGGTTGTACCACGCGCGGTCGAAGCGGGGATTGCGGCGGACGGCCTCACGGAGCGCGAGTTCGGCATCCGGCAACTGCCGGGCCCCGGCATAGGCGAGGGCGGCATTGAAGGCGGCGTCCGCGTCGGTGGGGTTGAGCTGCGCGGCCCGCCAGAGGGAGGCCGCGGCCTCGCCGGGACGGCCGAGTTCGTTGAGCACGATGCCGAGGGTGTCGTGCAGGCCGGGGGAGTTCGGGTCCCAGGCGACGGCCTGGCGCAGGGAGGCCTCCGCCTCGGCGGAGCGGCCGCGGTTGAAGAAATCCTGCCCGAGCCGCATCCGGCCGGCGGGCTGGTCGGCGCTGGCCGCGAGGTAAGTGTCGAGCTCCTGGCGGATGCGGGAGCCGGCGGGCAGTTCCGGGGAGAGCGGCCAGGCGGCGTCGAGGCGGACGAGGCGGACCGGATCGTTGAGCATCGGGCGGAGCGCGTCGTTCTGGCCCGGGACGCCCGAAAGGATCTGGACGGCGGCGGAGCGCACCATCGGGTCGGCGTGGGTCAGGTGCTCGCGGGCCACGGCGGGCACGCGCGCGTCCCGGGTCGCCTGCGGGCGCGTGAGCAGCAGGAGTGTGGCGCGCCAGGCGGGAACGTCCTCGTTGGCGATGAACTCGAGGAGGCGGTCAAGCGAGCCGGGCTGGCCGGCTTGGGCGGCGGCGACCACGCGGGTCCGCTGCCGCTGGCGATTCTCGAGTTTCGGCCCGTACCACTTCTCCGCGTGCTCGATGGCCCAGTCGACCGAGCGGTCCGTGTGGCACCGGTTGCAGGCGTTCGGGATCCCGAGCTCCTTGGTCAGGAGCGGGTCGGGCTTGGTGAAGCCGTGGTCGTGCCGCGGGTCCCGCTGCATATAGGTCGTGCGCGGCATATGGCACTCGACGCAGCGGCCGCCCGTGCTGCCGGGCAGGTGGTGGGAGTGGGCGACGGGGTCGATCACGGGCGCGTTGCCGCGCGGGGAGGGACCGTGGCATTGGAGACACAGGGAATTGTCCTGCACCGGCAGGATGGTCTTGCCGCTGTGGGCGTTGTGGCAGTCGAGGCAGGTCACGCCCGCCTTCCCGCCCATCCGGCTGGTGAGCAGCGAGGTGTAGTTGAAGTCCTCGTCGCGCACCTGGCCGTCCGGGTAGAAGACGTTGGCCTCGGTCGGCAGGGTGAGCCGGTAGTGGTCGTGATAGGACCCGCCGGGTTCGAGCCGGCCGGTAAGGAGCTCGTTGCGGGCGTGGCAAGGGGCGCAGGTCTCCTGGGCGCGCTGGAGCTCGGCGGCGGTGGCGCCCGGCCCACGGCCTCCCGGGGGGGAGGGCCGCGGCCGGAAGTGCGACTCCGGCAGGTCCCCGTGGCACTGGTAGCAGCCGACGCCCTGCTCCCGGAAGGTCGTGCGGTAGGTGTCGGTGGTGAGGTCGTAGTTCTTCCGGTAATCCGTGAGGTGGCAGTGGGCGCACATCGAGTTCCAGTTCATCCCGCGCCCCATCCAGTGCCCCCATTCCCCGGGCCGGCGCCGCTCGTCCCCGAAGACGTTGAACCACTCCTTGCGGTGGGGATCCCACGCCAGCTCCGCCGCCTGGTAGGCGCCCCGCTCGCCCGGCACGACGTACTGCAGCAGCGGCGTGTGGCCGATGACGAAGTCCGCGGCGTAGGTGTGTCCTGGATTCCCGTCGGCCCGGCGCTCGGTGAAGGTCGGCTTCCCGTCCTGCCAGCGAATCTCGTAGTCAACCCCGTGGAGGGTGAAGCGCTGCGGCGCGCCCACCGCGGCCGCGTCGGCCTGCGCGTCCACCGTCCGGTGCGCCAGCGCGTGATGGGAGCCCGCCCAATCACGGTAGATGTCCTCGTGGCACGTGCGGCAGTCCGCGGATTTCGCGGGCACGGTCGCGACCGCGGCCGCGGGTGCGGCGGTCGGCGACGGTTTCCCGCAGCCGCCCGTGGCGCCCGCGAAGAGGCCGGCCAACGCGGCGACGCCGGTGAGGGCGAGGCAGGCGCGAAGACGGGCGGGAAGGGGAAGGTCGGCCACGGCGAGGCGGGAGAAAAGGCCGCGTCCGCGCGGGAAGCAAGCGAACCCGGCTATGAGTTCGCCAACCGGGGCCGGCCCGACCACGTTGGCTCCTATGGAACTTGACCTCGCCGCCCTCCCGCCGCGCGAAGCCCACGCCTGGATGATCGCCACGATCCTGCCGCGGCCGATCGCGTGGATCTCGACGATCTCGGGGGACGGCCGGCCCAACCTGGCGCCCTTCTCGTACTTCCAGGCCGTCTCGGCGCGGCCGCCGCTGCTGCTGTTTGTCGCCGCCAACACCCGTGACGGCACGCCCAAGGACACCCTGCGCAACGTCCGCGAGGTCCCGGAATTCATCGTGCACCTGGTGCCCTATGCGCAGGCGGAGGCGATGAACGCCACCGCGGCCCCGCTGCCGTACGGGGAGAGCGAATTCACCCACGCCGGGGTCGCCGCCTCGCCCGCCACCCGCGTGCGCCCGCCGCGCGTCGCCGCCGCCCCGGTGGCCTTCGAGTGCGCGCTGGAGCGGGAGCTCGCCTTCGGCGACGGGCCCGGCGCGGCGACGGTGGTCTTCGGCCGCATCCTCCACGCGCACGTGCGCGATGACGTCCTCGGGCCCGACGGCCGGCCGGACCCGGCCAAGCTCGACCTGATCGGGAGGATGGGGGGCGAGGCCTATGCGCGGACGCGGGAACTGTTCACGGTCCGGCGTCCGAATGGCGCGCCGTAGCCGCCAGGCGGCGGTTCAGTACCGCCGCGCCGCCCAGAAGCGGCAGTCGTCGGAAAACTCCCGGACGGCCTGCGTCTCCCGCGCGAGCTCGCGGCGGGCCGCGTCGAAGGTGTGGCTCCACCCCGTCGCGGCGAGATCGGCCAGCACCTCGGCCCGGTCCGGCAGGTGCATAAAGGTGCGGCCGTTCTCGTCCGCGAAATACCGGTCGCCGAACTCCACGAGCCGCGGGTCCTGCTCGCCCCGCGCCCAGCGCTCGGCCTCGAGCCGCCACAGGGCGCGTTCCACCCGCGAGCTCTCCCGGTCGTGGGTGGTGAAGAGCAGGGTCGCGCCGGGCCGGCAGGCCGCGTGCAGCCCGGCCAGCGCGCGCCGGCGGTTCTCCCGGCCCGGGATCTGCATCAGGCCGTTGAATGGGAACAGTGCGCCCGCCGCGGGTGCCACGCCGGCGGCGGCGAGGGCGGGACCGACACGGGTGGCGTCGGCCTCGAGAAACCGGATCGCCTCCGCGCCGCGCTCCGCAGCCAGGCTGCGGGCCTGATCGAGCAGTTCCGCCGCGAAGTCGAACGCGGTCAGGTGCCGGTATCCCAGTTCCCAGAGCCCGATGGTGACGCGACCCGCGCCGCAGCCGGCCTCGAGCAGGGGGGCTTCGCGATCCGGGAAGAACCGCTCGATCAGCAGCCGTTCCGACGCCCAGAGCCCGAGCCCGTGGGCGGCGCGGGTGTAGTGCAGCACCGCGGACAGGTCATTGAAGTCCGCGCGGACGGTGGCGGCGCTGATCCGGGGCACGGTGGAACTCAGCGCCGGCGCCAGGCGGCGAGGAACATCCCGTTCGCCTCGAGCTCCTGGGGCCAGAGCGTGACGCTGGCCGGGCCTTCCGTCATCCCGAAGAGCGGGGTCGGTTCGACTTCCGGATGCGCGGCGCCGAACGCGGCCGCCAGCTCGGTGGTCTCGCGCCGGGTGAGCGTGCAGACCGCGTAGATGAGCCTGCCGCCTGGCCGCAGGGCGGAGACGACGCGCTCGAGCAGGGCGCGCTGCGTGCCGGCCAGCTCGGCGACGTCCGCCGGTCCCGTCGTCCAGCGCGCGTGCGGGTTGCGCTGCCAGGTGCCCACGCCGCTGCAGGGGGCGTCGAGCAAGATGCCGTCGAACTTCGTCTTCGTGGGCAGCCGGGTGCCGCCATCCCAGGGGGCGACGCGGAAATTGAACACCTCCGCCCGCGCGGCGCGGCGCCGCAGGGTGGCCAGGCGCCGGGCGTTCCGGTCGGTCGCCCAGAGGAGGCCCTTGTTCTGCATCAGGTCCGAGAGGTGCAGCAGCTTGCCGCCCTCGCCGGCACAGACGTCCCACCAGGTCTCCCCGGCCCGGGGCGCGCAGGCGTGCCCGACGAGCTGGGAGGCGAGGTCCTGGATCTCGAAGGCGCCGCGATGGAAGGCGGGCGTGAGGAAAAGGTCCTGCGTGCCGGTGTAGCGCAGCGCATCCGGGGCGCGTTCCGAGGCGCGGCAGTCGCCGAGCTCGCGCGCGAGTCGGGCGGCGGTGCCCGGCCGGGCGCGGAGCCACAGCGCCGGTTCACGCTGCAGCTGGCGCAGGAACTCCGCGGGAACGTCCATCTCGTCGCGCAGCCACGGCGGCACCGCGCGGGCGGCGAGGGCCTCGGGTTTCACCGCGCGCGGATCGGCGTCGAAGCGCGCCTGGAGCTCGAGCGCGGCGGCGACCTGGCGCTGGAGCGAGTCGCGGGCGGGGAGCCATTCGCGCCAGCGGAAGGAGGCGAAGACCGCGCGGCTGATCGCGCGGCGCTCCCGGCCGCCGAGCCGGCCGGAATCCGCGAGGTGGCGGCGCAGCACCGCGTCCGCCGGGAGTTCGCCGGTGACGCCGGCCAGAACGCGCGCGGCGTGGTTCAGGATGGCGGATTCGTGCATCAAGAAGCCAGCGCGGGGCCGGTCACGACCGGCGCTTCCAGCGGCGGTCCTCCTTCAGTTCCAGGCGCCGTGTCTCCACCAGCACGCCGGCGACAGCGGGGTGCGCGCGCAGCTGCTGGAAGGAGGCGGCGTTGATCTTCCAGGTCAGCGCGGGGCTGGCCTCCGCCACCGGGGTGAAGTGGTCGGGGAAGGCGAAGGCGAACTCCACGCGGGTGTCCCCGACCTGGCGGTCGATCGTGGCGCGCAGCCGGGTGAGGAAATCGGGCGTATCCGGGGACTCCGGACGGAGCAGCCAGGTGACCTTGCTGACCAGGGCCGCGACCTGGGCGTCGAGCGGGTAGCACTCCTTGACGTTGAGGCGCGCGCCCTCGGCGTTGACGAGCACGTTGCCCTGCACGAGCACCAGCGCGTTCTCGCCGAGGGTCTGCCCGTAGGCGGCGTACCCGTCGGCGAAGAGGTTCAGCGCGAGGGTGGCCCGCTGGGTGGCAAGGGTGAAGGCGACCCAAGGCCGGTTGTCTTTCTTCGCGAGCTTCTTGACCAGGCTGCCGGCGATCCCGCAGAGGCGGAAGTCGGTGCGGTCCGGCTGCTGGAGCAACGCTTCCGGCGCAAAGGTGTCGATCGCCTCCGTCAGGCCCGCGTAGGCCTCGAGCGGGTGGCCGGAGACGTAGAAGCCGAGCAGTTCCTTCTCGAAGGCCAGCTTCTCCGCGGGCGGGAAATCCTCGGCCGCCGGCCGGGCCGGGGCGGCGCCGCGGCCGGGCGCGGGGGTGGCGGGGGCGGGGTCGCCGCCGAGGAGGTCGAGGAAGCTGTGCTGGCCGGCCGCGCGGTCGCGAGCCGCGGCGGCCGCGGCGGCCAGCGCGCCGTCGATCCCGTCGAAGAGGGCGCGGCGGGGGGCGCCCGCGTAGTCGAAGGCGCCCGTCTTCACCAGGTGCTCCAGCACGCGCTTGTTGATGGCGCGGCCGTCGATCCGGCGCGCGAAGTCCTCGAAGTCCCGGTAAGGCCCGCCCTGCTCGCGCTCGGCGATGATCTGCTGCGCAGCCAGCTCGCCCACGCCCTTGATCGCCCCCAGCCCGAAGCGGATGCGCCCGCCGACCGGGGTGAAGGTCTCGCGCGACTCGTTCACGTCGGGACCGAGCACCGTGATGCCCATCGCGCCCGCCTCGGCGACGAAGTGGGCGACCTTGTCCGCGTTGCCGAGCTCCGCGGTGAGGACGGCGGCCATGAAGGCCACCGGGTGGTTGGCCTTGAGGTAGGCCGTCTGGTAGCTGACGAGCGCGTAGGCCGCCGAGTGCGACTTGTTGAAGCCGTAGCTGGCGAACTTGTTGAGCAGGTCGAAGATCTCGTTCGCCTTGCGCTCGTCGAGGCGGTTCACGCGGCCGGCCCCCTCGACGAACTTGAGGCGCTCCTTGGCCATCGCCTCGGCGTCCTTCTTGCCCATCGCGCGCCGCAGCACATCGGCGCCGCCGAGCGTGTAGCCCGCGATGATCTTGGCGCACTCCATCACCTGCTCTTGGTAGACGATGATCCCGTGCGTCTCGCGCAGCGACTGCTCGAGCAGCGGGTGCGGGTAGGAGACGCTGGCGGGGTCCTTCTTGCCGCGGGCATAGTCGGGGATGAACGCCATCGGGCCCGGGCGGTAGAGCGCGCAGATGGCGTTGATGTCGTCGATGTTCGACACGCCCACCTGGCGGCACGCGTTCTGCATCCCCGGGGATTCGAGTTGGAACACGCCCACGGTGCGGCCGGCGTTGAGCAGGGCGTAGGTCGCGGGGTCGTCGAGCGGGATCGTCTCGATGTCGAAGGCCGGATCCGCCCCGCGGCGGATGTGCGCCACCGCGTCCGCGATGACGGTGAGGGTCTTCAGCCCGAGAAAGTCCATCTTCAGCAGGCCGAGCTTGCCCACCGCGTTCATATCGAACTGCACCGTGATGTCGCCCTCCTGCAGGGTGAGCGGCACGAACTCCTCGAGCGGCTGGTCGGTGATGATGATCCCGGCCGCGTGCTTGCCGGTGTTGCGCACCATCCCCTCCAGCACGCGCGCCTGGTCCATAATGCGCTTGGCCACCGGGTTGCGCGCCACCTCGTCGCGCAGCTCCGCGCTCTTGGCGACCGCGTCCTCGAGGGTGATGTTGAGCTCGTCCGGCACCATCTTGGCCAGCCGGTCCGCCTCGGCGAAGGGCAGGTTGTGCACGCGCGAGACGTCGCGGATGACCATCTTCGCCCCGAGGGTGCCGTAGGTGATGATGTTGGCGACGCACTGCTCCCCGTACTTGCGGCGCACGTAATCGATCACCTCGCCGCGCCGCCGCATGCAGAAGTCGATGTCGAAGTCCGGCGGGGAGACGCGCTCCGGGTTCAGGAAGCGCTCGAACAGCAGCCGGAAACGGATGGGGTCGAGGTTGGTGATCCCGAGCAGGTAGGCGACGAGGCAACCGGCGCCGGAGCCGCGGCCCGGGCCGACCGGGATACCCTGTGCCTTGGCCCAGGCGATGAAGTCCCAGACCACGAGGAAGTAGTCCACGAACCCGGTCACCCCGATGATCGCCAACTCGAACTCGAGGCGCACCACGAGCTCCTCGTCGCGAGTGAGGCCGGAGTAGTCGGGGGCCTGGGGCTTCTGGCCCGCCGGGGGATGACGGATGCGCTCCAGCCGCTCGGCGATGGCGGGTTGCGCGGCGACCAGCGCGGGATCGAAGCCGTAGCGTTGCCGCAGGCCCTCGAGGCAGAGGTGATGCAGGTAGCCCGTCCGGTCGGTCTTCACCTCCGGGGGGAGGGGATAGCGCGGGTAGCGCTCGCTGCCCTTGGGGAAGGGGATCGCGAGGTCGCACATCTCGGCGACGAGCCGGGTGTTGGGCACGGCGTCAGGGACCTCCGCGAACAGGCGCGCCATCTCCGCGCCCGACTTCAGGTAGAATTCCTGGCCGGTGAAGCGCATCCGCTTCTCCTCCTCGATCTTGGCGCCCGTCTGGATGCAGAGCATCGCGTCGTGCGGGCCGGCGTCGGCCTGCCGCACGTAGTGCACGTCATTCGAGCAGACCACCTTCAGGCCGAACTCCTCGGCGAGCTGGAGCAGGCCGGGGATGATCTGGCGCTGCTCGGGCAGGCCGTGGTCCTGCAGCTCGACGAAGAAATTCTCGCGGCCGAAGATCTCCACGAAGCGCCCGCACGCGCGGCGCGCCTCCTCCTCGCGGCCGTGCAGCAGGTGCTGCGGGACCAGCGAGGCGAGGCAGCCGGTGAAGCCGATTAGGCCCTCGGCGTGGCGCGCCAGGGTCTCGAGGTCAGTGCGGGGCTTGTAGTAGAACCCCTTCAGGTGGGCGTCCGAGACGAGTTTCAGCAGGTTCTGGTAGCCCCGGAGGTTTTTCGCGAGCAGGCCCAGGTGGAAGATGGTCTTCCCCTCGTCGTCGTTGCGCCCGTGTTTCTCCAGCCGCGAGTGCTCGACCAGGTAGAGTTCGCAGCCGATCAGCGGCTTCAGGCCGCGGGCTTTCGCCTGTTGGTAGAACTCGATCGCACCGTAGAGGTTGCCGTGGTCCGTCAGCGCCATCGCGCCCATCCCCATCTCCACCGCCCGCTCCACCAGCCGGTCGATGCGGCAGCAGCCGTCCAGGAGACTGTAGTCGGTGTGGACGTGGAGATGGACGAACTGGGGATCGGCGGACACGCGCGGGCTGAGGGAAGCCGCTGCGCGTGGCCGGGCAAGAACCGAAACGTCCCGCCGCGCCGCGCGGGATTTGCGCTCGCCACGCGCGCCCGCCCGGACACGCTCTGCGCACCCCGCGCGCGGGTGTCCCGCGCGTCTCCCCCCGATGAGCTCCTCCGCCCCCGTGCCCGTGCCTGCCCCGCTCCCGGACCGGCTGCAGTCCCTCGATGTCTACCGCGGCCTGATTATGATCTCGCTCGCGTGCAACGGCTTCGGCCTCGCCGCGACGGCGCGCAACCACCTCAAGGCCGATCCGGACTCCGGTTTCTGGGGCCTGGTCCTGCACCAGTTCGAGCACGCCGAATGGCGCGGGGGCGGCTATTGGGACCTCATCCAGCCGTCGTTTATGTTTATGGTCGGCGTCTCGATGGCGTACTCCTACGTGCGGCGCCAGCGCGAGGGCGAGTCGTGGGGCCGGATGTTCGGGCACGCCTGCTGGCGGGCGGTGGCGCTCGCGGCGCTCGGCATCTTCCTCATCTCGAACGGCCGCAACGGCACCGAGTGGTCCCTGATGAACGTGCTCACGCAGATCGGCCTCGGTTACCCGTTCCTGTTTTTGCTCTGGGGGCGGTCCGTGCGGGTGCAGGCGGGGGCGGTGGCGGCGATTCTGCTCGGGACCTGGATCCTGTACGCCGCTTATCCGGCGCCGGGGATCGATCCGGCCGCGGGGGCGCCGAAGGCGGGCGTCACCGCCGCCTGGGCGCAGCAGCACCTCGCCGGGGTGGGCGCGGCCTGGCACAAGAACGTCAACGTCGGGCACGCGATCGACACCTGGCTCCTGAATCTGCTGCCGCGGTCGGATCCCTTCGTCTTCAACGGCGGCGGGTACCAGACGATCAATTTCCTGCCGTCGCTGGCGACGATGCTGCTCGGCCTGATGGCGGGCGAGTTGTTGCGCTCGGGGCGCGAGGCGCGGGACAAGGCCCGCTGGCTCCTGCTGGCGGGGATCGCGGGCCTGGCCTTGGGCCTGCTGGGCGCGGCCCTGGGGATCCCGCTGGTGAAGCGGATCTGGACGCCGAGCTGGGCCCTGTGGTCGACCGGCTGGTGCGCGCTGATCTTGGGCGGGCTGTACTGGGCGGTGGACGTGCAGCGGTGGCGCGGTTGGACGTTCCCGCTGGTGGTGGTCGGGATGAACTCCCTTGCCATCTACGTGATGGGGATGCTGCTGCGGCCGTGGACGGCGAAGACGTTCCAGACGCACCTCGGGTCGGACGTGTTCAAGGTGCTGGGCGCGGCGAACGCGCCGTTCGTGCAGGCGACCGTGGTGGGTCTGATGTTCTGGCTGGCCTGCTGGTGGCTCCACCGCCGCCGGATCTTCCTGCGCCTCTGAGCCGGACTCATTCAGTTGGTCGGGTCGCCCCGAGGCGATTTGACGGCCCCTTTCGGTTTGCGTCAGCCGCTCCACATACCCTCCGGGTATGCGTCGGGCTTCCTCGACCGAAATCGGCTCGCCCTCTCGCCCCGCCGCTCCGCCGCCAACTGCATGAGTCCGGCTGACGGAGCGCGGTCAGGAGCGGGATCCTCGGCTCAGATCTCCCCGAGCCGGACGCAGGCGGCCTCGCGGGCGGGGCCGGCGGGGACCAGCGGGGGGACCGCCTCCCGGCAGCGCGCGACCGCGTGCGCGCAGCGGGGATGGAAGGCGCAGCCCGACGGCGGGTTGATCGGCGAGGGCGGATCCCCCGGCAGCACCAGCCGCTGCCGCGTCCGCTCCACGTCCGGATCCGGCACCGGGATCGCGCTCACCAGCGCCTTCGTGTACGGGTGCTGCGGCCGCTCGATCACGTCCGCCGCCGTCCCCAGTTCCACGATCCGCCCCAGGTACATCACCGCGACCCGGTCGGAGATGTGCTTCACCACGGAGAGGTCGTGCGCGATGAAGATCAGGGTGAGGTCCATCTCCCGGCACAGGCCGGCCAGGAGGTTCAGGATCTGCGCCTGGATCGAAACGTCGAGGGCCGAGACCGGCTCGTCCGCCACGACGATCCGCGGCTCGAGGGCGAGGGCCCGCGCGATCGCGATCCGCTGCCGCTGGCCGCCCGAGAACTCGTGCGGGTACTTGCGCAGGAACCGCGGCGCCAGGCCGACGCGCTCCATCAGGCGGTGCACGCGGGCCGGGATCTCCTCCGCCGGGCAGACGCCGTGCACCCGGAGCGGCTCGGCCAGGGTGTCGAACACGGTCATCCGCGGGTTGAGCGACGCGTAGGGATCCTGGAAGATCATCTGCAGGTCCCGCCGGGCCGCCCGCACCTCCGCGGCGTCCGCGGTGGTCAGGTTGCGCCCGCCCAACAGCACGGTGCCCGCGGTGGTCGGCAGCAATTGCAGGATCGTCCGCGCCAGGGTGGATTTCCCGCAGCCGGATTCGCCGACGAGGCCCAGAACCTCGCCCTTCTTCACGCTGAGCGTGACGCCGTCGACGGCCTTCACCGTGCCCGCGTCGCGCCGGAAGATCAGCCCGCGGTGCAGCGGGAAGTGGGTCTTGACGTCGCGGAGCTCGAGGATCGGGGCGGACATCGGGCGGGAGGGCTCAGAGTTCTCCGGCGTGCGCGCGCGGGCACGCGTGGCGGTGGCCGGGGGCGGTCTCGCGCAACTCCGGTCGCTCGCCGCGGCAGGCCGCGACGGCGTGCTCACAACGGGCGGCAAACGCGCACCCCGCGACCGGCCGCGAAAGGTCCGGCGGCAGGCCCGGGATGGTGTAGAGGGTCGAGCCCTTGGCCTGCAGGGCCGGGATCGAGCGCTGCAGGGCGCGGGTGTAGGGGTGCTTCGGCGCGTGGAAGAGCGTCCGCGTGTCGGCCGTCTCCACGATGCGCCCCGCGTACATCACCTGCACGCGGTCGCACAGGCCCGAGACCACGCCGAGGTCGTGCGTGATGAAGATGACGGCCATCCCGAGCTCACGCTGCATCCGGCGGATCAGCTCCAGGATCTGCGCCTGCACCGTCACGTCCAGCGCGGTGGTGGGCTCGTCGGCGATCAGTAGCTCCGGCTTGGTGATGAGCGCCATCGCGATCATCACCCGTTGGCGCATCCCGCCGGAGAACTCGTGGGGGTAGAGGTCGAGCCGCCGCGCGGCATCGTTGATCCCGACCGCCTCCAGCATTGCGAGGCCGCGGCGCCGCGCCTCCTCCCGAGGCAGCCGCTCGTGAATCAGCAGCGGCTCGATCAGTTGGTCGCCGATCCGCAGGTAGGGGTTCAGCGACGTCATCGGATCCTGAAAGATCATCGCGATGCGCTTGCCGCGCAGGGCCCGTGCCTCCTCCGGCCGGCAGCGGAGCAGGTCCGTCCCCGCGAAGACCGCGCTGCCCCCCTCGATCCGCCCCGGCGGCTGCGGAATCAGGCCGAGGATCGAGTAACAAGTCACCGACTTGCCGGAACCGGATTCGCCGACGATGCCGAGGGTCTCGCCCCGCTCGAGACTGAAGCTCACCCCGTCAACGGCCCGCGTCACGCCGGTGCGGGTATGGAAGCTGGTCCGGAGATCGGTGACTTCGAGGAGCGGCACTGGGGAAAGGGGTCTAGACGGGAACTAGGCGGGGGAAATAGGCAACATCTCCCGCACGGCCGCCGCGACGTCCCCAGGCTTGAGCGCGGAGAGGTCGCCGCCGCCGTGGGGCGGGCAGCCCGGGGGCTGCAGCACGCGGTGCGGCGTGGCGAAGACCGGGCCGGTCCGGACTGGGTTGGTCGGGCCGAAGAGCGCGAGCACGGGCACGCCGAGGGCGTTGGCGAGGTGCATTCCCCCGGTGTCGTTGCTGACCAGCAGGTGGCAGGCGCCGAGCGCGGCGGCAAAGCCGGTCAGATCGGTCTCTCCCGCCCGGTTGCGCACGCGCCCTTCCGGCCAACCGGCGGCGACGGCGGCCGCGAGCGGGCGGTCCCCCGGGGTGCCGAACAACTCGAAACGCAACCCGGGCAACGCCTCGATCAGTGCCCGCCACGCGGGCACCGGCCAGCGCTTCGCGGGAAAGTTTTCCGACCCGACGATCAGGCCGATGGGCGCGTCTGGCCCCGGTTGCGGACGCGGGCCGAGTGGGCTGAGATCCGGCGACTCCGTGAGGCCGAAGTGGCGGAGGAACTCAGTCCAAAGCGCGAGCTGGTGCCGGCGCGATTCCTCCCCCTCCCCGGGCACCGGGAAGCGGTGCGAAAGCAGCGGCCGGCGCTGCCCGGCCCGGACGAGCCCGAAACGCTGGCGGGACCCGGCGCACCACGCCTCGAGGTCGCCGCGCAGGGACTGCGTGAACAGCAGCCAGACGTCCGGATGCTCCGCGGCCAGCCGGCGGAAGGCGCGGAAGTAGCCGGGCCCGCGCGCCGGCAGCGGAACGAAGCGGTCCCCGAGGCCCCACGCCTCAAGGAGCGGGCCGAATGCGGCGCGGCCGACGAGGACGAGTTCCGCGTCCGGCCGGCCCCGGCGGAGGGCGCGGAGGAGCGGCGCCGCCATCACCACATCGCCGAGCCAGTTCGGCAGGCGGATCCAGATCCGGGTTCGGCGGGGAGGGGTGGTGATTCCGCGGGCGCTCAGCTCGGCGGCGAGCAGGTTGCGCTTCGATTCGAGTCGGAATCGGAGCGCGGGTTGGTCCTGGTGTCGCCAGCGGTCGTGCGCCCAGAGCCACGAGGCGCACAGATCCTCGTCCGCCGTGAGCAGGTCCTCGAGCCACCGGTTGAGGCCGAACGTGACGGCCTCCGAGGTGCCGTTGTGCGTGAGTTCACGGGCCCCGATCTCGACGCGCCAGAAACCGTGGCGGCGCGGGTAGATCCCGTAGACGCGGGCCGAGAACTTCTCCGCCAGCAGGCCGGGCAGCTCGGTGGTCGCGCAGACGCGGCCGAACAGGGTGGTGAGCGCGCCCTGCAGCCCCGCATTCTGGTCGAAGAGGATGCCGACGAAACCGCGGCGCCGGAGAATCTTGAGGGCCTCGGCGAAGCCCTCCTTGCGCGAGAGCAGCCGCATCCCGAACCGCTCGCGGGCCGCGCGGACAAAACGGTCCGCGGCGGGGGAATCGAGCGGGCGGTAGATGATCCCGAACTCCGGGAACGTCCCCGGAACGGTGAGCGGCTGCGCGGTCTGCGCTTCCCAGTGCGCGAGGTGCGGTGAGCAGATCAGGGTGGGCGCCGGATCCGCCTGATGCCGGGCGTGCAACGCGAGCAACTCGGGTCCGGCCCAGGCGATGCGGCGCAGGCGCTCCGGGCCGAGGTAGGGCAGGGCGAGGGAGAGCAGTCCCGTCTCGACGAGGCGGCGGCAGCTCTCGCGGCCGATGCGGCGGCGCCAGGCCTCGTCCCGTTCCGGGAACGCGTGGTGCAGATTCGAAAGGATGAGCCGGCGGCGGCGCGGCAGGAGCAGGAAGATCGCGTCGCCGAGCGCGTGCGAAAGCAGGCGCAGCAGGCCCTCCGGGCAGAGCGCCGCGAGGCGGCCGAGGATTTGCAGGAGCGGGAGCAGCACGGGGAGGATTCGCCGCCGGTCGCCCGGCGCGCGGGGCGGGCTCAGCGTTCGCCCGCCTTGGCCGCGGCCTTGCGCTTGCCGCCGCCTCCCTTGGCGCGGCCCGCGCCCGCGTTCCGCCTCGCCTCGGCCTCGGCCTCGACCGCCTGCATAAAGGCGGCGCGCCGCGCCGGATCCTGACGCGCGCGGAACACTTCCAGCAGCGGGTCGCGGGTGCGGACCATCCAGGCCTCCAGCATCGCGGTGAGGCGTTCCTCCGTGGTGCGGTGCGCCGGCTGGCCGATCAGGTTGCGGAGGGCATCCGGGTCGGAGGCGTAATGATAAAGTTCCTCGGGGCGGCGGTGCTCGAAGAGGTCCAGCCGGGCGGCGAGCGCCGGGTCGGTGCGGGCGAGCGCCTGCATCCGCCGGAAGGTGTCGGTGCCGCGGGTCGCCGTCGCCATCACCCGCTTCCCGTCGGACCACGGGTTGAAGAGGTAGCCGTGCTCGCGGGTGATGATCGTCCGCATCGGGTGCCGGTGGCCGCCGGAGTTCTCGTTGTACTCCGCCACGATGTGGTCGCGTCCCTCCTGCCGTTCCCCGCGCAGCACCGGGGCGAACGAGCGGCCGTCAACCCCGGTCGGCAGCGGGAGGCCCAGCATCTCGAGGACGGTGGGCAGCAGGTCCACCCCGGAGACGAGATGGCGGTCGTCCACGGCGCCGGCGCGGGTGACGCCGGGCCAGCGCACCATCCACGGCGTGCGCGTGCTGTGGAAGTAGAGCTGGGTCTTGGCGAAGGGCAGGGGCATCCCGTGGTCCGAGAGGAACATCACGACGGTGCGCTCCTCCTCGCCGGATTCCCGGAGGGCCGCGAGGATCGTGCCGAGCCCGTCGTCCGCGCGGCGCACCGACGAGTGGTAGCGCGCGAGCTCGGCCCGCACCTTGGGGTCGTCGAACAGGAATCCCGGCATCGGGACCTCGCCGGGAGTGAACACGCGGCTTGGCCGGTAGCGCGCGTCGGCGGCCGCGTCCTCGCCGAAGAACGGCTTGTGGGGATCCGCGAGGTTGAGATTCAGGAAGAACGGTTTCCCCGCGCGGCGGGCCTCGGCGATCCCGCGGCGCGCGCTCTCCCCGTAGGAGCCGGGATCCTTCTGGTGGAGCAGCGTGCCGTCCGGCCGCCGGTCGAGGATCACGTCCCAGCCGGGGTAGGGAGAGTAGGGAGTCGAATGTTCCACCTTGTGCCGGATCCCGGTGTAATAGCCGGCCGCGCGCAGCAGGTCCGAGAGGTGGGGCCAGCCGGGATCACGCACCTGGTAAAAGCCCTCGATGCGGTTGTTGTGCGGGTAGCGCCCCGAGAAGAGCACGTTGCGCGAGGGCATGCAGTTGCCGACCTGCACGAAGGCGTGCACGAAGCGCAGGCTGGTCCCCGCGAGCCGGTCCAGCTCCGGCGTCGCCCCGGGCAGCGGGCATCCGTAGACGCCGAGCGAATCGCAGCTCAGGTCGTCGGCGGTGACCAGCAAGAGGTTCCAGCGCGGCGTCGCGGCGAGGAGTGGCGCGGCGAGGGCGAAGAGTAGGGCGAGGCGGCGGGGTGGCATCGGATGCGGGCGAGCGAGCCGGAAGCGGTCCGCCGCGTCAACCGCGCCCGCGGGCGTTTTGGGGTTGAAACGGAGGGCCGAAAGCGCGGACTCACCGCAGCCCCTTCCCCCTCAACCGAATGAACATCGGCGGCGCCGGCACCACGCAGAACACCTATGACGCGATCGTCGTCGGCTCCGGCATCAGCGGTGGCTGGGCCGCGAAGGAGCTGACCGAGAAGGGCCTCCGCACACTGCTCCTGGAGCGCGGCCGCGACGTGAAGCACGGGGACTACCCCACGGCGATGATGGAGGCGTGGGAGTTCCCCGGCCGCAACCGGCGCTCGGGCACCGAGCTCGAGCGCCAGGCGAAGCAGAACCGCACCGGCTACACCACCCACCCGGCGTCGGCGCACTGGTTCGTCGATGACGTCGACAACCCGTATTCCGAGGACCGGCCGTTCGACTGGATGCGCGGCTACCACGTCGGGGGCCGCTCCCTGCTCTGGGGCCGGCAGTCCTACCGTTTCAGCGAGCAGGATTTCGAGGCCAACGCGGTCGATGGGGTGGGCGTCGACTGGCCGATCCGCTACCGCGACCTCGCCCCGTGGTACGACCACGTCGAGCGGTTCTCCGGCATCAGCGGCCAGCGGGAGGGCCTCGCGCAGCTGCCGGACGGGGAGTTTCTCCCGCCGATGGCGATGAACTGCCTCGAGCAGGACATCCGCGGCCGGCTGGCGGATAAGTTCAACGGCCGGGTGATGACCATCGGGCGCGCGGCCAACCTCACCGTGCCGCATCTCGGGCGCGGCTCCTGCCAGTACCGCAACCGCTGCATCCGCGGCTGCCCCTACGGCGGCTACTTCAGCAGCAACTCCGCCACGCTCCCCGCGGCCTACGCCACCGGCCGGTTGACGCTCCGGCCCTTCTCGATCGTCACCGAGGTGATCCCCGCCGCGGACGGCAAGCGCGCGGCCGGGGTGCGCGTGATCGACGCGGAGACGCGCGAGGTGATCGAGTTCCGCGCGCGGGTCGTGTTCCTCTGCGCGTCCGCGGTCGCCTCGACCTTCATTCTCCTGAACTCGCGCTCCGACCGCTTCCCGCAGGGCTTCGGCAACGACAGCGGCGAGCTCGGCCACAACCTGATGGACCACCACTTCAAGGTGGGCGCCGCCGGGATCTCCGACCGCTTCGCCGACCGGTACTTCCGCGGGAACCGGCCGAACGGGATCTACATCCCCCGCTTCCGGAACCTCGACGCGGCCACCCGGCGCAAGGACTACCTCCGCGGCTTCGGTTACCAGGGCAGCGCCAGCCGCCTCGACTGGGCGCGACCCATCCGCGAGCTGAGCTTCGGCGCCGGGCTGAAGGCCGACCTCATCCGGCCGGGCCCGTGGCGGTTCGGGATCGGGGCGTGGGGCGAGTGCCTTCCGTACCACCGCAACCGGCTCTACCTGAACCCGGCGGTGCGCGACAAGTGGGGCCAGCCCACGGTCACGTTCGACTGCGCGTGGCAGGAAAACGAGCTCGCGATGCGCAAGGATATGCAGGCGGCGGCGGTCGAGATGCTTGAGGCCGCGGGCCTCCGGGACGTCCGCGGCTTCGACGACGGCAGCGCCCCGGGGCTTTGCATCCACGAGATGGGCACCGCGCGGATGGGCCGCGACCCGCGCACCTCCGTCCTGAACGCCTGGAACCAGGTCCACGCGGCGCCGAACGTCTTCGTCACCGACGGCGCCGCGATGACCTCCAATTCCTGCGTCAACCCCTCCCTCACCTATATGGCGCTCACCGCGCGCGCCTGCGACCACGCGGTCGCGGAGATGAAGCGGAATCACCTGTGAACCCGCCGGCCCTCGCCCCCTGCACCCGCCGCGAGGCGCTCGTCCGCGCGGCCGCCCTCGCCGGGCTGAGCCTCACGCCAGCGTGGCTTGACCGCGTCCTCGCCGCCGCCGTCGCCCCGGCGGCGACGCTCCCCCCCGCGCGGGCGGCGGTCCTCGCCGCGGCGGCGGAACGGATTTTGCCCCGCACCGATACGCCCGGCGCGGCCGACGTCGGTGTGCCGGCCTTCCTCGCCCGCCTGCTCGAGGGGTACGTGCCCGCGGCGGACCGCGACGCGGTGATGGCGGGCCTCGACGCGCTGGAGGCGGCGGCGCGCGCGGCCCACGGGCGGGGTTTCGCCGAGGTGCCCGCGGCGGGTCAGGATGCCCTGATTCGAGCCGCGGCGGAGGCGGGCGGGCCGTTTTTCCCGCTGCTGCGCGAATACACGCTGCTAGGTTACTTCACCTCGGAGCGGGTCGGCCGCGAGGTCCTGCACTACGATCCGGTGCCCGGGCGCTGGGAGCCCTGCGTGCCCCTCGCGGAGGTCGGCGACCGGCTCTGGACCCGCTGAAGGCCGGTCCGGGAATGGCGGGGGTGGGAGGAGCCGCGGCGACACCTGCAGCACATCCGCCGCTCAGAGCAGCAGCAGGGCGGGGCTCTCGAGCAGCGTCTTGAGGGCGTTGAGGTACTGGGCGCCGACGGCGCCGTCGACCACGCGGTGGTCGCAGGACAGCGTGACGGTCAGCGTGTGCCCGATCTCGATGCGCTCGCCGCGCACCACGGGTTTCCGCACCACCGCGCCGACCGCGAGGATGGCGGCGTTGGGCGGGTTGATGATCGCGCTGAAACGGGGGATGCCCATCATCCCGAGATTGGAGACGCAGAAGGTGCCGCCGGTGAATTCCGCCGGGGCGAGCTTCTTCTCCTTGGCGCGCTTGCCGAGGGACTTTGCTTCGGTGGAGATCGCGAAGATCGACTTCAGGTGCGCGTCGCGCACGACCGGGGTGATCAGGCCGTCCTCGATCGCGACCGCGAAGGAGACGTGTGCGGCGGCGAAGTATCGGATCTGATGGCCCTCCCACGAGGCGTTGACCCCGGGCACGCGGCGCAGCGCCTCGGCGCTGGCCTTCAGGATGAAATCATTGACCGACAGCTTCACCCCGTCGCCCTCGAGGGCGGCATTGAGCTGCTCCCGGAGCGTGGCCAGCGGGGCGGCGTCGATCTCGATCTCGACGTAAAAATGGGGCAGCTGGGTCTTGGATTCCAGCAGGCGCCGGGCGATGGCGCCGCGCATATTGGAGACGGCGACGGTGCGCTCCTCCTGAATCGGGCCCTTGGCGAGGACTGAGCCGGCGGTGGCGCGCCCCGCCAAGGCGGGGGCCGCGGCGGCAGCAAGGACATCGGCGCGGCGGATGCGCCCGCCGGGGCCGGAACCCTGAATGCGGGCGAGGTCGAGTCCCTTGGCCGCGGCCAGTTTGCGGGCGAGCGGCGAGGCCTTGATCCGGCCGGCCGGGGCCGGGGCGGGAACGGGGGCCGGGGTGGCAGCGGCCACGGGGGCTGGTGCCGGCGCCGGAGCCGCGGGCAAGGCCGGGGCGGCGGCGGGAGCAGGCGCAGCGGCGGCCGCGGGAGCCCTGGGCGCGGGGGCCGGCGCGGCCTCGCCGGGCTTGCCGATGGCGCAGAGCGGGGCGCCGAGGGCGACCTGGGAACCGCCAGGGGCGTAAATCTTGAGGATCGTGCCGTCGAAGAAGCACTCCAGCTCCATCGTCGCCTTGTCCGTCTCGACCTCCGCGAGCATATCGCCCGCCTTCACGACGTCGCCCTCTTTCCTCAGCCATTTGGCCAGCGTGCCCACCGTCATGGTGTCGCTGAGCTTGGGCATTTCGATGATGTTGGCCATGGCGGTGCGGGAAGCTGGGTTCAGGCGAGCGTCTCGAGGGCGGCCTGGAGGACGCGGCGCGGGTTGGGGAGCTGCTCGACCTCGACGGGCGGGCTGTAGATCGCGGGCGCGTCGACGGTCGCGAGCCGGTGGATGGGGCCGTCGAGCTCATCAAAGGCCTCCCGCTGGATCATATAGGCCAGCTGGGAGCCGACGGAGGCGAAGGGCTTCTGCTCCTCGACGATCAGGACCCGGTGGGTCTTCGCGACGGACTTTAGGACCGAGTCGAAGTCGAGGGGGCGGATGGTGCGCAGGTCGAGGACCTCGGTGGAGATCCTGTGCTCGCGCTCGAGCACCTCGGCGGCGGCGAGCGAGTGCAGGACGGAGCGCCCGTAGGTGACGATCGTCAGATCCGTGCCGGCGCGCTTCACGTCGGCGAGGCCGAGCGGCACCACGTGCTCCCCGGCGGGCACCTCGCCCTTCTCCCCGTAGAGCATCGTGTTCTCGAGGAAGAAGACCGGGTCGTTGTCGCGGATCGCGGACTTGAGCAGGCCCTTCGCGTCGGCGGGGGTCGAGGGCACGACCACCTTCACGCCGGGGTGGTTGGCGAGGACGTTCTCCGGCGTGTGCGAATGGGTGGCGCCGACGTTGGTGCCGCCGTTGGCCGGGCCGCGGATCACGATCGGGCAGTGGATCTGGCCGCCGCTCATATAGCGCACGTTGGCGGCGTTGTTCAGGATCTGGTCGAAGGCGACGGAATAGAAGGACCAGAACATCAGCTCCATCACGGGGCGGACACCGAGCATCGAGGCGCCGATGCCGACGCCGATGAAACCGGCCTCGCTAATGGGGGTGTCTACAATGCGCTGGGGGCCGAAGCGGGCGAGCAGGCCCTCGGTGACTTTGTACGCACCGTTGAACTGGGCGACTTCCTCGCCCATGACGACGACGTTGGGATCGCGTTCCAGCTCCTCGGCAAGGGCGTGGCGGACGGCTTCGCGGTAAGTGATGACAGGCACGGTGGAAAGGGGCTGCGGCGGTCCGTTCAGGTGAAGAAGAGGCGTCCCTGCGAGCGGCGGTCCGCGGGGTTGTCCGCCTCCCAGTAAACATCGGTCTGGATGTCCGCCGGGGTGGGGAAGGGGCTGGCCTCCGAGAAGTCAGCCGCGACATCAGCCTCGGCCCGCGCCTCCGTGTCGATCTGTTCCGCAAGGGCAGGGGTGAGCACGCCCTCGGCCAGCAATTTGTCCTGGAAGAGCTGGATCGGGTCCCGCGTGCGGCGGTACTCCTCGATCTCCTGCTTGCTGCGGTAGGTGTTGTCCGGATCGGCGACCGAGTGACCCCGGTAGCGGTAGGTGTCGATCTCGACGGTGCTGGGCTTGCCGGTCTCGCGGGCGAGGGTGAGGAACTTGTCCATCATCGCGCGGACCTCGTAGACGTCGTGGCCGCTGCACTGGCCCCACTGCATATCGTAGCCGGCCGCGCGCTGGGCGAGTTCGCCGGCGGAGGAGCGCGCCTGGCTCGTGCCCATCGAGTAACCGTTGTTCTCGATCACGAAGACCACGGGCAGGTTCCAGAGCGAGGCCAGGTTGTAGGCCTCGTGCACGGCGCCCTGGTTCACGGCGCCGTCGCCCATAAAGGCCATCGCGGCGCCCTTGAGGCCCTTGTACTTGAGCCCGTAGGCGAGCCCGGCGCCGAGGGGGATCTGGCCGCCGACGATCCCGTGGCCGCCCCAGAAATTCCGCGAGGGGTCGAAGTAGTGCATCGAGCCGCCCTTGCCCTTGGAACAGCCCGTGGCCTTGCCGTAGAGCTCGGCCATCAGCGGCTTCGGGTCCATCCCGACGGCGATCGCGTGCCCGTGGTCGCGGTACGCGGTGATGACGTGGTCGTTGGGCCCCATCAGCGAGCAGCAGCCGACGGCGACGGCCTCCTGGCCGATGTAGAGGTGGAGGAAGCCGCCGATCTTCTTCGCCTGGTAGGCACGGAGGCTGCGCTCCTCGAAACGGCGGATGCGCACCATCTTGCGGAAGAGCTCAACCCTGTCCTCCGGGGTCAGGCGGGCGTTCACGGGCGCCTGCGCGTGATCGGGGGCGGAGGGAGGGGAGGCTTCCTTGGCGGTCGGTTTCTTGCTCACGGAGAACGAAGGTAAAGGACCAAGCTGCGGCTGCGGTTCCGGCGAATCAAGCGCGGAGATTGCCGCCGGGCGCGGTCAGGACCTCCTCGAGTTCGATCCGCAGCGGGCGGCCGGGGGCGCAATCCGCCTTCAGCGCCACGAAGCCGTCGCGGTGCCGGTCAAAGAGGGGCCAGAGGGCCTGGCGGTCAGTGTCGGGGAGCGGCAGGGCGTCGATCGCGGCGCGGGAGAAGAAGGCGAACCGGCCCTCGTCAATGGGCGGTGGGAGCGCGCGCAGGGGCACGCGGCAGCGGAAGAGGAACATCAGCCAATGGGCGTGGCCCTCGTAGGCCTTCTCCGCGATCATCGCGAACAGGTGGAAATCCGCCGTCGCGACGCGATGGCCGGTCTCCTCGAAGGTTTCCCGGACGGCGCACTCGAAGGGGGATTCCCCCCGCGCGGTCTCCAGCTTGCCCCCGATCGGGCTCCACACGCCCAGGTTGGGCGCCTTGGCCCGCAGCATCAGCAGCAGTTCCCCGGCCTCGTTCTCGAGGAAAACCAGGACGGCGAGTTTGTGGGCCAGCGGGGCAGGGGAGGACATATGCCGCGAAAAGTTTAAGCGTGACCCCGGCTTGGGGGCGCTCAACTTTTTTCCGGTGCTCCGCCTCACCCGCGTTCTCGCCTGGGTCCTCGCGCTTCCGTGGGCCGCGGCCGCCCCGGGCCCCGCGCCGGCCGTCGAGGTGATGAACCTGCGCACCAGCCAGGTGCGTCCGGCCAATGGCGGCCCCGCGTGGCTGGAGACGACCCTGGCGCTCAACGTGCGGCCGGCGGGCGGCGGGCCCTCGCCGGTGGTCTCGGCGGTGCGGGTCGCCCTCCTGATGGCCTTCGAGCTCCCGGCTCCTGCCGGCGGCCCCCGCCGGACACAGGCGTACGCGGCCGCGTTGGAGTGCGTCGCCCTCGAGCCCGGGCGCACGGAGGTGCGGTTCTACCTGCCCCCGGAAATCCTCAAACGGGACCAGATCCGTACGGACCCCAAATTTTGGGGGGTCGAACTGACCGCGGGAGGCGAGGCGCTCCCCGCCGCGCGCACGGCGTACTCCGCCAACCTCGGCACGCCCGCCGCGCGGACGGATTTCCAGCGGCGCTGGGCGGCAGCAGCGGCCGCGAACGACGGGATCCTGCAGCCCCAGCATCTCACGCCTTTCGCGCTGGAGTACCCGCGTTCGACGCCTTCCGTCGTCCGCCGAGAACCGCGCTGAAGGTTCGCCGTAACCATAATACGCTTGCCGCGTCTCGCCCCATTTGAAATCGCCTTACTCCTTCTTGCCCAATTATGCGCCCCCCCCGCATCCTCGCCGTTGATGTCGGCGCCGGCCACGTCGCCTGCGGGGTGTTTTCCGTCGGCGCGTCGGGCCGGCTGGTGCTGCAGCAGTTCGCGCTGGAGCCGCACAGCCCCGATCCCGCGCACGACAACCGTTGGTCGCTGGAGGTGGCGCAGTCCCTGGGTGCGATCGTCGCCCGCCGCCGCCTCGGGGGCCTCGCCGCCCTCGCGGTTCCCGGGCACCTGGCGCTGACCAAGTTCATCAAGACGCCCTCCGTCGCGAAGGAGAAGCGGGGCCGGATCGTCGCCTTCGAGGCCGCCGAGAACATCCCCCACGCGCTCGAGGAGGTCGTCTGGGACCACGCCGTGATCGCGGACGACGGCTTCGACCTCGAGGTGCTGCTCACCGCGGTGAAGTTCGAGGCGATGCAGGCGCTCTGCACGGCGGCCGACGCCGCCGGCTTCCCGGTGGAGCGCGCCACGCCCGCCGGGGTCGCGCTGTACCACGCCTTCCGGCACACGCACCCGCAGCAGGCCGAGCCGGTGATCGTCGCCAACGTGGGCGCGCGCACCACCACGCTGCTCTTCGCGGAGGGCGAGCGCTTCTCGCTCCGCAGCCTGGGGCTGGCGGGCAACGCGGTCACCCAGGCCATCGCCGACGAGTTGCGCATCGATTTCGCCTCCGCGGAGACGCTCAAGCTGCAGGTCCTCACCGGGCAGACCGACCTTCCGGCCAACTCGCCCTCGCGCGCGGCGGTGCAGCGTGCGGCGGCCACCTTCTGCTCCCGGCTGCAGCTCGAGATCACCCGCTCGGCCGTAAATCACCGGCGGCACACGGGCGCGAGTCCCGCGGTCGCCGTGTACCTGACGGGTGGCGGGTCGTTGCTCGCCGAGCTTCCCGCCGTTCTCGCCGAAAAGCTGCGGCTGCCGGTCGAGCGCCTCGAGGTCCTGCGCCAAGTGGATGTCGCCGCGGATGCCCGGGCGGGCGGCGCCGAGAATTCCGCCGCCGTGCTCGCGGACCTCGTCGGCCTCGCCACCCGGCTGGTCAACCCCGGCGAGCAGGAGCCCAGCCTGCTGCCGCCCGCGCTCACCCGGGCGCTGGCCTTCCGCAAGCGCCAGCCGAGGCTGCTCGCCGCCGCCGCCGCCGCGACCCTCGCCTTCGCGCCCCCCGCCTATTTCTATCACCACGTCACCCGCGGTCTCCAGGAACAGGTTTCCCGGTACGACGGGCGGCTCATGCCGTTGCGCTCGGTGCAGAACCGCAATGATGGCAACCTCCGGCAGATCGCCGAGGCGGGGCGCCAGATCGCCGCCCTCAAGGGGGCTTACGAGACCAAGGCCAATTGGGTGAACTTCCTCGCCGGGCTCCAAGAGCGGCTGGTCCAGATCGAGGACGTCTGGCTCGACCGCCTCCAGGTGCAGCGCCCGCCCGTGGAGGAGACCGCCCTCGCGGACGCCCCCCCGCCCCCGGAGGAGCCCGCGCCGGCCGGCCAAGCCCCCGCTCCCGCCGCCGCGGTGGAGCCCCCGCCCGCGCCCAAGGGCCCGCCCGTCCGCCTCGCCCTGAGCGGGCGACTGCTCGACGTGAAGAACCCGCAGTCGAAGGTCAGCCCGGAGTCGATCGAGCGGGTGAAGCGACTGCTGGCCGGTTTCGCCGGCTCGCCGTTCGTGACCGCGGTGGAGAACGAGCGCTTCGACACGAGCCAGAACGGCATTCTGCGCTTTGATTTCACGCTGGTGATCAACCCGCGGCAGACCCTCTGAGCGCCCCCGATGAACTGGTACCGTCACTATCCGGGATTTGCGATCGGCCTCACGCTCTGCGGGCTGGTCGCCGCGGGGGAGATCGCGTTGGGCGTGGAGCGGTGGATGGCCTCCCGCGCCGAGGCGACCCGGCTGCAGCAGCGCCGCGCCGAGCTTGAGGGGATGGGCCAGCTCAATCCCGCGCCGACGCGCGAGGTGGCGGCCGCGATCGAGGCCGACCTCGCCCGGGCGCAGGCCGCGTTGGCGTCGATGAAGGCGGAACTTTCCGGTCAGCCGGCCGCGACCGAGAAGCTGCGCGCGGCCAAGGTGCCCGCCGCGCGGACGGACGCGTTCTTTGACCTCGCGACGTACGTGGAGCGGGTCAAGGAGGCGGCCGCCAAGGCCGGCGTGCAGCTCCGCCCGGAGGCGGCCCGGGCCGGCTTCGCGCAGTACGCGAACGAGGGTCCCGAGACGGACCGCATCGAGCCCGTCTTCCGCCAGCGCCAACTGGCCGAGCACCTGATGAACCTCCTGCTCGAGGCCCGTCCCGAGGCGATCCTCGCGGTCCGGCGGGAACGTCCCCGGACGAAGGCCGAACGCGAGGCGGAGGCGCAGGCGATCGCCAACGGCCAACCGCCGCCGGCCCCGGAAGGAGGCGACGGCCCCGACTTCTTCGCGCTGGATCCCCGGGGCAGCGCGCGCGTCCCCGGCTTCGTGGAGACCAGCGCCTTCCGGCTGACCTTCCAAGGTGAGACCGCCGCGCTCCGCCAGTTCCTGAACCGGCTCGCCGCCTTCGAGCTGCCGTTCGTGGTTCGCGAGATCGAGGTCGAGCCGGTGAGCGCCGAGGATGCCGCGGCGGACGCCCCCGTGGCCGCTCCGGTGGTCGCGCTGCCGAACGCCGCGCCCGCGGCCCGCGAGCCGTCGCCCGCCCTCGCCGCCAAGGGGCCCGTGCAGACCCCGTTGGTGCCGAAATCAACCTCCCGCTTCTCCGTCACGGTGGAGCACCTTGAGCTCCTCACCCCGCCGCCCGCCGAGGGCGCCGCGGAGGCGGCCAACCCCTGACCCGGCACCCCGTCGCATGGCCGCCCTCCCCAGCGAAAAAATCTACCTCGGACTTGCCCTGCTGGTCGTCGCCGGCTCCGCCGCCGGCTTTGGCACGCTGGTGCTGCGGCAGGAACACGCCGACGCGGTGCCGCTGCCCGCGGTGCAGTTGAGCGAGGAGCTCTACGCCGCGAAAGCCGTCGCCGCGCCCCCCGTGAAGGTCGAGGCGTGGTCCGCCCCGGCCCCGCAGACCCGCGGCCGGGAGTGGGTCTACGACGCTTTCTCGCCCCCCGAGATCTATTACAACAGCCGTTCACGGCAGTTTTCGGTCAAACCGCCCGCGAGCCTGGTCGAGGGTGACGCGTCCGCGCCGTTCGGGCTCGAGCTGGTCGGAGTGCGGCCGGAGCCCTTCCGCCTCCAGTTGATCGGCTACGTGGGCGCCGCCGGCAATTGGCGCGGCACCTTCCAGAACACCCGGACCGGCGAGGTGTTCCTTGCCGCCGCCGGGCGCCGTCTGCCGACCCTTGGACTCACCATCCGGAGCCTCGACGTCGGGAGCCAGCCCGTGGCCGTCGCCGAGAGCATGACCACCCGCCAGCGCGTCGCCTCGGCCGTGGTGCGCGATGAGCAGTCCGGGCGCGACGTCACGCTGACGCACCGCGAGCGCGTCTACACCGGCACTTTGTTCGCCTTTGTCGCGGCGCCGGGGCAGTCCGCGACCCGCGAGGTCCGGTCCGGTGATTCCTTCAAGCTGGGCGAGGCCACCTACCGGATCGAGAAGATCGAGGCGACGCCACCCTCGGTCGAAGTGCTGAAGGAGGCCGCGAGCCTTTCCCAGCCCGACCGGCGGATTTTGCTGCCCCGCGAACCCGAGGCCCCCGAGGAGGGGAACCCCGTGCCGACCTCCTGACCCTTTCCCCGCCAATCCTTTCCTCTGCAATGAATACCCGCCCCGTCCCCGTGTCCCTGTTCGTCGCGCTGGCCGCCGCCCTTTGCTGCTTGGCTCCCGTCGCGCGCGATGTCCGGGCGCAAACCCCCACGGACACCAAGATCCGCCTGATGGCCGAGGCGCTCCGCGCGCGTGACGCAGGGGATCTGGCAGCGGCTCAGGAGGCCCTCGCCCGGCTCGCGGCGCTCAGCCCCGATGACCGAGCGGTGCAGCGGCTCCGGGCCGAGGTCGAGGCCCAGGCCCGCGCCCGTCCCGCCGCCACCCCGGTCGCGGCGGCGCCGGCGCGAACGGCCCCGGCGATGGTCGAGGTGCGCATCCCGGATCCGGCCCAACCGCCCCCGCCGTCCGCCCCGAGCCCGGAGCAGGAGGCCGAGGCCCTCGCTCGCGCGGAGACCGCCCGCCTGGAGCAGCTTGTCGCCACCGCGCAGACGCAGCTCTCCACCGCCCGCACGCAGGCCCGCGGGGGCCGCTACGAGGAGGCCATCACCACGGTGGACGCCGCCATCGCGGCGCTGCCCGCCAACCCGGTCACTCAGAAGGTCGCCGGCGACCTCCGGGCCGAGAAGGCCTCCGCCCTGCTCGACCGCGCCCAGGCGTTGGTCCGCGGTGGAGACATCGCCGGGGCGCGCGCCGCGATGATCGCCCACGATCAGCTGGCCAGCCCGAACGCCCGCGCCGCCGGGATCGAACGCCAGATCGCGCGCGCCGAGACGCGGCCGCTGGCGGCCGGCGTCGATCCGGCCTTCGTCTCCGACCGTGCCGCCACCGCCCAGCTCATCGCGAAGGGTCGGGCCCAGTACGTCGCGGGCGACTTGGATGGGGCGCAGGAGACCTTCCGCGGCATCGAGGCGCAGGAACCCGACAACACCGTCGCCAAGGGTTTCCTCCTCCGGATCGCCGAGGAGAAGACCGAGATGGGCGCGCTGAACCGCGAGAAGACCCGCGCCCAGTTGCTCGAGGAGGTCGCGAAGAGCTGGCAGCGCCCCGGGATTTACCAGGAGCGCCCCCGCGAGGCCGATCGTGCGGCCGCCGTCGGCCCGCTCGCCCAGAAGCTTTCCCAGATCACGCTGCCGGCGGTCAGCTGGACCCGGGCCCCGATCGGTGACGTGGTCGCCGCCCTGAGCGCGATCTCCGAGGAGTTCGACAACTCTGGCACCCCGGGCGCCAAGGGCGTCAACGTCGTCCTCATCGACACCAGCAACAAGAACCCCCTGGTCACGCTCACCCTGCGCAACGCCACCCTCAAGCGGGTCCTCGATTTCGTCACCGAGGCCGTCGGCTACCAGTACGAGGTGCAGGCCGACGCGGTGGTGGTCCGCCCGGGCGGCGAGACCACGACGCTCGAGACCCAGTTCTTCCCGGTCACCCGCGCCACGGTGCTGCGGATGACCGGCATCACCAGCGCGGCCTCCGCCACCGCTTCCCGCGAGGGTGGGGCGGCGGGCGAGGCCGAGTCCGCGGCGCCCGGCGGCGAGGCCGCCGCGATGAAGGCCTTTCTCCAACAGGCTGGTGTCAGCTTCACCGTCGAGGGCAGCTCGCTCGCCTATGACGGGTCCGCGATCCTCGTGACCCAGACCGCGCGCAACAACGAGCGCATCCGCAACATCCTCGCCCGTTACAACGACGTCCGCCAGGTCGAGATCGAGGCCAAGTTTATGGAGGTGCAGGAGGGGGCGCTCGAGGAGCTCGGGGTCACCTGGAACCTGAACCGCCGCGGCATCGCCCGCGTCAACCCGTCCACCGGCGCGCCCGTGCTCGACGTGAATGGCCGCCAGATCTTCGACCCGCAGGAGACCTATACCAGCGCCGGGGTCACCCGCCCCCTGGTCGGCGCCTTCCCGAGCACCTCGAACGCGAACGCGCTCGTCATCAAGGATCCCGCGATCTCTCTGTCGGAAACCGATCCGAACCAGACGCAGGGCCAGTTGCGGGTTCCGGTCTCGCCCACCGGCGTGCCCGGCAGCGTCCAGCTGGCGGCCACGGCCAACGCCCTCGCGAACATCGTCGGCTTCGTGGGTGAGTTCGATGTCAGCGCGGCGGTCCGCGCCCTCTCGCAGAAGCAGGGCACCGACCTGCTCAGCTCGCCCAAACTGACGGTGCTCTCCGGCAACCCCGCGAACATCACCGTCGCCCAGGAACTGCGCTACCCGCAGAGCTACGGCGAAATCCAGAGCCAGGTCGGCACCGGCGCGGTCGCCGGCGGCGCGGCCGGCGTGACGATCACCGCCGGGACGCCGCAGGAGTTCACCGCCCGCAATGTCGGCGTGGAACTCAAGGTGACGCCCACCGTGGAGGAGGACGACTACAGCATCAGCCTCGACCTGAACCCCCGGGTCACCGAGTTCGAGGGCTTCGTCGAGTACGGCGGCCCCAGCGTCGCCATCTCGGGCACCACCACGGTCACCGTGCCGCCGGGCTTCTACCAGCCGATCTTCTCGGTGCGCGACATCTCGACCAAAGTCACGATCTGGGACGGCGCGACGCTCGTGATGGGCGGCCTGACCCGGGAGGAGGTCAAGAAGGTGAATGACAAGATCCCGTTCTTCGGGGACCTGCCGCTCGTGGGCCGGCTCTTTCGCTCGAAGGGCGAGAGCGCCCAGAAGCGCAACCTGCTGATCTTCGTGACGGCCAACCTCGTCAGCCCGGGTGGGTCGCCCAAGAAGCAGAACCTCAAGAGCACGCCCGCCAACTCGCTCTTCCAGAACCCGACGATCGTGACCCCGGCCAGCGCCGAGCCGCGCACCCGCAGCAGCGCGAAGTAACCCGCCCCGCCGCCCGCCATGCCTCCCTCCTTCCGCCGCGTCTCGTCGGTGCTGGCCGGCCTCGCCGCGCTGGCCGCCGCCCCGGTTGCGCTCGGCACGCCGTCGATTAGCAGTTTGACCCCCGCTTCGGGTTCCATCTCCGGGGTGGTGAGTACCCCCTCAGGGCAGCCCATCACGGTCACAGCCACGCCGACTGCCGGGGCCTCCATTGTTTCCGTGGTGGTCTCGGTGAACGGGAGCAGCCTTGGTAACGCCACGCTGACTGCGCCTTCGACCTACTCCTTGCCCTGGTTCCCGAGCGTCGCCGGCACCTACACCATCTCAGCCACGGTAACCGACAACTCGAACAACACTGCGGCCTCGCCGAACAACCTGACCGCCTCCAGCACTATCACGATTCCCGCGGCCCGCTCGGCGCAGGTTCTCGCCCCGTCGAACAACGGCTCCCTGGTGCTCAATTCCAAGGTCTTCCTGCGCGCCTCCGCCGCGATGTCCGACGGGGTGGTGCAACGGGTGGACTACCTGCTCGATCCCGGAACTCCGGGCGAGAGGCTCCTGACGTCCGCCAACCAGTCACCCTTCAACGCTGCCTACACGGTCTCCGGGGTAGCGGTTGGCACCCACGTGTTGATCGCGCGTGCGACCGCGAGTGACGGCGTGACGACCTTCGATTCGCCTCCGGTGAACATCAACGTGGTGTCCGCGGTGGGCAGCCCTCCCGTGCCCAGCCTGACCTCGCCCGCTGCGGGCGCCTACGTCGCCACCAGCACCGCCATCACCCTCGCGGCCACGGCTAGCGACCCGGACGGGTTCATTCCGAGCACCCCGGGTGGCGGCCTCACCTTCTTCGCGGACGGCGACCCGATCGGCACGGATCTCACCGCTCCCTACACGGTCTCCTGGACCCCGACCGTGGCGAAATCCTACTCGCTCGTGGTGCAGGCGGTGGACGATCGGGGAAATACGGGGCAGTCCGCGCCCCTCATTGTCAACGCGGTTGCCTCGCTTCCCACCGTCACCCTTTCCGCCCCGACCACCGCGACGCTGGCCGCCGCAACCACCCTCAGCGCGACCGCCTCCGGCAGTGCCGGGGAGTCGGTCGCCACCGTCCGGTTCCTGGTTAACGGCGTGCCAGTCAGCGGTCTTCTCGGGACTGCCCCTTTCACGGCGTCCTGGACGCCCGCCGCACTGGGCAGTGCTTCCGTCACCGCTCAGGTCACGGATACCGCGGGCATCACCGTGACCTCATTGCCGGCCAATGTCGTGGTCTCCGCGGCTAGCGGATCGGCCGTGTCGCTGCTGGCGCCGGCGAACGGGACCAGCTTGGCACAAGGCGCACAGGTCTTCCTGCGCTCCACGGCCGCCATCGCGGGCAATATCATCAGCCGCGTCGACTATTACCTCGACGGCGCGCCGCTCCCCGGGGCGAGCGTGGGCCAGGCCCCCTACAATTTCGCCTACACCGTGAGCGCGGCGCCGGGGGTGCACACGCTCTTCGCCCGTGCGGTGGCCAGCGATGGGGCCACCAGCGTGGACTCGGCCGCCGTTTCCTTCACCGTTGTCCCGGCGGTGGGATTTCCGCCGGCCGTCGAGCTGACCAGTCCGGCGCCGGCTTCCTTTGTCCTCGTGGGCTCCCCGGTGCCTCTGGCCGCCGTCGCCTCCGACGCTGACGGCTTCATCTCGCCCAACGCCGGTGGCGGAGTGACCTTCTATGCGGACGGGGATCCCGTAGGTAGTGATTTGCTCGCCCCATACGCGTCCTCGTGGACGCCGACAGTCGCCAAGCTGTATTCGCTCCGCGCCCAGACGGTAGACGACAAGGGTAACCTCGTGCTGTCCGCCCCGATTGCGGTGACGGCGCTCGCGGCGCTTCCCACGGTCGCGCTGGTGTCCCCGCCGACCAGCGCCTCGCAGGGCGTGCCCGTGCAGCTTACGGCTGCGGCCAACGCCAGTCCCGGTGCCTCCGTGGCGCGCGTCCTGTTCTTCGCTAACGGAGTCCAGATCGGTTCCCCCGCGCTGACTGTGCCATACAGCGTGTCCTGGGTTCCCGGGGCCTCGGGTCCCACCGCCCTGACCGTTCAAGTGATTGACTCCTTGGGCGCCGCGATCACTTCCGCCCCGATTTCAGTCACGGTCGCGTCGACCAGCGCCCCGGTGGTGCTGACGGCGCCGGGCACTGGCGCGGTGGTGCCGGTCGGGACGCCGATTGATGTCACGGCGACGGCGGCCGCGCCGACGGCGGGTGCGTCGGTGGCCCAGGTGCAGTTCCTTGCGGGCACGACGGTCATTGGCACGGTGAATACGGCGGTGGCCGGGGCTTACCGCATCAAATGGGCCCCGACGGCCGGCAACAGCACGCTGACGGCGCGGGTGACGGACACGCTCGGCGGGACCGCCACCTCGGCGCCCGTGGTGGTGACCGGCGTGGCGGCGACGACGGTCGCGCTGACCGCGCCCGCGGCCAACGCCAACGCCACGGTCGGCACGGCGCTGAACCTGGCCGCCACCGCGGCGGCCACGCTTGGGGCGGTCATCACTCAGGTTGAGTTCTTGGCCGGGAGCGTTCCGGTCGGGATCGCCACCACGGCACCGTTTACCTTCGCCTGGACACCGACGGTAGCGGGGCCGGTTTCGCTGACCGCCCGCGCCACCGACAGCTTCGGGACGGTCGTGGCCTCCACCCCCGTCTCGATCAACGTGGTCAACTCGGCCCCTGCCGCCACGATCACCAGCCCGGTGCCCGGAAACCTGCTGAATGCAGGAACGCCGGTGACGATCACGGCCGCCGTGGTTTTGGGGTCGTCCGGAGCGCCGGTCACGCGGGTCCAATTCCTGGCAGGAAGTTCCGTCGTGGCCACCGTGGCAGGGGATCCCTCGCTCGCCTCCTACTCGGCCACGTGGACCCCCGCCTCCGCGGGCGACTTCAATCTTAGCGTGCGCATCACGGACGCGAACGGAGCCGTCGCTACCTCCCCGGTGGTCAATGTGACGGTAGTCACAGTCAGCACCCAGATCGTGATCACAAGCCCGTCCCCGGGTGGAGCGCAGGTCGGCACCCCCATCGTGATTTCCGCCACTGTAGATGCGGCGCCCGGGGTATCCATCACTCAGGTCCAGTTCCTGGCCGGTTCCACCGTCGTCGCTACTGTCCCTGGCTCCGCCAACGCGACCAGTTACAGCGCCACTTGGACCCCGACGGTCGCCGGCTCCTACAACCTGACCGTGCGCACCACCGATTCCAACGGCGCCGTGCGCAATTCGGCGGCGGTGCAGATCGTGGCGCAGGCGACCACGGTCGCGTTGTCCTTGCTGCCCGCGGGTACCAGCATCCCCGTCAATTCCTCGCGCATGATCAGCGCGACTGCCTCCGCGCCCGCGGGGGTCGCCTCGGTGGAGTTCTTTTACGTCGGATCCGGCGGCGTCTCGCTCATCGGCAAGGACACCGCGCCACCCTACAACGTGCTGTTCACGGCTCCGGACGAGCCAGGGCCCCGTTTCCTCCGCGCGCGCGCCACCGACATCCTCGGTCAATCCGTGGACTCCGCTGACTTCGCGATCAGCATCACCGGGCAAATCGGGGTGGCTCCCACCTTGGGCATCCTCACGCCGGTCAGCGGCTCGTTCGTGGCTGCCAACAACACGGCCACGATCTCGGGCACCGCCACCGACGCCGACGGCTCGATCACCAGCGTCCAGGTGTTTGTGAACGGCACCACCGCGGGACTCGCCGGAGCTGGTGTGACCGGCGTCACCAACGGGGTTTGGTCCGTCAACTGGACGCCTACCTCCTCCGGGGTGGCTTCCATCTCGGCGATCGCGACGGACAACGCCGGCAATGCCGTGGCCGCGCCCGCGGTGGGCGTGAACATCTCCGATAGCACGTCCCCGTCGATCTCCCTCAGCCTCTCCCCACGCACGGCGGCGGCCGCGGCGAGCACCACGTTGCCCAGCGGGGCCGTCCGCACGTTGGTGGCGGATGTCACGCCCTCCTCCGGCCGCGCCGTGGTCCGGGTCGAATTCTTCATCGATGGCACCAAGGTCGCCGAGGATACCTCCGCGCCCTACACATATCGTTACACCGCCCCTCCCCTAGCGGCGGGCGACCAGTCCCAGCCCTACGTGATCTCGGCGCGGGCCACCGACAACGCGGGAACGGCCCGTGACACCCAGATCTCGATGCTGGTCATCTCGCCTGCGGGCGGCCCGCCCACCGTCAACCTGCTCACGCCGGCCAACGGCGCCTCCACCACGCCGGGATCCGCCATCAGCCTCGCGGCCACGGCCACCTCCATCGACAGCACGATCGCGAGCGTCCAGTTCTATGTGAATGGCAGCCCCGCCCCGGTCAACGGGGGCAACGGCATCACCGCCGCGCCCTACGTCACGACCTTCGTGCCGACCCTGCCAGGGTCTTACGTGATCGACGCGATCGCGACCGACGCCCGCGGCAACACGGCGATCTCGGGTTCCGTGACGGTGTCGGCCGCCCTCCCGATCCCGACCATCGTCTTCACGGCCCCGAATCCGAACGCCACCGCCCGGGCCACGCCGGGGGTGCCGCTCACCCTCGCGGCCACGCCCTCCGTGCTGGGCGGCGGCGCGCAGTTCCTGCTGGTCGAATTCCTCCTCGACGGCGTGCAGATCGGCGCGGACACGACCGCACCTTACACCTTCTCGTGGATCCCGACGGCGGCCCAGCTCGGCGAGCGCGTCCTCACCGCCCGGGTCACCGACCTCAACGCCCAGGTCGTCACCTCGGCCCCCATCACCGTCAACGTCGCCAACGTGGTCGGCTCGCCGCCCACGGTCACGGTTTCCGCCACGCCGATCCCCGGGAACGGCCTGCAGACCGCCTCGACGGTGAACTTCCAGGCCCTGGCGGTCGCCACCGGCACCGGCTCCACGCTCCGCAACGTCGAGATCTTCCTCAACGACATCAGCATCGGCCTCGCGACCCGCGAGCAGACCACGAACTTCTACCGCCGGGCCTTCGACCTGAGCCAGTTCGACTTCAGCACGATCACGCCGACCATCAACGAGAACACCGGCGCGGTCACCTACCCGGTGCGGCTCTACGCCATCGCCCGCGACAGCAACAACAACCAGACGGTCTCGCCGACGGTCAACCTGACCATCTTCCCGGCCACCAGCGCTCCGCCGACCATCCAGGTCCAGGCGCTGACCCCGACGAACATCACCGCCGGCACTCAGTTCTTTATGCAGGCGAACCTCAACGACCCGGATGGCAACGTGAGCACCGTCCAGCTCTACGCCAACGGCAGCCTCGTGGGGAATTTCCCGAATCCGCAGCAGGGCCAGCTCCTGACCTACACCGCCAACACGGCGGGACGGTTCAACCTGTACGCGGTCGCCACGGACGAGACTGGCAACACCGCCGTTTCCACCCCCTCCATCGTCATTAACGTCACGGCTGTCACCGCCCCCACCACCGCCATCACCCGACCGTCGGACAACAGCACCGCGACGACCGTCGGTTCCCCCGTCTTCCTCGAGGGCACCGCCGTCAATGCCGTGACGACCCAGGTCCCGACCCTCCAGTTCATCGCCACCGCGGCCGGCGGCGCCCGCCAGGTCATCAGCGGCACCCGTGTCGGCACCACCACCAGCTACCGCGCGATCTGGACCCCCACCAATCCCGACACCTACACGATCACTACCCAGGCCTCCGTCGGCAACGTCCAGGGCACGAGCACGACCTCCCGCCGGGTGGTCGTCAGCGATGTCGTGGGCCTGGCTCCGACGATCAGTCTGACCCGATCGCCCGGGGTCCTCGGCTACCCGACCTCGGCCCAGACCGCCTCCTCCGCGGACTTCGCGGCCACCGCGCAGGATCCCGATGGCGCCGTTGTCGCCGTCGAGTTCTTCCTCAACCGCTTCAGCATCGGTCAGGCGCGCCGGGATCCCCAAGGCAATACATGGCGCCTGCAGGCCTCGTTCGCCGGGCTCCAGCCCGGGGCGACCGAGATCGTGGCCCTCGCCCGCGACAGCTCCGGCAACGTCGTCCCCTCGGCCACGGGCTCCATCAACGTGACCGCCGCCGCCAGCATCGC
>VHCY01000007.1 GCA_016871595.1 Verrucomicrobiota bacterium
GCTCGCGCAGGCCTACCACGGGGACCTCGAGGCCCTGGCCACGGACCTCCCGCAGGTGCGCCTGATCTCCGTGCCGCAGGTCGGCACCCAAGAACTGCAGACGGATTTCAAGGGCAAGTGGGAAGCGGCCTCGCCTACGACCACGCCCTCCTTCAGCGCGGTCGGGCTGCTTTTCGGGCGCTACCTGCACCAGGTGCTCAGGGTCCCGGTCGGGCTGATCGACAACGCCTGGGGCGGATCCGCGGCCGAGGCCTGGGTGCGGCGCTCCACGATTGAGTCGGATCCTCGCTTCGCCGGCTTGATGGAGGGAGTGCGCCAGCGCGAGGGGAACTTGCTCTCCGCCGAGGGCCGCGCGGCCTTCGAGGCCTCCCTGCAGAAGCACCGGGAGGACGCGGCGAAGGCCAAGGCGGCCAAGAAGGCTGCCCCCCGCGCCCCCCAGGATTGGCTCACCGGAAACGCCCGGCCGGGCAACATCTTCGCCGGCGTGGTGAATCCGACGCTCGGCTACGGGATGAAGGGCGTGATCTGGTATCAGGGCGAATCCAACGCCGGCCGCGCGCACGAGTACGCCACGCTCTTCCCGTTTATGATCGAGCAGTGGCGCAAGGAATGGGGTCAGGGTGATTTTCCCTTTTATTGGGTGCAACTGGCCGACTTCCGCGAGGAGAAGCCCCGGCCCGGCGAGAGCGATTGGGCCGAACTCCGCGAGGCCCAGACGAAGACCCAGCGCCTGCCCAACACCGGCCAGGCCGTGATCATCGATGTGGGTGAAGGGCGCGACATCCATCCCCGCAATAAACAGGAGGTCGCCGCCCGCCTCGCCCGGATCGCCCTCGCTCGCGACTACGGACGGACCCTCCCGCATCGGAGCCCGGAGTTCCGTGCCGCGCAATTCGCGGGCGGCCAAGCGATCGTCACCCTCGACACCTTCGGCAGCTCGCTGCGCGCCTTCGATGTCGCGGAGGTCCGCGGGTTCGCGCTCTGCGGCGAGGATCGCGTGTGGCACTGGGCCACCGGGAAGATTCTCGGCGCCGACCGGGTTGAGGTCTCCAGCGCGCAGGTGCCGGCCCCCGTGGCGGTTCGGTACGCGTGGGCCGACAACCCGGTCTGCAACCTTTACTCGGCCGATGGTTTGCCCGCGACGCCCTTCCGCTCGGACGACTTCCCGCTCACGACCGCGCCCAAGCCGGCCGCGAAGTAGCCGCGCGTGAAGCCAGGCATCGAGGTCCTGCTGAATTCCCGCCTCGACGTCCTGCGGGGCCGGCGGGTCGGCCTGGTCTCGAACCCCACCGCCGTCGACCCGCGCCTGCGCTCGACGGCGGAGCTCCTCCGCGCGCATCCGGAGGTGGACCTCGTTGCGCTCTACGGGCCTGAGCACGGCGTGCGCGGGGACGCCCAGGCCGGGGAGTATGTCCCGTTTTACCGGGACCCGCATCTTGGACTTCCGGTGTTCAGCCTCTACGGGGAGACGCAGCGGCCACCGGCGGATATGCTCACCCGCATCGACGCCTATATGCGGGAGTACGACACCCGCCACGACGGCAAGACCGTTGAGCCCCGAATGCTGGAGTCGATCGAGGTGATGGTCTTTGACCTGCAGGACGTCGGCACGCGCGTCTACACCTACGTCGCGACGATGGCCTACGCGATGCAGGCCGCCGCGGAGGCGGGCATTCCGTTCGTGGTGCTCGACCGGCCGAACCCGATCACGGGCGCGGCGATGGAGGGGCCGATCCTTCGCTTCCCGGAGTACAGCTCCTTCATCGGCCTGTATCCCGTGCCGCTGCGCCACGGGATGACCGCCGGTGAGCTCGCGCGCCTGTTCAACGCGCGATTCCTGCCGCGGCCCGCCGAGCTCACGGTCGTCCCGATGGCGGGCTGGCGCCGCGGGGACTGGTTCGAGTCCACCGGTCTGCCTTGGGTCCTGCCCTCGCCGAATCTGCCCTCCGTGGACGCCGCGGTGGTTTACCCCGGGCAGGTGATGCTCGAGGGCACCACGCTCTCCGAGGGCCGCGGCACCACGCGCCCCTTTGAGTTGTGCGGCGCGCCCTGGCTCGACGGCCACGTCCTGGCTCGCGGCCTGAACGCGTTGGCACTTCCCGGGGTGCGCTTCCGCGAGGCGTGGTTCACGCCCACCTTCTCGAAGTTCGCCGGCCAGCGGTGCGGGGGCGTCCAACTGCACGTGAGCGACCGGGAGATATTCCGCCCGATCCTGACCACGATCGCGTTGCTCGCCGAGGTGCGCCGGCACGGCGGGGACCAACTGGAGTTTCACGCGGATTACTTTGACCGCGTGCTCGGACACCCGCGGGTCCGCGAGGGATTACTGGCGGGTGTGCCCGCGGCCGCGCTGGCGGACGAGTGGGCGCCGGCACTTCGCGCCTTCGCCGAGCTGCGGAGCGAGTACCTGCTCTACGGCGCCTGAGGCTCGCCGGGCCTCAGTAGCGGGCCAGGGAGGAATCCAATTCGGCGGCCCAGGCCTCGATGCCGCCGGCGATGTTGCTCACGGCCGGAAACCCCTGCTGCCGCAGGTAGCGGGTGACGTGCAGGCTGCGGCTGCCGTGGTGGCAGAGGATCAGCAGGTGTTGGTCGCGCGGCAGCTCCGCGAGATGCTCGGGAATCCGGCGCATCGGGATGTGCTCCGCGCCGTCGAGCCGGCAGATCTCCAGCTCGTGGGGCTCACGAACATCGATGATGCGGGCGTGGGCCGGGTCCTGGCGGACCAGATCGCGCGCCGCGGTGACGGAAACTTCCAGCGGGAAGGACTCAGACATAACGGAAGGAGGTGAGGGAAGGGCGCAGGCCGTCGCGTAACGTTCCGGCTCCAGGCTGCGGATGACGGGAGTCTGGCCACAGACGGCACAGCCCGGATCCCGCGCCAAGCTCAGGATCTGGAAACGCTGGGCGAGGGCGTCGTGTGCCAGCAGGCGCCCGCGCAAGGGTTCGCCGGCGCCCGTGACCAGCTTGATCGCCTCGAGCGCCTGCAGGCTGCCGATCACTCCGCAAAGTGCGCCGAGTACACCCGCTTCACCGCACGAGGGCACCACGCCTGCCGGAGGCGGCTGCGGGAACAGGCAGCGGTAACACGGCCCACCACGGGCCGGGTCGAAAACACTGAGCTGCCCGTCGAAGCGAAACACGTTGCCGTGCACCAGCGGTCGCCCGGTGAGGACCGCGGCGTCGTTGTTGAGGTAGCGGCTCGCGAACGTGTCCGTCCCGTCCACGATCACATCGTACTCGGAAAACAGGTCGAGCGCCGTGCCGGGCTGGACGCCCTCCGGGTGGGCGTGGAGCCTGATTCCCGGGTTCACCGCCCGCAGCCGCCGGAGCGCCGACTCGACCTTGGGCGCGCCGACGTCCCCGTCCTCGTGGAGGAGCTGGCGCTGGAGGTTGTGCCGCTCGACCCGGTCGAAATCCGCGATCCCCAGCGTGCCGACGCCCGCGGCGGCGAGGTAGAGCGCGGCGGGGCTGCCAAGTCCGCCGGCGCCCACCACCAAAATTCGGGCCGCCGCGAGCTTGCGCTGACCTGCCACGCCGATCTCCGCCAGCGAAAGATGCCGGCCGTACCGGGCGAGATCGGCCGGGGAGAGCGCGGGCGGCGGTGTCATCGCGTTACGCAAGGGTGATGCGCGCGCGCCGCAAATGAAATTGCGCCGCCGCGGTGCCGGCGCCGGAATCCGGCCGATGCGCTTCCTCGGGATTGACTACGGCACCCGCCGGATCGGCCTCAGCTACGGGGACGAGCTGGGGGTGGCGACGCCGTTGCCGGCCCTCGTCGACGCGGATCCGGCCCGCCGCTGGGAGGCGCTGCTGGCCCTGGCCCGCCAGCGGGGAATCCGCGAGGCGGTCGTCGGGCACCCGTTGAATATGGACGACACCGCGGGTCCGAAGGCGAAGGAAGCCGAGGCCTTCGCCGCCCGGTTGGGCGCCGCGCTTGGTTGCCCGGTGCATCTCGTTGACGAGCGCCTGACCAGCCACGAGGCCGAGGCGTCGCTGCCGCCGTCGCGCCGGCGCGCGGTCCGGGCCAGCGGCGTCATCGATTCGCGGGCCGCCACCCTGATCCTGCAGGATTACCTCGACCAGAGGTTCCCGCCCCCGGTGGGCACGGGTGAGGGGGAGGACGCTTGAGCACACGATGGCGGGCCGTCTGCGCCTACGACGGCGGCCCCTTCTCCGGTTGGCAGAGCCAGATCGGGGCCAACGCGATCCAGGACGTGATCGAGGCGCGGCTGGCCGCGGTCTTCAAGGAACCGGTCCGGATCCACGGCAGCGGCCGCACCGACGCGGGCGTCCACGCCCGGGGCCAAGTGTTTCATTTCGACGCCGATTGGTCCCACGGCAACGCGCGCCTGCTCGCGGCGCTCCGCAGCGAGTTGCCGCCCGCGATCCAAATCCGCTCCGTCCGGCGGGCCGCCCCGGACTTCCACGCCCGCTTTGCCGTGCGTGCCAAGCGCTACGTGTATCACCTGCACCTCGGGGATGCGGACCCTTTCTCGCGGCCGTTTTGCTGGCCGGTCTTCCGGCCGTTGGACCTGGAGGCGATGCGCGCCGCCGCCGCGCTGCTGCGCGGCCGGCACGACTTCCGCGCCTTCACCGCGCTCAACGGTCCCGCCCGCGAGGACACCGTACGGGAGTTGACCCGGCTGGACGTGGTGCGACGCGGCCGGCGGGTGCGGATCATCGCCGAGGCGCCGGGCTTCCTTTACAAGATGGTCCGTAGCCTGACCGGGGTCCTCGTGGCGGTCGGGGAGGGGAGGCTGACCTCGACCGCGGTCAGCGGGATGCTGGCCAACGGGCAGCGAACGCCCGCCGTCCAGACGGCGCCTCCGCAGGGCCTGTTTCTCGAGCACGTATGGTACTGAGCGCGCTCGCCCCCCGGGTTCGGCGCTGGGGACGCCGGCTGGCCGCCGTCGCGTTTCCCCCCAGCTGCGTGCACTGCGGCGGCTTGGTGGAACCGGCGGAAACGCCGGCCGGCTTCCGGCATCTTTGCCCGCCTTGCCAGGCCGCCGTGGTGTGGGTGAGACCTCCCCATTGCTCGGTGTGCGGGCACCCCTTCCACGGCATCGTCGTGGGGGACCGGGAATGCCCCCGCTGCGTCGGGCTGGTCCCGGCTTACGGCGAGGCGCGCACCGCCAGCCTGTTCTCGGGACCCGTGCGCGCGCTGGTGATCGGCCTGAAGTACCACCACGGCCTCCACCTCCTCGCTGACTGCGCCGCGCTCTTCCGGGGCGCCCCCCATCTGCTGGACCACGTCCGCGGAGCCCGGTTGGTGCCGGTGCCGCTCCACCCGCGCAAACGGCGCGAGCGCGGCTACAACCAGTCCGCGCTGCTCGCCTCCGAGCTCGCCCGGGAGGCCGGCGGTGAGACCACGGTCGACTCCCTGCTGACCCGGCGGATCGACACGGAGACGCAGACCGCCTTCGACCGGGAGCGGCGGCGGGCCAACCTGCAGAATGCCTTTGCACTCGCCCCCGGGGCCCCGCTACGGTCCTCGGCCCGACATGTCCTGGTCGACGATGTCTTCACCACCGGCTCCACGGTCAACGCCTGCGCCCGCGTGCTCCGCGAGGCGGGCGTGGAGCGCGTCGACGTAGCCACCCTCGCCCACGGCTGAAACCCCTGCCTATGCACTTCGACAAGCCGACGTACACCGTGCGGAAGGTCCGGAAGAAGGACATCCCGAAGGGTCTCTACACCAAGGACCCCAGTTCGGGTGACATCCTCTTCAACAAGGAGTTGGAGGACAACCAGATGGTCTCCCCGAAGAGCGGCCATCACTTCCCCCTGGGCGCCCGCGCGCGGATCGCCAACCTCTTCGATCCGGAGACCTTCGTGGAGTGCGATGCCGCGATCCGGTCCAGTGATCCGTTGAAGTTTGTCGACTCGCAGCCCTATCCCGACCGGATCCGGCGTTACGAGAAGGAGAGCGGCCTGACCGAGGCGGTGGTGAGCGGCACGGGCCGGATCCACGGCCTGGAGGTGGCGGTAGCGGTGATGGACTTCCGGTTCTGCGGCGGCGCGATGGGGGCCGCGGCCGGGGAAAAAATCACGCGGGCGATCGAGCTCGCGCGCACCCGGGGCCTCCCGTGCATCATCTTCAGCGCGTCCGGCGGCGCCCGGATGCAGGAGGGCATTTACTCCCTGATGCAGATGGCGAAGACCAGCGCCGCCCTCGGCCGGCTCGCCGAGGCCGGCCTGCCGTTCATCTCCGTCCTCACGCACCCGACGATGGGCGGCGTGACCGCCAGTTTTGCGACGCTCGGGGATGTGATCCTCGCCGAACCCGGGGCGCTGGTCGGTTTCGCGGGGGCGCGTGTGATCAAGGACACCACCAAGCAGACGCTGCCCGCCGGTTTCCAGACGGCGGAATTTCTCCTCAAACACGGTCTCATCGATCAGATCGTGCCCCGGCTGGAACTGCGCGGCCGGCTCCATTCCCTGCTGACGGCCCTCCACGCGCGCCGCCGGCCGACGGCGCGGTGAACCCCGGTTACGCCGCGGTCGCCGCCCGCCTCTGCGGCCGGAAGGCCGAGGGGCCCCGCTTCGGGATCGACCGGATGCGGCTTCTGGCCGCCGCCCTCGGTCACCCGGAACGCGCCGTCCCCTGCCTGCACGTCGCCGGCACCAACGGCAAGGGCTCGGTCTCCGCGATGCTCGATGCGATCCTGCGGGCGGCGGGCTGGCGCACCGGGCTCTACACCTCGCCCCATCTCGTCCACCTCGGTGAGCGGGTGCAGGTGGACCGGCATCCGCTCACGGAGGACGAGATCATCGCCTATGTCACGGAGCTCGAGCCGATCGCCGCCCGCCTCGGGGCGACGGATCCGGGCGACACCCCGGCCTTCTTCGAGTTGATGACCGCGATGGCCTTCCTGCAATTCACGCGGAAGGCCTGCGATGTCTCCGTCATCGAGGTCGGACTCGGGGGCCGGCTCGACGCGACGACCGTCGTGACCCCGGAGGTCGCCGTCATCACGTCCATCGCGATGGACCACTGCGAGATCCTCGGGGACACGCTGGGCCGAATCGCGGCGGAGAAGGCCGGCATCATCAAGCCGGGCCGGCCCCTGGTGGTCGGACGTGTGCCACCCGAAGCCGAGGCGGTGATCGGCCGGATCGCCGCGGAGCGCGGAGCGCCCGTGCGCTGGGTGCGCCGGGTCTACGGGGACGATCTCGCGGCCTACCCGCGGACGAGCCTCGAGGGGGATTACCAGCGCTGGAACGCCGCGACCGCCACCCTTGCCGCCGAGGCGCTCGACGCGCGCTGGCGCCTCGCCCCGGACGTGATCCGCGCGGGCCTCGCTGCGGTGGAATGGCCCGGACGGTGGCAAAGGGTCCGCGCCGGTGGTCGGCTCGTCATCCTCGACTCCTCCCATAACCCGGAAGGCGCCGCCGTGCTGTCCTCCAATCTGGCGCGTCTGGTCGCCGAGACGGGCCGGCGCCCCGTGGTCATCACGGGTATCCTCGGGGCGGTACGCGCGCGACCGTTGCTCGCCGCGATCGCGGAGCACGCCGCGGAAATCGTGCTGGTGCCCCCTGACCAGCCCCGCGCCTGCAGCGTGAACGAACTGCGCGAGCTCATCCCCGCCGCCTTCAGTGGCCCGGTGCGTTCGGGCCGCGTCGACCAGCTGTTCCCGGAAACCGGGGTGTGCGAGGCCGGGCCGCCCGACGGGGTGGTGGTGGTCACCGGCTCGCTCTACCTGCTGGGGGAGGTGCTGACCCGCTTCCGGCCCGGGTACGGCGGTCGCTGAATCCGCGCTCGATTCGGCGGGTGCGCGCCGCATAACGCTGCGGAATGCGTTTCCCGCCGCTGTTCCCCCTCCTTTTCCTTGCCCTGGCCGTCACGCGCCTATCGGCGGCGCTGCCGGTGCCGATCACCGCCGTCGAGGGCCGCGGCGGGATGGTGGTGGCCGGGCATCCCGAGGCGGCCGATGCGGGTTTGTCCGTGCTGCGCGCCGGCGGTAACGCGATCGACGCGGCGGTGGCCACGTCCCTGGCCGTCGGCGTGGCCGAGCCCTACGGCTCCGGCCTCGGGGGCAAACTGATGTTCCTCTACCACGAGGCGCGCACCGGCCGCACCTACGCGATCGACGCGATGGACGCGGCCGGTTCGGTCAACGTGGCCGCCTACCTCAAGCGCCCCGCCACCGCCCGGAGCTACGGCTACGCGGAAGTCTGCGTGCCCGGCCTCGCCGCCGGGCTGTGGACCGCGCACCAGCGCTGGGGCCGCCTGCCCTGGGCGGCGACGATCGAACCCGCGATCCGGCTCGCCCGCACCGGCTTCGAGGTCCTCCCGAAAACGCGCGAGCAGTTCCAGGAACAGGAGCGCAAGCTGCGCCGGGGCGATGCGGAAATCGCGCGGCTCTACCTGCCCGCGGGACAACTGCCCGCGGTCGGCAGCCGCCTGCCGAACGAGGATCTCGCCCGCACGATGGAGCGGCTCGCGCGCGAGGGCCGAGATGGCTTTTACCGGGGAAGCGTGGCCGAGTCGCTGGTCCGCGCGGCGCAGGCGGGGGGCGGCTGGCTGACCGCCGGGGATTTGGCCGGCTATGAGGCCCGCGTCGTCGAGCCGCTGTCGGTCACCGTCCGCGGCCACACGCTGTTCTCGGGCCCGCCTCCCACCAGTGGGGCCACGCTGTTCCTGCCCATCCTCAAGGCACTCGAGTCCGGCGGGCTCGCTCCGGCCCCGCTGCGTTCGGGTGACAACATCGACGTCCTCGGCCGCCACTGGCGCGCCGCCCTGCCCGACGTCCTGCGCACGGTCGGCGATGTCCCCGCATCCCGTTTTCAGGTCGAACGCCTGCTCGCGCCGGGTGCGATCGAGGGCCTGCGTTCCCGCGCCCAGCCCGCGCCCGCCAAACCCGCCCGCAAGGTGGCCTCCGCCCCCGGGCGCCGCGACGACTTCCCGTTCTCCGAAAGCGCGCACGCCGCGACCACGCATTTCCTCGTCGCGGACCGGGAGGGCAACGTGGTCTGCGCGACCCAGTCCCAAAGCCTCCACTTTGGCGCCGGGGTGATTCCGCCCGGCACCGGCGTGGTGATGAACAACTCGATGAGCAACTTCGCGACGACGGACCAGCGCAGCCCCAACTACGTCGCCCCGGGACGCCGCTCGCGCAGCACGATCGGGCCGACGATCGCCGTGCGGGACGGCCGCGCCGTGTTCGCGGTGGGGTTGCCGGGCTCTGCCCGCATCCCGACCGGGCTTCTCCAAGTGCTGGCGGACCACGTGCTCCTCGGCCGCCCGCTGGAGGAGACGATCGGCGACACCCGCTTTCATTTCCAGTCCGCCGAGGGCGACGGCCCGGATCAGGTCGAGGCCGAGGGATCCCTCCCGGAAGCCGTCTCCGAGCGACTCCGCGCGCTCGGCTGGAAGGTCGTCCTGCGCGAGCCGGCCGGCACGGGAAAATACTTCGGGGGCGTCAACGCGATCGAGGTGCGGCCGGACGGCACCCTGCGCGGTCTGGCGGACCCGCGGCGCACGAACGCGGCGCGGGGGTTCTGAGCGCGGACAAAAGCCTTGCCAAGCGCGGGGTGAGTCCCTGTGTTTGAACACTTTCCATGCAAAAGACCAAGAAGTCCGTTGCCAAGCGGTTCAAACTCACCGCCCGCGGCAAGCTCGTGCGCCGCACGCCTGGCTTCCGTCACTTGCTTGGCTCGAAGAGCACGAAGCAGAAGCGTCGTGCGAACCGGGACAAGCTGGTGGCCGACGGCCACGCCGAGGCGCTCAAGCGCGCCCTCCCGTTCGGTCTCTGAACGGAACGCCACCCATCCCATCAACCGCTCCCGGGGGTGATTCTCCCAGCCGACCTCCGGGCGCCCAAATAAAAGGAATCCACCAACATGGCTCGTGCAACCAATGGTCCCGCGTCGCGCAAGCGCCGCAAGAAAGTGCTGAAGTACGCCAAGGGCTACTTCGGCAGCAAATCGAAGCTGTTCCGCTACGCCAAGGAAGCGGTCCAGCACGCCTGGCAGTACGCCTACGCCGCCCGCCGAAAGAAGAAGGGCGACTTCCGCGGCCTCTGGATCGTCCGCCTCAACGCGGCCTGCCGCAACGCCGGCATCAGCTACAGCCGCTTCATCGAGGGGCTGAAGGCCGCCAACATCGGCCTCGACCGCAAGGTCCTCAGCGATCTCGCGATCCGCGACGAGGTCGCCTTCAACGCCCTGGTCCGACAGGCTCAGGAGGCACTCAAGGCCAAGGCCGCCGCGGCCAAGACCGCCTGAGGCGCCCCGGGGGCAGCCCGGTCTTCCTCACCCGCTGAAGGACGGGTTCCGCGCCCGCGGGACCCGTCCTTTCTCTTTTCCGCTTCCGCCTGCCGCAGGCTTCCCTCCCTCCGCCGCTTCCGCCACGCTCCCGCTCCCGAACCGTATGCAAGCGCAACTCCAAGCCGTCCTCGCGAAGGCCGCCGCCGAGCTTCCCGCCGTCCACCTCCGGCCCGAACTCGAGGCCGCCAAGGCCCGCTACGTCGGCCCCAACGGGGAATTCACCGCCCTGATGAAGCAGATGGGCGCGGTGCCCAAGGAGGAGCGCCCCGCGGCGGGCAGGCTCATCAACGAGGCCAAGGGGCGGCTGCAGGTCCTGCTGGACGAGGCCCTCGCCCGCATCGCCGCCGCCGAACTGTCCGCCCAACTCGGGCCCGCGATCGATCCCACGCTGCCGTCGCCCGACCCGGGCCCCGGCACGCGGCACCCGCTCACACTCGTGCGCGAGGAGATGTGCCGCATCCTGCGCAAGGTCGGGTTTTCCGTCGCCGACGGCCCCGAGGTCGAGAGCGAGTACTACTGCTTCGACGCGCTCAACACCCCCGCCGACCATCCGGCCCGCGACGAGAAGGACACGTTCTACCTCCCCGCGGACGCCCGCTTCGGGAACGTCAGCAAGAAGGACCCCGCCGAGCGCTACCTCCTCCGCACACACACCTCGTCCGTCCAGATCCGCACGATGCTGCGCGGGGAACCGCCGATCCGCATCGTCTCCCCCGGACGCGTGTACCGGCGGGACACGACTGACGCCACCCACAGCGCGAACTTCCACCAGCTCGAGTGCCTTTACGTGGACCGCAACGTCACGGTGCGAGACCTGAAGGCGCTGCTGGACCACATCTTCGCCGCCCTGCTCGGCAAGGACACGCGCACCCGCTTCCGCCCGCACTACTTCGGCTATACTGAGCCGAGCTTCGAGGTCGACCTCGCCGCCACGCACCTGCCCCGCGTCAACAAGCCGTGGATCGAGATCGGTGGCTGCGGGATGGTGGATCCCTCGGTGTTCGCCGCGGTCGGCTACGACCCGGAACGCTGGACGGGTTACGCGTTTGGGATGGGGCTCGAGCGCCTCGCGATGCTTCTCTACGGGATCGATGACATCCGGTATTTTTACCAGAACGATGCCCGCTTCCTGCGGCAGTTTTCCTGACCGTCCCCCTCCTTTCCCGGCATGAAAGTCTCCCTGAACTGGCTGCGCGATTACGTCCCCCTCACGGCGTCCCCGGAGGAGATCGCGCGCGCCATCACGTTCCTCGGCTTCGAGGTCGAGGGCATCCATTCCACCGGCGCGCCCCGGCTGGATCACGTCGTGGTCGGCGAGATCCTCACGCGTGCCCGGCATCCGAATGCGGACAAACTCTCCGTCTGCACGGTCGACGTGGGCCCGGCGGGCGGGGTAAAGACCATCGTCTGCGGCGCCGCGAACTGCGACGCCGGTCACCGTGTGCTCGTGGCCCTGCCCGGCGCCGTGCTGCCCGGCAACTTCGCCATCAAGGCGTCCAAGATCCGCGGCCAAGCCTCCGAAGGGATGATGTGCTCCCCCGATGAGCTCGGGCTGCCGGGGGATCACGCGGGGCTGCTGCTCCTGCCGGATCGCCCCGCCCTCGGCGTTTCCATCCAGGAGGCGCTTCCCGGAGGTGACACCATTCTCGACCTTGAAATCACCCCGAACCGGCCCGACTGCCAATGCCACCTCGGCATCGCCCGCGAGCTCGCCGCCTGGTTTCGCCTGCCGCTCACGTACCCGCAGGAGCGCTTCCGGGGCGACGTCTCCGCTGCCGCCCAGCGTCCGGATCTGCTCGCCGGGGTGGAGGTCCGCAGTCCCGAGGATTGCCCGTATTACTCCGCCCACGTCGTCGCTGGCATCAAGGTCGGACCGAGTCCGGCGTGGCTGCAGGACCGCCTGCGCGCGGTCGGCCTGCGTCCCATCAACAATGTGGTCGACGTCACGAACTACGTGATGCTCGAGACCGGGCAACCGCTGCACGCGTTTGACGCGCGCCGGCTCGAGGGACGGCGCATCGTGGTCCGGCCCGCCGTTGACGGCGAACGCCTCGTGACGCTGGACGGCAAGGAACGCACCTTGGACCCGCGGACGCTCGTCATCGCCGATGCCGCCCGCGCGGTCGTGGTGGCCGGGGTGATGGGGGGACAGGACTCCGGAGTGGCCACAGACACCACCGATCTGGTGCTCGAGTGCGCGGTTTTCCGGCGCCAGTCGGTTCGGGCGGCGTCCCGCCGGCTCGGCTTGTCGACGGATTCCTCTTATCGCTATGAGCGCGGGGTGGACCCGCACGGCGCCCCGGAGGCCGCCTGGCGCGCCATCGACCTGATCTTGGAAACGGCGGGTGGCGCGGTGGCCGGGCCTGCCTTTCAGGTTGGCGGAGACGTTCCCTGGTCACGCGAGATTGTCGTCACGCACGACTACATCACCGAGCGTCTCGGGTTCGATGTTCCGGCATCCGGGATGCGCGCTGCCTTCGAGGCCCTGGAGCTTAGGGTGACCCGTGAGGAGCAGACCGTTCAACCCGCCCGTGGCCCTGCGTGGACCGTCGCCATTCCCAGTTGGCGGGACGACCTGGACCGCCCGATCGATCTGGTCGAGGAGGTGCTGCGGCTGCACGGCACCGAGCGGATCCCGCCGGCCACGGTCGTCGCTCCAGGGCTCGCCGCCGAGGACGACCCGGTGGTGCGCTTCAACCGGCTCGCGACCGATTACCTCGTCGGCCACGATTTCCACGAGTGCGTCAACTACACCCTGCGACCGGCCCGCGAGCTGGCCGCGTGGGCATCCGCCGCGGAACTGCCCCGGCTGGCGCTCGCCAACCCCTTCGTCGATGACCAGACCCATCTGCGATCCTCCCTGGTGGGCGGCCTGCTGGATTCCCTGCGGCTGAATCAGGCGCGGGGTGTGCCCGTCGCGCGGCTGGCCGAAACCGGGCGAGTCTTCCTCGAACGGGACGGCCAGGTGTTGGAGTGCGTCGCCGCCGCTTTTGTCATCGCCGAGTCCTCCGGGGAACGCTCCTGGCTGCGGCGTGAGTCCGCGGATTTCTTCACCGTCCGGCACCACGCCGTCGCCCTCGCCGGGCTGGCCGGCCTTCGGGTGGGGGAACTGCTTCCCGCGGCGGCCCCCGGATGGCAGGCCGGCCACGCGGCGCTCGCCAACGATCACCGCCGGGGCTGGTGGATCGGCGCCGGGTTGGTGGATCTGGCGCTTACCCGCTCCCTCGGTATCGAGGGCCGCGTGCAGGCCGGTTTCGTCGCGCTGTTGCCCGAACTGCTGCCGGCGCGCGCCGGGGTGCGACGCTTCCAGGACTTCAGCCTCTTCCCGGCTGCGCTGCGGGATCTGGCGCTCATCGTGCCAGAGGCCACCCCGGCGGGGGAAGTCTCGGCCCGCGTCGAGCGCGCGGCGCGGCAGGCGGCGGGCGCGAGCTTCACCTTCGAAGGCGCCAGCGTCTTCGACGTTTACCGGGGCCCGGGTTTGCCGGACGGCCATAAGAGCCTGGCCTTCACCCTCGTTTTCCGGGGCAAGGATCGGACGCTGACCGACAACGAGGTGAACACGGCGTTCCAGCGTTTGCAGGAGGACGTGCCGGCCGGCACCTCTTGGCAGGTCCGTCGCTGAGTCGATGAACCGCGCCGACCTCGACCTCGACGCGCTGGCGCGCCTCGCGCGCCTCGCGCTCTCGCCGGAGGAAAAGGCGACCTTCGCGCGGCAGCTTGCCGAACTGCTCGGTCACATCGAGCGCCTCTCCTCGGTGGATGTCTCCGGCGTCGAGCCCTCTGCACACGCCCACCCGCAGCACAACGTCTGGCAGGAGGACACGCCTCGTCCCGGGCTGCCACCCGTGGCGGCGCTGCGCAACGCTCCCGCGCAACGTGACCAAATGATCGCCGTGCCCAAGGTCGTCGAATGACCGCTGCCACGACTCCCCTCCATTATCTTTCCCTCGCGGACGCGGCGGCGGCGCTCGCCGCCCGACGGATTTCCTCGGCGGAGCTGACCGAAGCCGTAATCGCCCGTGCGGAGGCCGTTGAGCCGAGGCTGCGCGCTTTTCTCTCGGCCGATCCCGCCTCCGCGCGAGCGCAGGCACAAGCCTCGGATGCCCGCCGTGCCGCCGGCGGCGGTCTGGGTCCCTTGGATGGAATTCCGATCGGCCTGAAGGACGTCATCGCCGTGCGGGACCAGCCGCTGACGGCCGGCAGCCGGATGCTGGAGAAGTTCGTCTCTCCCTACGACGCCACCGTCACTGGACGGCTCCGCGACGCCGGGGCGGTGCTTTACGGCCGGCATAATTGCGACGAGTTCGCGATGGGCTCCTCGACCGAGAACTCCGCGTTTCATCCGACCGGCAACCCGTGGGCGCTCGACCGCGTGCCGGGCGGCTCCTCCGGAGGCAGTGCGGCCGCCCTTGCCGCCGGCGAGGCTCTGGCGACCCTTGGTTCCGACACCGGCGGCTCCATCCGCCAGCCGGCCGCGCTCTGCGGCGTGGTCGGCCTGAAGCCCACCTACGGCCGGGTCTCCCGCTACGGACTCGTGGCTTACGCCTCCTCCCTCGATCAGATCGGACCTTTCGGCCGGACGGTCGAGGACGTCGCGCTGGTGCTACAGGCGATCGCCGGCCACGACGAGCGTGATTCGACCTCGGTGGGTGCGCCCGCGGAGGAGTTCGCCGCGGCGTTGGCCGCTCCTTCCGTGCCCCGTCGCCTGGGCCTTCCCCGCGAGTACTTCGGGGAGGGGCTGGATCCCGAGGTCGCCGCCGCGGTCGAGCAGGCCGTCTCGCATTACCGGGAACTGGGTTGCGAGGTGCGCGAGGTTTCCCTGCCTCACACCGCGTACTGCCTCGACACCTACTACGTGCTCGCGACGGCTGAGGCCTCCTCGAATCTCGCACGCTACGACGGTATCCGCTACGGCCACCGCTGCGCCGAACCGCGGGACCTGCACGACCTTTATTTCCGTTCCCGTGCCGAGGGTTTCGGCGCCGAGGTCAAACGCCGCATCATTTTGGGCACGTATGTGCTCTCCAGTGGCTACTATGACGCCTACTACCTGAAGGCCCAGAAGGTCCGCACGCTGGTGCGCCGGGACTTCCTGCGGGCGTTCGCGCAGGTGGATGCCCTCCTGACCCCGACCTCCCCGATCCCCGCGTTCCAGCGCGGCGAGAAGGCGGATCCGCTCGCGATGTACCTGTGCGACATCTACACGATTGGGGCGAACCTCGCCGGCCTCCCGGCGATGAGCGTGCCCTGTGGATTCACCCGTGCCGGCCTGCCGGTGGGTTTCCAGCTCATCGGCAAGCCGCTGGGCGAGTCCGAACTGCTCGCGATCGGCCACGCGTACGATCGCGTCCACCAATGGGGCCGCCGGCACCCGAACCTCTGATCCCGGTCCCGCCGTGTCCTCACCCGCCGCCCCGCAACCCGTGTCCTACGAGGCCGTGATCGGTCTGGAGGTGCACGTCCAGATTCGTACCCGTTCGAAGATCTTCACCCGCGTCGCCGCCGGCTACGGTCAAGAGCCCAACACGCTCACGGATCCCGTCGTGCTCGCCCTGCCCGGCGCCCTCCCGGTGATGAACCGGGCTGCCCTCGATGCCATCATCAAGGCCGGCCTCCTCCTAGGCTGTGAGATCGCCCCGGTCTGCAAGTGGGACCGCAAGAACTACTTTTATCCGGACTCGCCGAAGAACTACCAGATCTCGCAGTACGACGCCCCCGTGTGCCGCGGCGGCTCGGTCGAGATCGAGTTGCCCGGTCCCGCCCGCAACCTGATGGGGGAGCACAAGCGGATCCCGCTCACCCGCATCCACCTCGAGGAGGACGTGGGCAAGCTCAACCACGGTGCAACCGAATCGCTGGTGGATTACAACCGTGCGGGCACCCCGCTGATGGAGATCGTCTCCGAACCCGCGCTGGCATCGGGTGAGGAGGCCTACGCCTATCTCACCTCGCTCCGCGCCACGATGATCCAGGGCGGGATCTCCGACTGCGATATGGAGAAGGGCCAGCTCCGCTGCGACGCCAACATCTCCCTCCGTCCGGTCGGCAGCACCACCCTGGGCACGAAGGTCGAGCTGAAGAACCTAAATTCGATCTCATTCGTGCGTGACGGCATCGAGCACGAGATCCGGCGCCAGCGGTCGGTCCTTGAGCGCGGCGGACGCATCACCCAGGAGACGAGGGACTACGACGGGATGACCGGCACCTCGCAGTCCTTGCGCTCGAAGGAGGAGGCCCACGACTACCGCTACTTCCCCGATCCTGACCTGATGCCGGTCGTGATCGATGCCCCCTGGCAGGAGCGGTTGCGGGCGGAATGCCCCGAACTGCCCTTCGACCGCCAACGCCGCTTCCTCGCGGACTACCAGCTGCCTTACACCCAGACCTCCGTGTTGGTCTGGGACCGGCCGCTGGCGGACTATTTCGAGGCGGTGGTGCAACTGGGCGGGGCTCCGCAGGCGGCCGGAAACTGGATCATCAACGACCTTCGCCGTGAATTGGCGGCCGCGGGCGTCGATCCCGCGGCCAGCCGCGTGTCCCCGGCGAATCTTGTGGCGCTGCTCCGGCTGATCGACTCCGGGTCCATCCTCAACGCCGCGGCGAAGGAGGTTTTCGTCGAGATGTTCGCGACTGGCGATTCACCTGAAGCGATCGTGGATCGACGCGGCCTGCGTGCCGCGCCGACCGATAGCGGGGAACTGGAGTCCTGGTGTCGGGACGCGATCGCGGGCAACGCCAAGGCGGCCGCGGAGTTCCGTTCCGGTAAGGACGGTGCCATCAATGCCTTGAAGGGCCCCGTGATGAAGGCGGCGAAGGGCAAGGCGAACCCGAAGGCGGTGGACGAGACGCTGCGACGCCTTCTCGCCGCCGGCTGAGCGCGGCGAGGATCCCCTTGAGCCGGCCGCGCGGGCCGGGCAACCTCCGGGCCGATGAAGCTCTTCGGTCTTACCCCGGATCGGCTGCGTTCTGCGGACGGCTTCCTGCCCCCGGTTCCCTCGTCAGCGCGGTGCGTGCTCTGGGGCGCGGCCGGCTTCGCCTTGGTCAGCCTCGCGGCCTATTCCGTCTGGGCCTTCCGCCTAGTCGCCGGAACGGCGCCGCTCTATGGCAGCATCGCCGCGGTTTACCTGGGCGCCAGCGGCTGGATCCTCGCGCGCCTTGTGCCTCCGGCCGGCCGCGCCCGCTACCTTGGCCTGTTCACGCTTGGATTCGCTGGTTACGCGACGCTCTGGTGTCTCTGCTGGTTCGGGCTGCGCGGCCGCTACCACGCCGATTTCCACGGGTCCGTGCTCGGGCTGGGCTGGCTCACCTGGCTGCACTGGCGGGCCTTCGGCGCGCGAGGCTCGTGGGTTCCGACTGTCCTGATCCTCTTGGCACTACACACCCTTGGATACACCGCGGGCGATGACCTGCACGCTTTGGTCGGCGGGGCGCGGGGTCGTCTCCTGTGGGGCCTGGGCCACGGTCTGGGGTTTGGCGCCGGGCTCGGCTGGCTGCTGCATCAGGCCCAGCAAGCTTCGCGGTCCGCGGGCGACTCCGGATCGGCAGGGTAGGGAAGGGTGGGGCAAGGGCCCTCCCCCCGGGGCCCTCACTCGCCGATGCACCAGAGGTAGTCCTGCCGGTCTGGCGTCGTCTTCGCCGCCCGCAGGTAAATCCGTCCGCCGGCGATCGAGGGGGAGGCGAGCGCCTCGTCCCCCAGCTTGTTCTGCGCCAAGACCTTCGCGCCGGCCGGAGAGACTTGCACCACGAAAGTCACTCCGCGCAGGTTCGTCACGTAGACGCGATCGCCGACCATCACCGGGGAACCGTAGAAATCCCGGTCCACCTTCTCGCGCCATAACTCCGCGCCGGTGTCCGTGCGCCAGCAGACGATCTGACCCGCGTCCAGCACCGCATACAGGTGACCGTCGCGCACGAGCATCGAGGGCACGTAGACCCGGGTATTGTTCTGCCAGGCAATCCGGCCGGAACCATCGGCCTCCACTGCCGTGACATTATTCCTCGGATACCCCCCGCTGACGAACACGCGCCGGCCGTCCGTCACCGCGGTGGTGACACACTCCTCGGTCGCGCCCTCGATTTCCCAGAGCTTGCTCCCGGACTGGGGATCGAACGCCGAGATCAGGTTGCAGCCGCCCAGGACCACCTGGGTCCGTCCCGCGGCCTGCAACACCGCCGGGCTGGTGTAGTTGGCGATCTTGGGGCGGTCCTGCGACCAGACCGACCGGCCCGTCGCGCGATCGAGGGCCAGCACCTTGCCGCCGCCGCGATGGTCGGCGCTCACCAGCACGTTGGCCCCGTGCACGACGGGGGAGGAACCGAACCCTTGATGCATCACGAAGTCCGCCACCCGCGTCTGCCAGAGCAGCTTCCCCGCCGGGCTGATCGCGGAGGTGTGGATTCCCTTCGCGTTCGGAAAATTCACGAACAGGCGCTCGCCATCCCAGGCCACCGAGCCGGCCGCGGGATTGGAAAGCCGGTGATTGCCCGCATCGACCTGTCCGCGGTGCACCACTGTATCCCACAGCACGCGTCCGCTGGCTCGGTCGAGGCATAAGACCGCCTGCTCATCCGCGGTTGAGGTCGTCAGGTAGATGCGATCGCCCACGAGGGTGGGTGAGCTGTGGCCGCGGCCCCGCAGGGGAACCTTCCAGCGGACCCCGGTGGTCTCGCTCCACTCGGTGGGCACCTTCTGACCCGCGGCGGCGTGTCCATCCGCCGTCGGCCCCCGCCAGCCAGGCCAGTCGCCCGCGGGCGCGAACGTGCCGATTGCGAGAAAGCAAACCGACGCGGGGATAAGAGGGGAGCGGCGCATATGGGGAAGGGGCGAAGGCAGCGTCGAGCCAACCTTGGCGTCCCGCAAGCCCGCAAAGGGATCGCCTTTCCGGACGAGTCCCGGGGCTCACTTTCCGGCGGGCTTCGGGGTCTCAAGGCGCAGGCGCCCGTGAAGTTCGGCAAGTTCCCGCAGGTAAGCCGCGGAATCGCGCTGCAGGCGTTCGAGTTGCTCAGCCCGGTAGCGCCAGCCCCAGTTGCCCGCCGCCTGCCCCGGGGTATTGAAGCGGCCTTCCGGACCCAGGCTGAGGAAGTCCTGCAGCGGGATGACCGCGAGGCCGGCCACCGACGCGTAGGCGGAGCGGATCAGATCCCAGCCGATCTCGCGTCCGCTGACCCGCAGGTAACGCCGCACGTGATCACGGATGGATTCATCGGCGGTTTGGTACCAGCCAAGAGCCGTGTCGTTGTCGTGGGTCCCGGGGTAGATCACGCAGTTCGCGCGCAGATTGTGCGGCAGGTAGGGGTTCGTCGCGTCCGCGCCGAAGGCGAACTGCAGCACCGCCATTCCGGGCAGGCCCGTGGCCTCGCGCAGGGCGTTGGTCGCGGGGGTGAGCAGGCCCAGGTCCTCGGCGATAAGTTTGGCTCCCGGAAGGGCAGATTGAACGGCGGCAAAGAAAGGGAGTCCGGGGCCGTCGATCCAACGCCCGGTCCGCGCAGTGGCCGCTCCCGCGGGCACGGACCAGTAGGCCTCGAAGCCGCGGAAGTGATCGATGCGCACCACATCGGCGAACGCGAAGGCCGCGCGCAACCGGCCGAGCCACCAAGCGTAGCCGCTGGCCGCGTGGGCCGGCCAGTCGTAGAGCGGATTGCCCCAGAGCTGGCCGTCCGCGGAGAAATAATCAGGTGGCACGCCGGCAACCGCGGTGGGTCGCGAAGTGCGCGGGTCCAGCTGGAAGAGCAAGGGATTGGCCCATACGTCCGCACTGTCTCGAGCGGTGAAGATCGGGATGTCTCCGATGATCTCGATGCCGGCGGCCGCGGCCTGCGTCCGCACCCGACGCCATTGATGGAAGAAGAGGTACTGGAGGAATGCGTGAGCCTCCGTGCGTGGCTCAAGGCGGCTTCGTGCCGGGGTTCTCTGGGCGGCGGCGAAGGATCGGAGTTCGCGCGGCCATTCCCACCACGGTCGGCCTCCCTGATCCTCCTTAAGTGCCGAGAACAGAGCGTACGCGTCGAGCCACGCTGACTGCTCCCGTCGGAAAGCCTCGAAACCGACGCCGGAAAGCGGGGGGCGACCTTGTTGGCGCCACCTCTCCCAGACCTGAAAGAGGAGCGGCAGCTTGCGCTGATGCAGCGCTCCGAAATCCACGTGGCTTTCCGGCAGTTCGCGAAGCGAGTCCAGTTCCGTGGCGGTCAGCCATCCGGCCGCACGCAGGGGGAGAACGTCGATCAGGTAGGGGTTGCCGGCGAAGGAACTGAAACACTGGTAGGGCGAGTCGCCGAAGCCGGTGGGGCCGAGCGGGCACATCTGCCAGTACCGGATTCCCGCCGCTTGGAGGAACCGAAGCACGGACTCGACCGACTCCCCCAAAGTGCCGACACCCTGTGTTCCCGGCAGGGAGGTGGGGTGGAGTAGGAGCCCGGTTGCGCGGTGGTCGAGCCAAGTGAAGAGCGGGGCCGGGAAAGAGGGTGCCATTGCCGGAGTTTTGGTGCCTGGAGCACAACCCGTGCCCCGTCACTCAGCTTAACATAATATGGATTGTGCTAGAACTGCCTAGCCTGGACCCTCTGTTCACTGCGCAGGACCCCAGTGCCGCGTGAACGGGAAATACACCAGAATGGGCCGGCCAACCACGTCCCGCGCCGGCACCGTACCCCAATAGCGCCCATCGAGACTGTTCGCCGAATTGTCGCCCAAAGCGAAATACTCCCCCGCGCCAACCTTCACCTGCGTTCCAGGACGCAATAACCCCTCATACCGGTAGCCAACGTGGTTACCCTCCTGGCGCGCATTGCCCGCGAATACCGCTGCGCCCGTGATCGGCACGCCGTTACGCTGCAATTCGAATCCCTTAATTTCCAGCGTGTCCCCAGGAACCCCCACGAGTCTCTTAATGTAGTACTGATCCCCGTACGACCTCGCCAGCCCCTCAATATTGCCGGTGCGGAACACGAAACCGCTTCCGACCGCCGGCGGGACGAAATGATAACTCATCCGGTCCACGAACAACTGGTCCCCGGTCAGAATGTCGAATGCCATCACCCGCTCGCCCGCTTTGACGTTGCGCCCTGTCCTCAGGAATCGCACCCGGCCGGGTTCCGCCCCGCCCTGGCGCGCCAGCACCCGCGCCAAATCCACGCCTCCCGGCTCGTGCGACGGACGCTCGTTGGGGAAAAAGCAGTCGCGCACGGCCCATTCGAAATCGAAATCCTGCGGCACGCGCACGGTGACCGGCCGATCGCCGACCACCAGGGTGTACTCCTTGAGGGTGGCCGGCAAAACCAGCCACGTCCGCCCGGAGACCTCGCGGAAAGGAAGTGTCAGCCGACCACCCGCGGAACCGGCCACCGGAATGAGGACCTCGCCGCTCGTTGGTGCATCAATCCGGAAGGGCTGCGCCCCGAAACTGACGAACCGGGCAGCTTGCGCGAGCAACCCAGGCTCGTCTGCCCGCCGGGTGAACGCCTCGGGCGTCATCCCGTTGTAGGTCGGCCACATCGAGTTGGTCGGGATCTTGAAGGGCTGCACCACGTAAGTGCGCAGGCCGAGGATGACCAGCGCCGCGACCAGGAAGAACTCCACGTTGTCCCCGACGGTGGTCTTCGGGTAAATCGCGCCCCCGGTGCGGCGGAGATTCTCCTCCAGGTGTTCGATTCCCAACTGGAGCTTCTCGGCTCCCGCCCGTGCCTTCACCTCCTCCCGCAGCGACGCGGTCCGCGCCTCGAGCTCCGCGAGCTCTGCCCCCCCCAGCACGTCTCGTCGGTAGTGCCAGACCTTGTCCGCGATCTCGAGCCAGTTGGCCGCGTTCTCGCGCATCTTGCGGTCCGCCGACTTGAGGAATCCGAACATACGGGGCGCTATTGGTTGCTCTGCAGTACCTTGATGAACGCGTCCGGGGGGATCGAGACCTTTCCGATCTGCTTCATCTTCTTCTTCCCCTCCTTCTGCTTGTCGAGCAGCTTGCGCTTGCGGCTGATGTCACCGCCGTAGCATTTCGCGGTCACATCCTTGCGCATCTCGCGAACGTTGTCGCGCGCGATGATCTTGCCGCCGATCGCGGCCTGGATCGCCACCTTGAACATCTGGGGCGGAATGATCTCCGCGAGGCGCTCGCAGAGCTCGCGCCCCTTGGTCTCCGCCTTCTCGCGGTGCACGATGCTGGCGAAGGCGTCGATCGGATCGCCGTTGATCAGGATCTCCATCTTCACCAGGTCCGAGGCGCGATATTCGCCCAACTCGTAGTCCATCGAGCCGTAACCGTGCGTGATGCTCTTTAGCCGGTCGTTGAAATCGACCAGGATCTCGTTGAGCGGCAGCGTGCATTTCAGCATCACCCGGTTTTGGTCAAGCGTGTCGGTGTGGTCACAGGTGCCGCGCTTCTCCATCACCAGGGTCAGGATGTCGCCCATGCTGGTGTTGGGGATGATGATCGAGGCCGAGATGGTCGGCTCGCGGATCTCGAGGATCGTCCCCGGATCAGGCAGATTCACCGGGTTGTCGACCTCCAGCACCCCGCCGCCGTGCGGGTACACGTGGTAGACCACGCTCGGGTAAGTCGAGATGATCTCGACGTCGTGCTCACGGCGGATGCGCTCCTGGATGATCTCCATATGGAGCAGGCCGAGGAAGCCGCAGCGGAAGCCGAAGCCCAGGGCCACGGAGCTCTCGGATGAATAGACCAGCGCGGCGTCGTTGAGGCGGAGACGCCCCATCGCCGCCTTCAGCTTCTCGTAGTCCCCGCTCTCCAGCGGATAGAGCCCGCAGAACACCATCGGCCGGACCTCCTTGTAGCCCGGGAGCATTTCGGCCGCCGGCTTGGAGGCGTGGGTGATGGTGTCGCCGATCTTGATGTCGGCGGTGCTCTTGATGTTCGAGACCACGTAGCCCACGTCGCCGGCGCGCAGGACCTCGACCTTCTCCATCTTGGGGGTGAACACGCCGACCTCCTTGACCTCGGATTTCACGCCGTTGCTCATCAGGAGCATCTGTTCCCCCGCCTTGATCGAGCCGGAGAAAACGCGTCCGTAGGAGATTACGCCGCGGTAGGAATCGTAGAGGGAATCAAAGACCAGCGCACGGGTCTGAGGGTAATCCGTCCAGCGCGGGGGCGGCACCCGCGCGACGACCGCCTCCAGGATATCCTCGATACCGATCCCCGCCTTGCCGCTGGCCAGAATCGCTTCCTCGGCCGGGATCGTGAGGATGTCCTCCAGTTGCCGGAGACAGAGCTCGAGGTTCGCGCTCGGCAGGTCGATTTTATTGATCACCGGGATCACCCGTAGCTTCTGGGAGAAGGCGAGGTGCGCATTCGCGACCGTTTGGGCCTCCACGCCTTGGGCGGCGTCGATCAGCAGCACCGCTCCCTCGCAAGCCGCCAGGCTACGCGAGACCTCGTAGGAAAAATCCACGTGCCCCGGCGTGTCCATCAGGTTGAGCTTGTACGCCTGGCCGTCCTTGGCCCGGTACGTCATTGTCACCGGGTGCGACTTGATGGTGATGCCGCGCTCCTTCTCGAGATCCATCGAGTCCAGATGCTGGTCGGTCATCACCCGCTGCTCGATGGTGTGGGTGGACTCAAGCAGGCGGTCCGACAAGGTTGTCTTGCCGTGGTCGACGTGCGCGATGATGCAGAAATTGCGGGTGTGGCGGTGCGGCATGTCAGGCGGCGAGGTCGGCAAATTCGGCGAAGCTGCGCACTGCCCAGGTCTTGTCGGTGCGCCGGGCCAGACCCGCGAGGACGCCGCCGGGACCCAGTTCCCACAATCCGGTCGCACCCTCCGCGACTGCGGCGCGGACACAGTCCTCCCAGAGAACGGGCGAGACGATCTGGCGGATCAGGGACGACTTGATCGCCGCGGGATCGGAAATCGCTCGGCCGGTCGTGTTCGTGTAAAGGGTACAACGCGGCGCCGAGAACGTTTCCCGCTCCAGGAACCTAGCGAACGCCTCCCGCGCAGGCTCCATCAGCCGCGAATGATAGGCCCCGGCGACATTCAGCGGCAGCACCCGCTTCATGCCCCGCGCCCGCCCCGCCTCCACGGCCGCCGCCACTCGTTCGCGTTCCCCGGAGATTATGATCTGCCCCGGGGCGTTGAAGTTAGCGGCCTCGATCCCGCAGTCCCGGCAGAGTTCGGCCACCCGATCCCTCTCCTCCCCAATCACCGCCGCCATTGCGCCCGCGCTCGCCGCGCAAGCCTCCTGCATCAGCCGGCCGCGCTCCGCGACAATCCGCAGGCCGGAGGCGAAATCGAACACGCCCGCGGCTGCGCAAGCCGTGAGCTCGCCCAAGCTGAGTCCCAGCACCGCGGTCGGCTCGTCCGCGGGCAGGCGGCCGGCCTCGCGCAGCGCGGCGAGCGTCGCCAGGCCGTGCACGTAGAGCGCCGGCTGGCAGACCCGGGTCTCAGTCAGCTCCGTCTCAGGTCCCTCCTCGGAGATGCGCGACAGTTCCCAGCCAAGGATTCCGTCCGCCTCGGCGTAAAGTGCCCGGGCGGCCGGGGATGCGGAGCGTAGGGACCGGCCCATGCCAACCTTCTGCGCTCCCTGTCCGGCGAAGAGAAGTGCCAGTGCCATAGTGGGAAGCCGGCCACACAAACGCCCTCGCGCCGTGAATCCAAGCCCGAAAGCGGGCGCCCGGCCCCGCCGGGTTCAACCACGCACGAAAATCCCTCGGAGATTCATCTCCAACTGCGCCGGATTGGGTGAGAAACGCAGGGCATCCGCCTTCGTGACCAGGCCTTCCTTCCACAAGCGGTACAGATCGCGGTTGAAGCTCCAGTTCGCGGCGTCAGCGCCGCCCTCCAGCAAGGCCTGGACCTTGTCCAGATGCCCGTCCGCCAACAGCCCGCGGGCGGTGGCGTCGATGCCGAGCGCCTCGGTCGCGGGGACGCGGCCCCGGGCGTCGCTGCGCGGGAGCAGCTTCTGGCAGAAGAGCCCGCGGAGCGCCGCGGCCACGGCCCTCCGTGCGGTCGCGGCCTCCTCAAGGGGGAAGAACTCCACCAGCCGAGCCAGCGCCTGCAGGGCGGTTCCGGCGTGCAAGGTGGTCAACACCAGATGTCCCGTTTCCGCCGCGGTCATCGCCACCTCCAGGGTCTCGCGATCGCGCAACTCCCCAACCAAAATGACATCGGGGCTTTGGCGGAGCACCGCCTGCAGGCCCGCGCGGTACGAGGTCACATCGAGCCCGATCTCCCGCTGCTGCACCACCGCGCGATCGTCTGTGAAGGCGTACTCGATGGGGTCCTCGAGCGTGACGATGTGGCAGGGGCGCTGCCGGTTGATGGCATCGATGATCGCCGCGAGCGTCGTGCTCTTGCCCGTGCCGGTGGCGCCGCAGACCAGCACGATCCCGTCCCGGGCCCCGGCGAAGCCGCGCAGGACTTCCTCGGCGCGACCCAGTCCGAGGCCCTCCAGCTTCGGCACCTCCGCCTTGATATGGCGGAACACGAGGCTCGTCGTGCCGCGCTGCCGGAAAGCGTTCACGCGAAACCGTTGCGTCCCGGCCGCATAGGCGAAGTCCGCCTGTCCGTCCTCATCCCACCTGGCGACCAGGGCGGGGGGCGCGGCGTGCCTCACGAAAAACTCGAGTTCCGCGGGGGCGAGCGGCTCCATATCGAAAGGCCGCAGTTCCTCCCCCACCCGCACGCACGCGACCCGACCCGACTTGAGGATGACATCGCTGGCGCCGGCGGACACGGCTTGGTGAAGGAGTTCGAGGATGAGCCTGACGGCGTCGGCGGGGAGGGCGCTGGGGTCAGGCATCGCGAAAAGGAAAGTCGACAGGCTAGGCACCGCTGCTTTGCTCGCAAGGTTTACCCGCGACGCATGCCCTCCCGACCGCTCACCGGAACCCTGACCGCCCTCGCCACTCCCTTCCGGGAAGGCGCCGTTTGCCACGAGGACCTGCGCCGGCTGGTCGAGTTTCAGATTCAAAGCGGCATCGACGGGCTGGTTCCCGTCGGCACCACGGGAGAGTCGCCCACCCTTGATTATGATGAGCACATCGAGGTGATCCGGAGCGTCATCGCCGCGGCACGCGGTCGCGTTCCCGTGGTAGCTGGGACCGGGTCCAATTCCACGCGGGAGGCGGTCCTGTTCACCCGGCAGGCGCACGAGGCAGGATCCGACGCCATGCTCGTCGTGGCTCCCTACTACAACAAGCCCAGCCAGGAGGGGCTCTTCCAGCACTTCTGCGCGGTGGCCGACGCCACGGACCGGCCGATCGTCCTTTATTCGATTCCTGGCCGCTGTGGCATCGAGATCGGGGTGGACGTGGTCGTGCGCTTGCGCACTCGTTACCGCCACGTCGCGTGGATCAAGGAGGCCGGCGGATCCGTCGATCGCGTCGACCAATTGAAGCAGGCGCTGGGGCGTGACCTCACGGTGCTCAGCGGCGACGACTCGCTCACGCTGCCCTTTATGGCCGTCGGCGCGGAGGGGGTCATCTCCGTCGCTTCCAATATCCTGCCCCGGGAGGTTTGCCGATTGGTGCGGTTCGCGGCCGCCAATGACTTCGCGGCGGCCGCCCGGCTGCATCGTAAACTCTATCCGGCGTTCCGGGCCCTCTTTGTTGAACCCAACCCCGTGCCGGTGAAGTACGCCTTGGCGCGCGCGGGCAAGATCAGCTCCGCCGAGGTCCGCTCCCCTCTGAGCCCCCTCGGCGCGGCCTCCGTGCAGGTGGTCGAGGGCGCGTTGGCCGGAATGGTGCGTTTCTCCCGATGACCCCCTCCCTGCTCATCAATGGGGCGCGTGGACGGATGGGCCAGGCGCTGCTCGTCGCAGCCGCCGAGGAGGGGCTCCCGGTCGCGGCGGCCCTCGACGCCGGAGACAACCTTGAGGCCGCGATGGGTGGCGCCGAGGCCATCATCGATTTCAGCGTCCACGGGGCCACGCGAGGCGTGATCGAGGCCGCGGTGCGGGCGGGGCGACCTCTCGTCATTGGGACCACCGGGCACTCCGCCACCGAGCGGCGGGAATTGGCCGCGCTCGCGGCCCACGTTCCCTGCGTCTGGGCCGGCAATTTTTCCGTCGGGGTCAACCTCCTGTTCGCCCTCACCCGGCGGGCGGCCGCCGTGCTGGGCGAGGACTACGATGCCGAGCTGTTCGAGATGCACCATCGTTTCAAGCAGGACGCGCCCAGTGGCACCGCCGCCCGGCTGCTCGAGATCATTCTGGAGGAACGCGGGCGAGATGAGAACGCGCTCCGACACGGGCGTCACGGTATCACGGGTGCGCGCCCGCGCGGCGAGATCGGCGTGCACGCTCTACGCGGTGGCGATGTGGTGGGGGATCACACGGTGGTCTTCGCGGCGCTAGGGGAGCGGCTGGAACTCGTCCATAAGGCGTCGGACCGGGGTATCTTCGCGCGCGGCGCGATTCGCGCCGCGCGGTGGGTGGTCGCGCAACCGCCTGGTCTTTACGACATGCAGGATGTGCTGGGCTTGAAGTGAACTGATGATCTCCTCCCTTGCCGGTACGCTCATGGCCAGCTCTGCCCTTCGGGCGGAAATAGACGTGCAGGGGGTCACGTACGAGGCCCACGTGCCCGCCACCACGGCGGAGCGGTTGCCCGCACCCGGCGCCAAGGTCCGACTCCACACCTGCGTCGTCTACCGGGAGGACTCGCAGACGCTCTATGGGTTTCTCGCTCCAGAAGACCGCGATTTCTTTCGGCTTTTGATCGAGCAGGTCTCCGGGGTCGGACCCAAGTTAGCGCTGACCCTGCTCAGCCGGTTGCCCCGAACCAATCTCGAAGCCGCAATCCGTAATGGAGATGTGGCCGTGCTGGCCAAGTGCCAGGGCATCGGCAAGAAAACCGCGGAGCGCCTGGTGCTGGAGCTTCGCGGCAAACTGGGTCCCTCCGGGCCAGTCGATGGGCCGCTGACGCCCGTCGTTAGCGTGGCCCCTCAGCGCCAAGATGCCGTCGCGGCTTTGCTGGCCCTCGGATACAAGGTCGAGGAAGCTGAGAAGGCTGTTGCTCGCGCCGCCGGCCGGCTGGGGCCGGCCGCGGCGACGGAGGCCTTGGTGCGGCAAGCTCTGGCCGGTTAGGCCTCCTTCACTTCACGAACTTGAAGGCCGCTGTTTCCGAGGCGTCCTCACCCGCACGACGATGGGGCGGCGCCGTGGTCGCCGGATGGGGCCCTACGGCGGCAGGGGAAAACGGCTGGACCCCGAGGCGTGACTCCAACGAGATCAACTGGAATTGCCGCAGCCAGTTGAACTGATCCTCGTGAACCTTGGGGGAAGAGCCGCTGGCTGGGAAAGTGGACAACAGCAGAGCGTCGCCGCTGAGACTCAACGAGGGGCCTTGGCCCCTGGCAACCGTATCTTGCCGCACGGTCCCGGCCGCGAGCCGGTCCTCCGCGGACGTCCTCCCTGATTCCACCCAGCGGACGGCGAACGCCAAAACTAGGACGGCGGCTGCGGCCACCGCTCCGATCCAGACCCAACGGGAGCCTGACCGGTTGCGGATTACGACCGGCTCGGAGTCCGAAACGGCCGGGGAGCAGTGCCCTTCGAGCACACCCTCGGAGCGGCCCAACACGCGCACGGCCTGCTGCATCTGGCAGTACTGCAGGTAAGTCCGATGCCTGCCGGCATTGGACCAGATCTCCTTTTCCAGCCGATCTGCGTCGGCCGGCGTGATCTCGCGATCCAGATAGAGATTCAATTGTTCTAGGAACTCTCGCTCGCTCATGAAAAATCCTCCCCCAGCTGCTCGCGCAGCGCTTCCCGCGCCCGGGCGATCCGGCTCTTCACTGTGCCCACCGAGATCCCAAGGATCTGCGCGATATCCTCGTAGGCGAGGTTGCGCACGTTTCTGAGCACCAGCACTTCCCGATGTTTGCTGGAAAGCTTCTCCATTCCCGCCGCGATCCGGCCGACAAACTCCGCATTCACGGTGACGTCGTCCGGCGCCTGCACCTCGGCCGGGATCACATCCGCCAGCGTCAGATCGGTGTCCCCGTTGATCGGCGCGTCGAACGACACGGAGAAGTCCCGTTTTCGCCGCCACCAATACCAGTACCGATTCCGGGCTAGGTTGGTCGCGATCTGGTAAAGCCAGGTGGAAAAGGAGGAGTCCCCGCGGAACTGCGCGAGCCCACGGTGCGCGCGGATGAAGGCATCTTGGGTGACTTCCTCGGCATCCTCCCGGTTGCGTAAAAGCTGCAGGACCATCGCGTAGATCCGGTCCCGATAGCGGGAGACAATCTCCCCGAAGGCGGCTTCGTCGCCGCCCTTGAAACGGTCGACCAAGAGGCGGTCAAGAGCGACTTCCTGGGCTTTGGCGGTCATACGTTGCGCAACGCTCTGATTCGCCTGTTCGGAGAAAGTTCCCACGGGGCCGTGATTTAGGGCAGTAAATCGCGCTCGCCGAGGCGCGTCAACCCGGCCCGTCAGAGAGGCGAAAAGCCTTGCCACCCCGGGAAGGGCGATCGCAGGGTTCTCCGCCTCGACTGCCGGGTCGATAGCTCAATGGTAGAGCAGCGTCCTTTTAAGTCGTTGGTTCTGGGTTCGAATCCCAGTCGACCCACCAGTCGTCGGTTTTTACCTAATCTGTCATGAAGCGCCTCGTCATCGTCGAAGACCAGACCGCCATCCGCGAGATGCTGGTTGAGATTTTGCGGCTGGAGCCAGGCTACGAGCTCGTCGGCCAGACCGGCGACGGCCAATCCGCGGTCGACCTGTGCCTGGCCAAGGGGCCCGACATCTGCATCCTCGACGCCAAGGTCCCGGGCCTGAACGGGGTGGAGATTCTGCGCCGGACCAGCCGCCGGTTGCCGCAGATGCGCGTTCTCGTATTTTCAGCCCATGAGAACCCCGTGCTGGTCCGGGAAATGCTCGAGGCCGGTGCGCACGGGTTTGTCGAGAAGACCGCCGGGCTCGCCGAGTTCCGCCGCGGACTTGATACGGTCGCCCATGGCGGCAATTATTTCGGCCCCGCCGTCGCGTCCCTCCTGCGGAACGTCGTGGCGAACCCGGCTTCCAGTAGTGCCCCGGATTTCCTCACGGACCGCGAGCGCGAGATCCTGCAACTCGTCGCCGAGAGCCACAGCACCAAGGAGATCGCCGCAAAGCTCGGCATTAGCGCGAAGACGGTCGATAACCACCGCACCAATCTGATGCGCAAGCTCGACTTGCACGACGTGGCGAGTCTCACGCGCTACGCCTTAGAGGTTGGGTTGATCGAGTCCCGCGTCACGGTCTGAGCAAAAGCCTTGCCCACCTCCTCCGGCCTCGCTCATTACCGCAAGCAAGTTACTGCCTTTCCAATGAACCGTTCACTCTTGCCTTCCCTCTGCGTTGCCGCAGCCGCGGCGGCCCTTCTTGCCGGCTGCTCGAAGCAGCCGATGCGCCCCAGCCCGGCATCCACGGTCCTCGGGGCCCAGGGCGGGCCTGCCGCCCCGGTCGACGCGAGCTTCGCCCAGGAAACCACCGGACTGACCGATCGCGGGTCGGATTTCGATCCGAACGGACATAACCGGACGGCCCTGCAGGCTCAGGCGGTGCTGTTCGATTTCGACAAGTCCGATGTGCGCGCCGCCGAGCGGGAGAAGCTCAAAGTCGCGAAGGAATACCTCGACAAGAACCCGACCCACCGCCTGTTGCTTGAAGGGCACTGTGACTGGCGCGGCACGGCCGAATATAACCTGGGCCTCGGGGATCGGCGCGCGAATGCCGTTCGGAAGTACCTGCAGTCGATCGGGGTGCCGGCCGCCCGGCTGGAGACGCTCTCCAAGGGCAGCCTCGATGCCGCCAAGAATGGCGATGAGGCCGCAATGGCCCGGGATCGCCGTGTGGATCTGGTCGTGGTGAATCCCGCTGCCGCCGCCGGTGGTGCGGCCGCCAAGCCCCTCTGAGTCCCACCTAATCTTTCCCTAGGCGCGGACCTCGGTCCGCGCCTTTTTGCGTCCGGATGTGACGGGCTACCCCTGCCGCAGGCTCGAGGCCCGGCTGCACGCTCCGACTTTGGCATCCGACTCCCGTTGCCGGGGGCACCCGCTCCAAGCTCGCCTCAACCCCAAGGCGGTCCAAACGTGCCGTCCTGATGCGTCTCCCCGCCCCCCTCCTTGCCCTCCTCGCCACGGCGGTCGTCGTTCCCTTGGCGGGCCATCAGGCTCCGCCCGAGCCCGAGCGCCTCCTGCGTCGGATCGCCTTCGGTTCCTGCAACTCACCCCTTGATGCGACCGCCGTCTGGGAGTCCGTGAACCATCGCCGGCCGGACGCCTGGATCTGGCTCGGGGACACCGTGTACGCGGACTCCCCGGCTCCGGAGGGAACGACGCCCGCGGCCCGCGCACGGGTCGCGCTGGACCGCCTGCCGCAGCTTTACGCCCGCCAGCTCGCGCTGCCCGGCTACGCGCTGCTGCGCCAACGGGCCCGCATCCTTGGGACGTGGGACGACCACGACTACGGAATGAACGACCTCGGTGCCGACTGGATCGGCCGCGAGGAGGCGCAGCAGCACTTCCTTGATTTCTACGGGGAGCCCGCCGACAGCCCCCGGCGGCGGCGACCGGGCGTCTACGCGGCCTACCGCTTTGGCCCGCCGGGGCGTGTCATCCAGGTGATCCTGCTCGACACCCGCTATTTCCGCTCGCCGCTCCTCCGCGGGGACAGCCGCGAGGCGGATTGGGTGGACGGGCGGCGCGGTCCCTACGTGCCTTCCCGCGACCCCAACGCCACCCTGCTCGGGGCGGAACAGTGGGCTTGGCTTGAGGCGGTGCTGCGCGAGCCGGCAGACGTCCGGCTGCTCGTCAGTTCGATCCAGGTGATCCCCGATGACCACCGCTTTGAGAAGTGGGGCAACTTCCCGCAGGAACGCCGGCGACTGTTACGGCTGCTGGCGAACACCGGCGACGGCGGCGTGGTGATCCTCTCGGGCGACCGTCACGCCGGTGAGCTCAGCCAGTTCGACGCCACGCGCGAGCCGGAGGGGAAGGATTTGGATCCGCGTTACCCCTTGCTCGAGCTGACCAGCTCTGCCCTCACCCGCTCCGCGCCGACCAGCTTCGCGGGCCAACTCGCGGCGACCACCCCCAAGGCGATGGTTTTCCGCCACGAGCTGAACCGGCATCGGCTGGGCTCGTTGCTGCCCTACAATCACTTCGGTCTCATCTCGGTGGATTGGGAGGCGAAGGACGGCCCGGCCGTGACGCTCGCGCTCCATCTCGACCACGGCGAGGAGGTCCTGCGCCACCGGGTTCCGCTGGCCTCGCTCCGCCGGGGCGCCCGCTGAGTCGGACGCCGCGTCCTTTCGCGATTTGACCCCGCCGGGCGCTGGGCGCTGACTGGAGGCAGCGAATGTCCCTGGAATCCATCAAGTCCGCCCTGCTCGCCTCGTATCGCAGCCACGGGGGCACCAACCACCTCGATGGCGTGCATCTGCCCTCACAGGAATCGGTCAACCGGCTCGCTGCGGACTGCATGCACCTCTTGTTCCCGGGCTTCTTCGAGGAACGCGCCCTGACCGAGGCCGAGTTGCCCGTCCACGTTCAAACCTTGCTGGAGCGGATCCAACGCCGCCTGGTCGCCGAGATCGAGAAGTGCCTGCGTTTCGCCCATCAGGAGGGCCCCGCCGCCGCGGCGGCGGCGCTCACGGAATCCTTCCTAGGCAGGCTACCCGAGGTTCGCAGCATCGTCGCCACCGATGTGGAGGCGGCCTATGCAGGCGACCCGGCCGCCCGCAGCCTGGAAGAGATTGTTCTGGCTTACCCCTGCGTACTGGTGATCTCGGTGCAGCGGCTCGCGCACGAGCTGTACCGTCTCGGGGTTCCGCTGCTCCCGCGGATGCTGACAGAATACGCCCACGAGCGCACGGGGTGTGACATCCATCCGGGCGCCCGGCTCGGGACTCATTTCTTCATCGACCACGCCACCGGCGTCGTCATCGGCGAGACCGCGACGGTCGGGAACCACGTGAAGCTCTATCAGGGGGTGACCTTGGGGGCCAAGTCCTTCGCCCTCGACCAGGAGGGGAAGCCGATCAAGGGCGTCAAGCGTCACCCCGACCTCGGGGACCACGTGACCGTCTACGCGCACGCAACGATCCTGGGCGGCGACACCCGGATCGGGGATCACGCCATCATCGGCTCCAATGTCTGGCTGCTGCGCTCGGTGCCCGCCAACTCGGTGGCCACTTTCAAGGGCGACCAGCTTGTGGTCCGTTCACGGCGCCAGCACGAGGCCCTCGAGGGACGAATTGAGGCCGGCGGCCCCGCGGCCGACTTTTCGATCTGAACCGGACGATGCCGGTCCCCGCAGGGAGGACCGGCATCAGGAGCTCACAGGCGCGCGAGCGCCTGCTCCAGGTCGTCCTGGATGTCGGCGAAGTCCTCGATCCCGATGGAAAGACGCACGTAGTCCGGACCCACCCCGGTGGAGCTTTGCTCCTCGGCGGTGAGCTGGCTGTGCGTGGTGCTGGCGGGATGGATGGCGAGGGACTTGGCATCGCCGATGTTCGCCAGATGGGAGAACAGCTTCAGCCCCTCGATGAGCTTGCGGCCCGCCTCGTAGCCGCCCTTGACCCCGAAGCCGAGCAGGCCCCCGAAACCGCCTTGGAGATACTTGCAGGCCGCCGCGTGATTCGGGCTGGACTTGAGGCCGGGATAATTGACCCACGCCACCTTGTCGTGCGCCTCGAGGTATTCCGCCGTCCGGAGGGCGTTCGCGCAGGTCCGCTCCATCCGCAGGTGGAGGGTCTCGAGTCCCTGCAGGCCGGTCCACGCATTGAACGGCGAGATGCACGCGCCGATGTCCCGCAGCAACTGCAGCCGCATCTTGAGGATGTAAGCCAGGTTGGCGCCGCCGGCGGGCGGGAAGGCCTTGAAGGCCTCCCAGTGGACGAGCCCGTGGTAGCTGGGGTCGGGCTGCGTGAACCCGGGGAACCGGCCATTGCCCCAGTTGAAATTGCCGCCGTCCACGACCACCCCGCCGATCGAGGTGCCGTGGCCGCCGATGTATTTGGTGGTCGAATGGACGACGATGTTCGCCCCCCACTCGATCGGCCGATTCAGGTACGGTGACAGCGCGGTGTTGTCGATGATCAGCGGCACCCCGGCCTCGCGGGCGATGGCCGCGACCTCGGCGAACGGGAAGATGTTCAAGGCGGGATTGCCGAGGCCCTCGCCGTAGAAGGCCTTCGTGTTGGGCCGCAGCGCGCGCCGGAAGGCATCGGGATCCTGCGCGTCCACGAACGACACCTGGATCCCCAGCTTGGGCAGCGTATGATGGAACAGGTTGTAGGTGCCACCGTAGAGCTGGGACACCGACACGAGATGATCGCCCGCCCCGGCCAGATTCAGGATCGCATCCGTGATGGCCGCCTGCCCGGAGGCGTGGGCCAGAGCCCCCACCCCACCCTCAAGCGCCGCCAGCCGCTGCTCAAAGACATCCGTCGTCGGATTCATAATCCGCGTGTAGATGTTCCCCAGCTCCTTCAGGGCGAAGAGGTTCGCCGCGTGTTCCGTGTCGCGGAAGACGTAACTCGTCGTCTGATACAGCGGGACGGCGCGGGAGCCGGTGGTGGGGTCCGGGGTCTGGCCGGCGTGCAGAGCCTGGGTGGCGAAACGATGGTTTTTCATTGGGGAAACGGCCTCGACGCAAGCGGGCGCCGGGCGGGGGTCAATGCCCAATCCCGTCCGCAAACTCCTTGCCAGCTGGATAAGCCCCGGCTGGGTTCAGCCATCCCCTGATGCCCGCCGCCCTCGCCTCCCGCCTCGCCGTCTGCACGTGGTCGCTCCGGCCCCAATCCCCGGAAGACCTGATCGCCGCTTGCGCCGCCGCCGGACTCACGCGGCTGCAACTCGCCCTCGACCCGCTCCGCGAGTCCCCCGCCGTCTGGGGCGGATTTCCCGCGCTCGCGGCACGCCACGGGCTGCGGATTGTCTCCGGGATGTTCGGCACGATCGGCGAGGACTACAGCACCTTGGAGACCATCCGGCGCACCGGGGGCGTCGTCCCGGACGCGACCTGGGAGCGGAACTGGCGGAACATTCAGGCGGTGGCCGACCTTGCGGCCGAACTGCGGCTGGGGACCGTCACGTTTCACGCCGGTTTTCTGCCCCACGAGGAGTCCGATCCGGATTTCCCCAAATTGCTCGAGCGGATCGCGCGGATCGCCGCGTGCTTCGGTTCCCGCGGCATCCACCTCGGGTTTGAGACCGGCCAGGAGACGGCCGACACCCTCGCGGCGTTCCTGCGGCAGCTGAATGACCCCCGGGTGGGCGTGAATTTCGATCCGGCGAACATGATCCTCTACGACAAGGGCGATCCGATCGCCGCGCTGCGCACGCTCGGGCCCTGGCTCAAGCAGTGCCACATCAAGGACGCCCGTCGGACCCGGGTGCCCGGCACGTGGGGCGAGGAGGTGGCCGTCGGCACCGGCGAGGTCGACTGGACCGCCTTTCTCAACCAACTCGACGCGCTCGGGTTCCAGGGTGATCTCTGCATCGAGCGCGAGGCCGGGGAGCGGCGGATCGAGGACATCCGCGCGGCCCGCCTGCACCTGGAGCGCCTCGCTTCCTGATCCCTCCCCTTATGCTCAACGTCGCCGTCGTCGGTCTGGGCTTTATGGGCGTCACCCACTTGAAGTCCTACCTGCAGGTCCCCGGGGTGCGCATCGCCGCGCTCTGCGGCGGCCGTCGTCCGCCCCCGGCGGACGGGGATTTCACGGGTGTCACCGGCAACATTCCGGGCTGGCAGCCCTTCAAGCTGGATATGGCCGGCGTCCGCATCGCGCGCGATTTGGACGAGGTGTTGTCCGATCCTGGTATCGATCTGGTGGACCTTTGCGTCCCCACCCCGGCGCACGTGCCCTTGGCGGTACGGGCCCTGCGCGCGGGGAAGCACGTGCTGTGCGAGAAGCCCCTCGCGCGAACCTCGGCGCAGGCCCGGGAGCTGGTGGCGGCGGCCGCAGCGGCTCGTGGTCACTTTATGCCGGCGATGTGCCTGCGCTTCTGGCCCGGCTGGGCCTGGCTGCGGGAGGCCGCGACCGACGGACGCTACGGCGCCATCCGCGCCGCGCGGTTTCGCCGCGTCGGCGAGCCTCCTGCCTGGGGCCAGGAGGCCTATTTCAACGGCAGCGCCTCCGGCGGGGCGCTGCTGGACCTGCACATCCACGACACGGACTTCGTCCAATTCCTCCTCGGCCGGCCACGTTCGGTCTTCTCCCAAGGCTTCAGCCAATTCAGTGGCGCCATCGATCACGTGGTGACGCAGTATCAGGTGGCCTCCGGAGCCACGGTCAGTGCGGAAGGCAGCTGGATAATGACCCCGGGTCACGGATTCAATATGGCTTACACGGTGATTTTCGAGCGGGCCACGGCCGATTTTGACCTGAGCCGGGGGGCCGAGGCGCTGCGACTCTTCGAAGCCGGCCAATCTGGGCGGACTGTGCCTCTGGAGCCTGGCGACGGCTATATCCACGAGCTGACTTACCTTGCGGGTTGCCTGCGCGCGGGACGAGCCCCGGAACGGGTCACCTTGGCGGATGCGCTCTCCGCGGTGGAAATCTGCGAGGCTGAGGAGCGTTCGATCCGAAGCGGACGGGTGGAGTTGGTCTGAAGGGCGCCGCCGGACTCAAATGTAATACATCGCGGCCGCCTCGCGCGCGACGAGCTGGTCCAAAGTGGTGGCCCGCAGTCGCGCTTCGATTACCGCGCCCAGCTCGAGCCAAACCTGGCGCACGCGACGGCCACTACGTCCCTCGGAATTGCCGCCCAGCTGCAGCGCCTGGCCTTCCACGGCCAGCAGAATGTCCAGCACCGTGATCTCGGCCGGAGGCCGTGCGAGCGCGTAGCCGCCCTGTATCCCGCGGCGGCTGACGATGAGACCGGCGTGACGCAGCTTCTGCAGGATCTGCGTGAGGAAGGGCGGCGGCACCGCCTCTACCTCGGCCAAATGTTCCCCGCGGGCCGGAGCGCTGCGGCCGTGGAGCCGGCCGAGTTCAGCAAGCACCCGGCAGGCGTAATCCAGCTGTGCGGAGATCTTCATCCGTCGGCGGCACTTAAATCTCGTACTCGGCCCCCTCGGGCCGGACGGTCTCACTGGAGGCTTGGAGCATCCCGGCCGCGACGGTCGCGTTGGTGCCCGGCTCGATGAGGATGAATGACCCCGTGAGCCGGTTGACGCTGTAGGCATCGTGGAACAACGGCCGCGCCGTGCGCAGCCGGATCTCCCCGATGTCGTTCACCGCCAGCTGAGCGGGAGAGGGCTGAACTTCGAGCGTGCCCATATCGAGCCGCGAGACGACCTCGGTGACGACCGTCTGCACGGTGTGGCTCGTGTGCTTGAGCAGGTACTTGCGGCCGGCCTGCAGCGGGCGGGCGTGCATCCAGCAGACGTTGGCCCGTAAATCGGTGCCGAAACCGGGCCGTTCCTCCAGCCCGACCAACATACTGCCGCGGCTCACATCGATGTCATCCTCGAGCACCACCGTCACCGATTGCGGGCAGAACGCCTCCTCCACCGAGCCATCGTAGGTCCAAATCTGTTTCACGGTGGACGGCAGGCCCGCGGGCAGGGCGAGCACCCGCTGCCCGCGGCGCACCACGCCACCGGCGATCTGGCCGCTGAAGCCCCGGAAATCGTGCAGCGCGGGATCCTTGGGGGCGTTAGGCCGATTGACCCACTGGATGGGCAGGCGAAAGCCGCGGAGATTCCAGTCGCTGGCAATGTGCACCGTCTCCAGATGGCCAAGGAGTGTCGGGCCCACATACCACGGGGTGTGCGGCGAAGGGTCGACGACGTTGTCTCCGTTGAGGGCGCTCAGGGGAATAAACTTAACGTCCTGGATCGCGAGACGGGGCAGGAATTCCTCGAACTGCGCGCGGATTTCCCGGAAGCGCTGCTCGTTCCAGCCGACCAGATCCATTTTGTTCACCGCCACCACCAGATGGGGGATGCGCAAAAGGGACGCGATCGCCGTATGCCGCCGGCTTTGCTCAATCACGCCGGCGCGGGCGTCCACCAGCACGATGGACAGGTTGGCCGTCGAGGCCCCCGTGACCATGTTGCGGGTGTACTGCACGTGGCCCGGGGTATCGGCGATGATGAACTTCCGCTGGGGCGTCGCGAAGTAGCGGTAGGCCACGTCGATCGTGATGCCCTGCTCGCGCTCCGCGCGGAGGCCATCCGTGAGGTTTGCCAGGTTGATCTGCCCTCCCCCGGTGATGTCGGCGGAACGCTCCAGGGCCTCGATCTGGTCCTCCATCAGCGACTTTGAGTCGTAGAGAAGGCGGCCGATCAGCGTGGACTTACCGTCGTCGACGCTGCCGCAGGTGTTGAAGCGCAGGATGTCGACCGGCACGGGCGCGGACGGGGAATCGTTGGTGGAAGACATCGCTTAAAAGTAACCCGCCTTCTTACGGTCCTCCATCGCGGCCTCGGATGCCTTGTCGTCCGCGCGCGAGCCCCGCTCGGTGACCCGCGCCGCGGCGATCTCCGCGATGATGTCGTCCACCGTGCTGGCCGGGGACTCCACGCAACCCGTGCTGATGATGTCCCCGATGGTGCGCACGCGCACCGTGAGTTCCCGCACGTCCTCCCCGGGCTTGGGCGGCACGAGGTCGTTGGCGGGCAACCATTGTCCCCCGCGGCGCACGCAGCGGCGACGATGGCTGAAGTAGATCGAAGGCACCTCCAGCCGCTCCCGGCGGATGTACTCCCAGACATCCATCTCGGTCCAGTTGCTCAGCGGAAAGACCCGCATGTTCTCGCCTTGGTTCAGACGGGCATTGTAGAGGTTCCAGATCTCCGGGCGCTGGTTCTTCGGATCCCATTGGCCGAAGGCGTCGCGGAAGCTGAAGAAACGCTCCTTGGCCCGGGCCTTTTCCTCGTCACGGCGGGCGCCGCCGATGCAGCAGTCGAACCGGAATTCCTCGATGGCCGCCAGCAAGGTCGGGATCTGCAGCCGGTTGCGGCTGATCTCCCCCGGGGCCGCCTGGGCGATTCCGCGGGCGAGGGCGTCCTCCACCGTGCGCACGATCAGGCGGGCCCCCAGCTCCGCGGCGCGGCGGTCGCGGAACTCGTTGAGTTCCGGGAAATGGTGCCCGGTGTCGACGTTGAGGAAGGGCAGCGGAAGTTCCGCCGGGCGGAACGCCTTCTCCGCGAGGCGCAGCAGGCAGATCGAATCCTTGCCCCCCGAGAACAGTAGAGCCGGCCGTTCAAACTCCCCGGCGACCTCTCGCAGGATATGGATCGCCTCCGTCTCAAGGTGCTGCAGGTGGTCCAGGTGATAGTTCGTCATCTTCGGAACCCTCGACTTCAGCTGGAAACCGCGTTGCGCCCCCATGCCGCGTGGAGGCCGCACTCCCGCTTCTCGTCCGCCTTCGCCGGGTCGAAGTAGTCCCATTCGTTGGGCAGCCCGTGCTTCGCGAGGTATGCGTCCATCTCGGCGTCGGTTGCGTGAAAGAAGGGGCTGACCTTCAGGGTCGCGAAATTCCCGTCCGGCGAGACGATGTCGAGCTCCGCGCGGCCCGGATTCTGCACCTTGCGCAGCGCGGTGAGCCAGACGGTCGGGGCCAGCTCCCGCATTCCGCGCTGAAAGGGCTCCAGCTTCATCAGGGCGCTGAATCGTTTGAGGCCCGGCTCGTCCTCCGGCGTCGGCACTGGGCCGTGGACCGCGTCGCGGTGCGCCGGCGTCATCCGCGGCAGGTAAGCCTTAAGGTTCAGGTCTAGGCGGAGGCGCAGGTCCTCCGCGTGACGATAGGTCGCCGGCCGGTTGTAACCGTGATCCACCCAAAGCACGGGCAGGTCCGGTTGTTCGCGCACCACCAGATGTAGCAATGCGGCCTCGTAAGGCCGGAAGTTGGTCGAGACGACCGCTCGCCCCTCCGCCCGGGCGAGCGCCCAGCGCACGATGGCGCTCGGGGACTGCGAGCGGAGTTCTTGATTCCAGCGTTCCAGTTCGGACGAATTCATCGCGTGAGGGGTGAGCAAAGTCCGGCGCAGCGAGCCGCGTAAAGCTAAATATTAGTACTTTAGTTAGTTTATATGCTTTTGCCGTTTAGGCTTCCTTCAATCCTTCCTTTCTCTCCACTCCCACGCGTCTTCCACACCCTGTGCTCTCCCCTGCATCATCGTTTTCTCTGGCCCACCCTCCCGGTGGCCGGGTGCATCTGGTCGGCGCGGGGCCGGGTGACCCCGAACTGCTGACGCTCAAGGCATTGCGACTCCTGCGGGAGGCCGATGTCATCGTGCACGACCACTTGGTGGCGGAGGCCATCCTCGCCCTGATCCCCGCCACGACCCGCCGGGTCTTCGTCGGCAAGAAAGGCGGCGGATTCTGCTGCCCGCAGCACCGGATCGAAGAGACCCTGGTCGAACTCGCCCGCCAAGGCCTCAACGTGGTCCGACTCAAGGGCGGGGATCCGTTCATCTTTGGCCGCGGTGGCGAGGAACTCGAGGCCTTGGCCGCCGCTGGCATCCCGTGCTCGGTCGTGCCCGGGGTCACGTCTGCGTTTGGCGCCGCCGCGGAAGCCGGCATCCCGCTGACGCACCGCCGCCTCGCTTCCGGAGTGGTTTTCCTCACCGGCCACGAGGAACCCGGAAAGGCGGAGTCCGCGGTCCCGTGGGAGGAGTACGCCCGGATGGGCGCCACCCTCTGCGTCTATATGGGAATGAAGAATCTCGAGCCCATCACGCGTCGACTGTTGGCCGGTGGCTTGTCGGCGGAGACCCCGGCCGCGGTCGTGCAGGCGGCCACCACGCCCGGACAGCGGGTTTGGACGTCCTCGCTGGGCCGGATCGCGCGCGAGGCGGAAGAGGGTGGATTCACCGCGCCGGCGATTGTCATCATCGGGGAAGTGGTCGGACTGGCGGAATTACTCTCCTCCCGCGCCGCCGCGGAACTCGCGCTCCCGTGATGCTGCTCGTGGACAACGGCTCGTTGGAGCCCGCCGCGACCCTGAACCTGCGCCGCGTGGCCGCCGGGCTCGAGGAGGCCGCCGGTCACCCGGTGACCCCGGTCTCGTGGAAGCACAGCGATCGCATTCCCGCGGAGCGGCTCTACGGACGGCCCGCCAGCACGCTCGCCCCCTTCATCCGGGAGCAATTCGCCCGCGGCCAGCGCGCGTTTCACCTGGTTCCGTTCTTCATCAGCCCGCAGGGGGCGATCGGCTCCGCGCTGCGCCGCGATTTGGAGCAACTGCAGGCCGAACTCGGCCCTTTCACATTCAACTTTGGCTCGGGCTTGGCCGATGCGGGGGTGATCCCGCGGATTTTGGCCGCCCGGGTGCGCGAGACCGCCCAGGCCGCGGGCCTCGTCGCGCCTCCGGTCGTGCTCGTGGATCACGGCGGGCCTTCCCCGGCGTCCGCGGCCTTGCGGGACCGCCTCGCCGCGGCGGTGGCGACCGAGCTGGGGCCCGATTTCCCGCCGCCCGTCGCGGCCTCGATGGAGGGCGACCATCCCCCGCTGCTGGCGGACCTCCTGGCCCAGCCCGGGCACGCCGGCCGGGACGTCGTCGTGGGGCTGCTCTTCCTTTCGCCCGGGCGTCACGCCGGACCGGGCGGGGACATCGCGGAAATCTGCGCCGCCTCCCCGGCCCGCGCACACTGCACCGGCCTGATCGGCACCCACCCGCTCGCACTAGCGGCCCTTGCCGCCACGCTCCCAACGCCCTCCCCTTCCCTCCTTTCCTGAGCCCGCTTATGAGCACTCCGTCCGCCCCCGCCCCGCTGCACAAGAACGAACAGCTGAAGGCCGAGAGCAATTTCCTCCGCGGCAACATCCTCCGCGACCTCGCGGACCATTCGACCGGCGGGATCACCGAGGAGAGCGCCCAGCTCACCAAATTCCACGGCATCTACGCCCAGGACGATCGCGACCAGCGCAATGCCCGCCGCCGCGAGGGCCGCGAGAAGGCCTTCTCCTTCATGGCCCGCGTGCGCCTGCCCGGCGGCGTCTGCACCCCCGCCCAGTGGCTCGCCCTCGACACGCTGGCCGACCAGCGCGCCAATGGCACCCTCAAGCTCACCACCCGCCAGGCCTTCCAGTTCCACGGCATCCTCAAGGGTGACCTCTGGCGCGCGATCAATGGGATGAATCGCGCTCTGCTCGATACCCTCGCGGCCTGCGGTGACGTCAACCGGAACGTGATGTGCAACCCGAGCCCGGAACAGTCCGGCCTGCACGCGGAGGTCTACCGGGTGGCCAACGCGATCAGCGAGCACCTCCTGCCTCGCTCGCGCGCGTACCACGAACTCTGGGTCGGGGACGAGCTGGTCGGCGGGGGCGAGCCCGAGGCGGAACCCATCTACGGCCGGACTTACCTGCCGCGGAAGTTCAAGATCGGCGTTGCCGTGCCCCCCAGCAACGACGTGGACGTGTTCTCCCAGGATCTCGGCTACATCGCCATCACGGGGGCGGATGGCCGCTTGGCCGGCTTCAATGTGACCGTGGGCGGCGGCCTCGGGATGTCGCACAACCAGCTGGAGACCTTCCCGCGCCTCGGCGACGTCCTCGGCTTCTGCACGCCCGAACAGGCGGTTGCGTTGGCGGAGCACGTCGTGACGGTGCAGCGCGACTTCGGTGATCGCACTGACCGCAAGCACGCCCGCCTGAAGTACACGATCGCCGACCGGGGGCTGGATTGGTTCCGCACGCAGGTGGAGGCCCGGCTGGGCGAGCGCCTCGGCGCACCGCGCCCGTGGCAGTTCACCCACACCGGAGACCGCTACGGCTGGGTCGCGGGGGAGGATGGCCGCAGCCACTTTACCCTGTTCATCCTAAGCGGCCGCGTGAAGGACGAGCCGGGCTACCGCCTCAAGACCGCGCTCCGGGAAATCGCCCTCGCCCACAAGGGGGACCTGCGGCTCACCGCGAATCAGAACCTGATCATCGCCAACGTCGCGGCGGCGGATCGGCCGCGCATCGAGGCCCTGCTGGCCCGCCACGGCTTGGCCACTGCCAACGACGCCTCGGGCCTGCGGTTGAACGCCCTTTCCTGCGTGGCCCTGCCGACCTGCGGCCTCGCGTTGGCCGAGAGCGAACGTTACCTCCCGGAGCTGGTCAGCCTGCTCGAGCAGGAGTTCGCGGCCGCCGGTCTGGCGCAGGATGCCGTGACCCTGCGCATCACCGGCTGCCCCAACGGCTGCGGCCGGCCCTTCCTCGCGGAGATCGGCCTGGTCGGCAAGTCGCCCGGCAAGTACAACCTCTACCTTGGCGCCGCTTTCGATGGCAGCCGGATGAACGCCCTCTACCGGGCGAATGTCCCGGAAACCGAGTTGCTGGGCCTGCTGGGGCCGATCATCCGGCGCTACGCGGTGGAACGCACCCCGGGTGAACGCTTCGGCGACTTCACCGTGCGCGCCGGCTACGTGAACCCCACGGGCCGTCCCCAGGACTTCCACGAGGCGAAGGCCGCCCGCTGAGCAAGCACGGGTCGGATCCCTGATGGAGATCAAAAAAGAGGGCGGACCGCCTACCCCTAAGCGGTCCGCCCATTGCTTTCTTACTTACCCCAAAACCTCCCCCGCTAGGCGGAGGAGGAAGTCTTGCGCCAGACTTCGTACCGATTCTACGGCCGGGGTTCCAGTCGCGGACGCAATTTTTCCTCAATTGTCGGCCGGCGGGCGCCTTGGCGCCACGGGTGGCCCCCACAATCGGAGCAGCAGTTCCGCCAAATTGCGCATGCTCACCTTCGCAAGGGGCTGCCCGGGAGAAAGTTGGAACTCCGCCGGGCGCAGGGCCGCCCGCTCCGCGGCGTAGCGACGCAGCTCCCCGTCGAGCCGCGCGGCCCACGCGTGCGGGTCGGAAACTTTTCCCGCCTCGGCCTGCAACTTTTCCCGCCAGTGCTGTCTTTCCTCCTTATGCGCTTGCAGATGATCGAAAAGCAGCTGTTCGCTCCGGTTGAGGCTCATCGCCGCCACCGTGGCCCCGATGGACGCTGAAACAACCGAAAAACACCCGCCCGCGATGAACACCGATCCCCTTCCCGAACCTCAACCGACCTCGAATATGTGGCAGAAATTCACTGAGCAGATCCCGGCGATCATTTTGACCGCCCTCCTCGTCATCGGCGCCGCCTTCTGGCTGCACCAGCAGACGGTGGCCCAGATGGCCCTCAAACAGCAGGCCGAACTGGCCCCGCTGCGCGAGGCCAACGACGCGCTGAAGGCCGCTTCCGAAGAGAACCGCCGCCAGATCGAGACCACCAACAAGCTGCTCCGCGACGCCGTGGCCAAGCGCGAGGCGGATATGTTCCGCACCGACGAGGAGATCCAGAAGCTGAACACCGAGCGGATGAACGCCCTTGCCGAGGCGATCGCCAAGAAGGTGATGCCTTTCAACCCGCTGCCGAAGTCCCCGGAGGAGGCCGAACGCCAGCAGACCGAGCAGGTCGACAAGGTCTCCGGCCGGATGGCCGAGCGCATCCAGCCCATCCTCTCGGAGATGGCCCGTGACCAGAACCTGACCCGCGAATCGATCAATCGCTACAGCGAGCGCGTGTCCGAGCAGATCGGCTCCGTCCTCACCGCCGAGCTGGCGAAGAACCAGCAGCTCAACAACAACCTCCAGCAGACGCAGGCGGTTGCCCAGGACGCGCTCAAGCTCTCGCACGAGATCACGGCGCTGTACCTGAGCTCGTTCAAGGACCAGGGCATCATCACCCGGCTGCTGAGCCTGCCGGCGAACGTGGTGAAGGACGCCGCGAGCCTGAGCATCGTCAGCAGCAGCGACCGCAAGAAGGTCGAGGAGACCCTCGTCTCCAAGATGGCGGAGATCGACCGCAAGCTCAGCGCCCTGCAGGCCGCGGCCCCCGCCGCCACGCCGCCCGCCCCTGCCGGCCCGCCGCTCAGCGCTCCCACCCGCCCGGCGAAGCCCTGATCAGGGGTGAAACGCGGGCGTGCCGTCAGCGCGCCCGCGGAGTCTCCGCGTACTGCCGCAGCCAGGCGACGTGGCGCGCCTTCAGGTCCGCGTAGATCACGGGCTGTTCAGCGGAGAGGTCACGGGTTTCCCCCAAGTCCTGTTCGAGGTTGAACAGGACGAAAGGCGTGCGCTCCGCGGCGTCCGCCGCGAGCCCGAAGCGGCCGTGGTGGTTGTCGATGGTCCCGACCAGCTTCCAAGGACCGCGCAGGGCGCCGCATTGGCCATACAGGTCCCAAAACTGGTACCGCTCCGGCAGGGCCGCCTGCCCTCCGGAGCGCAGGTGGGGCAAAAGATCGATCCCCTGAACCACGTGGCTGCCGTTGCGGGCAGGCACGGTCAGGCCGGCCGCCGCCAGCATCGTGGCGAAGAGGTCGTAATGCGCCGCATCCGCTCGGGAAGTCCAGCCAGCCGGGATCACCCCGGGCCATTGCGCGACCGCGGGCACGCGGATGCCCCCCTCGAAGGTTTGCCCCTTGCCGCCGCGCAACGGGCCGTTGTTGGCGGGATAGGTATGCGTGATGCCGCCGTTGTCCGAATGACAAATGACCAGCGTCCGCTCGGTCAGCCCCAGCTCCCCCAGCAGGTCGAGCAGGCCTCCGATCCGCTGGTCGGCGTGGGACAGCACCGCGTTGTAGTCGCGGCGCTCCGGCGACAGTCCCCTGCCCGCATAGTGCTCCAGCCAACGTGGCAGGGCCGAGTCCGCCTCCCGCTCCTTGCTCCGCAACGGACCGTGGACGGCATTGAAAGCCACATAACAGAAGAAGGGCTGATCCCGCTGGCGGCGGATGAACCGGGCGGCACGATCCGCGAAGACGTCCGTGGTGTGGCCCTCCGCCGCCAACGGGCCCCCGTTCTCCCGCAGGCGCGAATTGGCGCGGAGCGAATACGGATGGGCGCCGCCGAGAAAGCCCACGAACTCGTCAAAGCCCCGGGCGTTGGGCGACTCCTCCGGGGCATAGCCCAGATGCCATTTGCCGAAGAGTCCAGTGGCGTAGCCCGCCTCCCGCAGGAGCTCGGGCAACAGGCGGATGCCGGCACGAATCCGCCGCGGCTCGCCCCGGTCAGGCGTCGAGTCTTCGGGGTCCTCCGTCGCAGGACGGCGCCCCACCTTGGCCGTGGCCTTCGCCTTGCCGCGGGCCTCCGCGCGCCCCGGCTCCGAGGGCCCCCGCCACATCCCCGTCGCCAGCGAGTCGAGTCCGGTCAACAGGGAGGCGCGTGTCGGAGCACAGAGGGGGTTGACCCGGAACTGGGTGAAGCGCACCCCAGCCCGGGCAATGCGGTCCAGCGTCGGTGTCTCGACGTCGGTCGGCGCAAAGCCCGAGGCGTCGCCGTAACCCTGGTCATCCGTCACGATCAGCAGGATGTTGGGCCTTTGCGGCAGAGGTCCGGGCGCCGGGGAGGCCGCGATCAATCCGGCCGCGCCCACGATTGTGGCCAACAGGCTGCGAAGGATTGAGGGCATCGGGGAGAACGAGGCGATTGCGGGAGCGGGTTCGCGCGGAGCCGGACGTTCAGCGCTCGAGTTCCAGCGACAGGATGAATTCGCGGCCGGCCTGACGGCCATAGTTCCGCGGGCGGCCGTCCGCGAACGCCCGGGTCACGAACAGCCGTTCGGTGTTGAAGACGTTGTTCACGTTCAATTGCAGCCGGGCCGCCGTGCCATAACCCGCCCGGAACCGGTAGTTGGCCATCAGGCCCGTAAGGACGTATGCTTCCGACCGGTACGGATTGTCCCGGTCCGTCCGCACCCTGCCCTTGGCGTCGATCTTGTTGGGAAACCCGATGATGGAGGCCCCGCGGTAACGGAAGTTCGCACTCAAGGCGGCGCCCTGCAGCCACCCCGACGAGAAGCTCTTGGTCGCGACCAAGCTGGAACGCCACGTCTGCGCGTTGCCGCCCTGCTCCCCGAGGCTCGCCGCGATGTCGTCGAGCGGGCCCTGGATCAGCTGGGTGTGCGCCGACTCCACGGTGCGGAGGTTGTCGTAGGGCGTCGTGGACCAGTTGCCGCCAAAATTCCGCCAGACCTGCAGCTTGGCCGCGAGGTAGTCCAGCCAGGGCTGGGCGGACAGGTCGTCGAGTCGCGTGTAGGTCCGGCCTAGGTTCCAGAACAGGCGGAAATCCCGCGTCGGGTTGAAGGTGAGGTCGGCCTCGATCCCGCGGCTGTTGCGGTCGCCCGGCAGGCGGAAGTCCGCTACCCGGGGGTTGAGCGTCTCGGCGAAGAGCGGGTTGATGGGATAGCGGGCGTCGAGCTGGTACAGCTGCTGCTCAAAGAGAATCAGGTTCTGCCGGAGGCCGCTGTCCGCGAGGGTGATATTCCGGTTGAGCGAATTGAAGTAATTGACCTTCAGGTTCAGCCGATCCTCCAGCAGCCGGAGCCGGATGCTGTACTCCCGGGACTCGCCATAGGGGGACTCCAACACGGTGCCGTTCACGTCCCGGACCACCGCGACCTCGTTGAGGGAGGCGTTCCGCGAGTAGTCATAGCCGAACGACAGCCAGCGGGCAAAGCCACCGGGGGGCCGGAGCACGAGGCCATAATTGAAGCGGGTGGCGTTCCGGTAGGGGGTCCAGACCGAGGGCGGCTCCTTCTGGCGGAAGTCCGCGTAGGCCCGGAAACCGGTGCCCAAGGGGTTCTGCGGCGTGGGCGGTCCGTCGGAGAGGATCGGCTGGAACGAACCGAAGTTGGAATTGCGGACCCGGTCGTGGCGCACGCCGAGGTTCGCGACCAAGTGGTTGCGGAAGAAGCTGCTGGAGGTCGAGGAGGCCAGGGAGCCGCGCTGGAGGCGGTTGGCGGAGGGAGCGGTGCCCACCCCGCCCACAGGGTTCTCGAAGGCGGTGACCCCGAAGCGCTCCCCGGCCGCGGTGGTGAACCACATCGTCTCCATCAGATCCCCGTATTGGGTGAGGGCCGCGATGCCGTAATCGTGGGGATTCGTGCTGGCGCCAAACGCCGGCAGGTACTGCCGCAGATACAGCACCCGTTCGACGTGCAGCGGGTTGTCGCGGGCGGCCGGCGAGAGGAAGCTTGGCTTGCCGATGATCAGGTTGCGCAACTGCGCCAAGGTGTAGGTCGAGGAGTCCTCGTAACTGGCGAAGAAAGCGAGCCGATGGCGGCCCAAATGGCGCGTCCAGCCGGCGTGCCGTGAGAAGTCCTGATCGTGGGTCGCGACCGCCCGGTATTGGTACAGGAAGAAGTCCGCCCAGTTGCCCTGCCCGGTCGAATTATTCGCCTCAAGGTAGGGCCTCCCGTACAACGGGTTGGGCGTGGCGCCGTCCGGCAGGAACCGGTTGATGTCCACGAGGATGTCGTACTGGTTGTTCGCGAACAGCTGGGCCGTCTGGTTCCGGTAGAACTCATAGGAGGCGCCGAACTCAAGGAAGGTGCGGTCGGCGATCCGCTGCTCCAGCGTGGCGGTGACATTCCGGCTGCGGCGGAAGTTGTACCGGGCCCAGCCCGCCGTGTTGGTGTACAGGGGCAGCCCCGGATCGATCAGCGTCTGGGTGTTGCCGGCCGTGCTGCCACCGTCCGCGATGTTCACGAAGACGGAGTTGCGCACATCCTGGAACTGGGTGAAGCCGGGCACCGAGTTCTGGGGCAAAACGTACAGCAACGACTTCGGATTGTAGGCGTAGGCGCGTGAGGTGCCATCGGTCATCACGTAGGCCGGAGCCGGGGGGCGGCCTGCCGTCGGGGCGGAGGCGGCCCGGTTCAGGTACACCTGCGGCGAGCCCGCGCGTTGCTGATCCCGCCAATACAGGTAGCCCGCATCGCGCGGCAGGGCGGTCGTGGGCCGGGCGTCCCGGCGATAGGCGTACTCCCCCTCGACGCGGAGGGTGGTCCGGCTGAAGGGCTGGTAGGTCAGGGTCACGAACGCGCGGCGGTTGTCCTCGTAGCCGGGCTGGATGAAGAATTCCCGGTTTTCCCGGAGCGTCGCCACCCGCAGGGCCAGCCGACGCGGCAGGATCACCTGGCTGGCATCGAGCACCACCCGCTCCGAACCGTGACTGTCGGTCCGCAACTGCAGCCGCAGGCGGCTGCGCGCGAGGTTCGCCCGCAGGGTGCTGCTTTCCGCCGTGCCCGCCGCCCCGCCCAGCCCGAACTGGACCGCATTGGCGCCGCTCACGAGGCTGAAGCGCTCCGTGTTGTAGGCGTCCGTCTCAATGGTGGTCCGGAAGTAATTCCGGGTCCGGTCCACGTTGCCCAAGCCGCGGGAATTGCCGGAGTCATCGGCGATGTTGCGGGAGCCCGGCCGGGAATCCCCGTTGCCGTTCACATTGTCAAAGTAGGTCTGCGTGGTCGCCGAGAAGAGAAACGCCTCGTCGGTGGTGTTCGCCGCGATGTCATCGAGGAAATCCTTGGTGAACACCTGGACCTGGCCCGCCACGTCCGCCAGGTCGATGCGGCCGCGCCCCCCCTGCAGGATGGCCGTGGATTGGTAGCCGCGTTCGGTCTCCGAACCCACCTGGAACGGGGAAAGCACAATCGGGTCGCCGGCCTGGGCCACGGGCGCGGTCGCCGGCGGCGTCACGGCTTGACCGTACCCCATCGCCGTACAGGCGAGCAGCAGGGTAACATACGCGGGGCAGCCGGGTCGGTGGGGGGCAGAGTCGAGCTTCATCGGTTCAGGGGATAGAGGGATAAGGTCGATCGCGTTGCTGCCGCATCCAGCCCGCGAGTTCGCCCCGCAGGCGCCGCAGCTCCAGGGTGGCCGTGGCGTCCCCGCGGAGATTGCGCAGTTCGTGGGGGTCCGTCGCGAGATCGAAGAGGAACTCCTCGTCCGCATCGCTCAGGACGAGCTTCCAGCGCTGATCACGCGCCATCCGGTGTCCCTGCCCGGGCTTGCCGCCCACCCCCACGCACTCGCTGTGGACCACTTGGCGGGGCCAAGGCGAAGACTCGGTCCACAGGGGGACGAGCGAGCGACCGGCCGGCGCCGTCGGCGGCGAGGTGGCGCCCGCCAGCTCCAAGAGGGTCGGATAAAGGTCCAGCGAGCTGACCAAGGCGTCGCTCCGGCGACCGGCCGGTACGCCCGCTCCCCAGACAAAGCAGGGGATGCGCACCGACTCCTCGTG
>VHCY01000008.1 GCA_016871595.1 Verrucomicrobiota bacterium
ACGGGCTGCCGGGGTTTGGCGTAATCGATGAACTGGTTGAGCTGGACCGTGACGCGGTCGGCCTCCTCGAGGATGGCGGCGGCGTGGGTGCGCCAACGCGGGTCGGCGGCGGGGTCCATCGACACCAGCTGGGCGTGGCCGCGGATCAGGTTGAGCGGATTGCGGGTCTCGTGCGCGAGGCCCGCGGCGGCGAGGTTCATCTGGGCAAGGTGCCCGTTCATCTCGCCCGCCTTGAGCAACCGCAGCTGGAGCTCGTCGTTGCGGCTCCGGTTGCGCCACGCGAGGCCCGAGACCACCGCGACCCCCAGCCCCAGTGCGCTCACCAGGGCCCGGAGCAGGAAGTCGCCCCGCACCGCGCGGCGCAGCTCCGCGGTGGACAGCGTGATCACGAGGCTGTGGACGCCCTGCGTGCGCAGCAGGGCCTCGTACTCGCCCTGGTCCATCCAGGCCGGGCGGCCGAATTGGAACCGGGGGGCGGCGGCGGCACCGCCCTCGCCGCCGGGACGGGCCGCGGGCGTCCGCGCCGCCTTCGGCATCCGCTGCCCGCTCACCACCACGGCCGCCGGCAGCGGCCGCTCCTCGCCCGTCCCGCCCACCTGCCCGAGGTCCATCAGGTTGAGGAGCACGAGCTCCTGCGGCCGCCAATGCACGCCCTGGGCCCGCAGCGGTTCCGGGGAGAGATCGATCGGGCGGCCGGCGCTGGCGATGGTTTCACCGGTCGGGCCCAGGAGGGCGAGGCCTTCGAGGTCCCCCGGATGGATCAGCGCCTGCAGCGTGGCCTCGATGCGCTCCCGGGCGACCAGCAGGCCGAAGCGGCGCTGCGAGCGGACGATGATGCCGAGGGTGGAGGTGATGTCCCGGCCCCGGTTCACCAGGGCCTGGGCGGCGGCGGCCTCGAAGCGGCGGTGCTCCCCCCACTGCCAGCCAAAGAGCCCCGTCACGCCGGCGCAGAGCGCGGCGAGCAGGCCGAAACGGCGGTTGAGGACCCGGGCGGGCATCAGGGTCCCCGACCCTCGCCCAGATCCGCGCCGCTGCCAAGCCCACGCTCGGCGGGCCGGAAGGGGCGCGGACAACGACGGTTCGCCAACGGGGCGCTCAGGGCGCCGCGGCGGCCGCGGGCTTGCCGAGCGCGCGCTCAAGCCCGTGCTCCTCGAACGCCTTGCCGGACATCTCCAGCTTCGCCCGCTCCCGGTCCGTGGTCGCGGAGAGATCCTCCGGCGTGCGGATGACGTGCGGCGTGAGGAAGATCAGGAGTTCCGTCTTCACGTCCGTCTTCTGCTTCCGCTTGAAGGCAAGACCGACCAGCGGGATGTCCCCCAGCAGCGGCACCTTGCTGTCGCGGTCCCCCAGTTGCGAGGAGATCAGGCCGCCGATCACGATCGTCCTGTCGCTGGGCGTGACGACCACCGTGTCCGCGGAACGCTTGTCGATCACCGGCGAGCTCACGTTGTTCCCGATCGGGATGGTGGTCGCGCTCAGGGAGGAGATCTCGGGCGAGACAATCATCTCGACCAGCCCCTCCTGCGTGATGAAGGGAGTCACCCGCAAGATGATACCCACGTCCTGGTACTGGACCGTGTTGATGGTGGTGTTCGTCTGGTCGCTCACCCGCGAGTTGGTGATGATCGGCACCGACTGGCCCACCATAATCGTGGCCTGCTGGTTGTTGCGGGTGAGGACCGAGGGACGGGAGAGGATCTCGGTCTTGGTGACCGCGGAGAGGGCGCGGAGCGTGGCGGTGACGTCCTGGCCCAGAATGCGGTAGAACGCCCCGTACTGCGTCCCGTCCGCGAGCGCATCGGCCACCCCGAAGCGGGTGGTGGCGATGCCGCGGGGCTCCCCCTTGACCGCGAGGGTGCCGTTGAACACGCCCTCCGCCCCGAGGTCGACCCCCTTGTCGTGGGTGACCTGGACAAAGACCACATTGATGAGCACCTGCGGCTTGGGCTGGTCCAGGCTGGCGATGATGGTGCGGATGTTCTCGTTCGTCTCCTCGTCGGTCACGACGATCAGGCGGCGGGTCTGGAGGTCGCTAGTGATCGTCGCCTCACCGACCATCGTGGAGTTCGTGTATTGACGCGTGGAGCCAGCGGAGCCGCCCCCGCCGCCGGTGGTGGCGCGGGTGGTGGTGCCCGACATCGACGAGGGCCGAGGGGTGCTGGAGGTAGTGGGCCGGGCGCCGCCGGTGCTCGGCGCCTGGGCGGCGTGAAGGAGTCCGGAGAGCACGAGCGCTAGGGCGGCCGGGAGCAGGAAAGTGAGTTTCATAACGGGGTGGAGCGGAGGGTTCAGCGGACCCCGCGGGTGCCGAGGGTGATATTGGAGCCGGTGGCCTGCGAGTTGGCGGAGGCGCGGGTCGAGAGCGGATCCACCTCCTGCGATCCGGTGGTGCGCACGTTGCTGCCCTGGAAAAGGTTCCGGAGCACGCTCTCGACCTGCTTCACGTCGCCATGCTCGAGGGAATAGACGAACACCTTCTGCTTGCGCGCCGTGCTGGCGTCGAGCTGGCGGATGATGCCGTCGATGTCCTCGAGGGTTTCCTTGGAGGCGCTGACGATCAACGAATAAGTGCGCGGATCGGCCACCGCCACCACGGGCGTGCCGCGGGAGGAACCGCCGCTGGAGCGCGAACCGCGGCTGGACGAGGAACTGGAGCCGCGGCCGCCGGGGCCGCCGGGCCCGCCGGAGCCGCCCCGGGCGGCCGCCATCGCGGCCAGCGCCGCGCCGGGACCACCCCCAAATCCGGGACCACCCCCAAAGCCGGGAAAGCCCCCGAAACCGGGCATCTGCGGCTGGCCGGAACGGGCCCCGGACTGGCCGCCGCCGAAGATATTGTTGATGAGCGCCGCCATCTCCTGCGGATCGGAATTCTTCAGCTGGATGACCCGCATCGAGGAAACGGAGCCGGCGGAGCCATCGAGCGCGGACAGCAGCTCGACGATGTGCCGGACGTTGCTCTGGGTGTCCGTCACCACCAGCGAGTTGCTGTCGACGTTCGCCGTGACGGTCGCGGAGTTGGGCAGAAGCGTGGCCAGGTCCGACGCGGCCTGGGTGGCGTCGATCCGCTCGAGCGGGATGATCTGCATCACCATCTCCGCATTGTCGGGGATCTGCCGGGGATCATTCCCGGTGCGGATCGGGATGGCGCGCTTCCGGGCGTCCTCCTTGGAGCTCACCACCAGGGTGCGACCCTTCAGCGTGGCGGTGTAGCCGTTCTTGTTGATCGCCAGATTGAGCAGCTGGACCGCCTCGGTCCGCGAGACCGGTTGGGCGCTCCACATGTCGATCGTGCCCCGGACCGGGGTCTCAAGGACGATCACGAAGCCCGCGGCCTCGCTGAGGTAGTTGAGGACGGTCTCCAATGGGGCGCCGCGGAAATTGAAGCGGAGTCCAGCGGAGGTGTCGCGGGCCGGACGCTCGGGCGCCGCGGGGGCGGCCTCCGGGGCGGGAGGCGTGTCCGGGGCGGCGGCCACGGCCCGGGTGGGCAGGAGGGCTCCGCCCGACAAGGTCAGGCTCAGGAGCAGGGGCAGGATGGGCTGGGTGTTCATTCTTTAAGCTGTTTCTCGCGTTGCTTCATCAGGCGTTTGAGGACTTCGGAGGCATTGGCCGGGATTTCGACCGGGGCGGCCTCGGCCCGCGAACGGGGCTCGGGGACCGGGGCGGCGGAGGCGGTCCAATCGCCGCCCTCAACCCGCGTCAGGCGCTGCGCCACGGCGAGGGTGAAGGTGCGCTCGCCGGCGCGGAGCTCCACGGCCGAGGGGGAAACCGCTACGATGGTGAAGTCTCCCAGACTGCCCCCGGCGGCCGCCTCGCCCTTTAGGCGGGGATCGGTGCTGTGGAACACGGCGGCCGTGGCGGCGCCGAAGCCGACCACGCCCACCAAGGCGACCTCCTCGGTCCGCACGGGCTTCTCCTCGGGCGCGGCCCGGGTCCGCGCGGTGCGGTTGGGATTGAAGATGTTGCGCTCGGTGACGAGCGCGAAGGCCTCAAGGCTACCGGCCGGGGCGCTGGTGCCCGCGGCCGCCGGCGCGCCAGTCGCGGCCGGGGTGGCCTCGGAGCCGCGCCGGCGTTCCGCGGCCTGGGCGACCAAGGTCAGCGCGGCCCAAAGGGCGTAAAGGGTCACGCGGTTCATCGGCGGCCCTCCAGCGGCGCGAGCCGCAAGCCGCTCACCAGCAGGCCGAGCGAGAGCTTGCCCCCCGACTCGTCCCGCGTGTTCAGCTCGAGGGAGTCGATCCGCAGCGCGAGGGGCGATTTCTCGACCTCGTGCAGGAACCGCACGATCGCGGGCAGCGGCCCGGTCACGTCCACCCGGCACTCCAGCAGCGAGTACTGGCTGGTCTGGCCCCGCTTCCACTGCGGCTTGATCGAGGCCACCTCCACCCCGCCGGCACGGCCCCAGCGGTCAAAGGCGGTCAGCAGGTCCTGCTCCGCCTTGGCCGGATCCTTGGGCAGCGCCTGGCCCTGCATCTCCTGCCAGAGCCCGCGCGTCCGCTCCCCGCGGGCGACGGTGGACTCGCCCTCCGTGACCAGCTTGCCCAGCCGCGCGATCTCGGCGCTCCGCGCCTTCCACGCCCCGGTCAGGGGAGTGATGACCACGCTGTCCAGCAACAGCAGGGCCAGCGCGACCCCGGTGAGGATCAGCAGCAGGCGTTGTCGGTCCAAGGTGGGTTTCTTCATGGCGTGGTCCCTCCGCTCCAGCGGAAGTTGAAGGTGAACTGGGCCGGGGTCTTGCCGCGGATCTGCTCGATCTTGACCGCCTGAACTTCCCGCGACTGGCGGAGCAGGTCCTGCGTGCGCAGCAGCGAGGCGTTGTCCCGGGCGGTGCCGGACACCGTGACATTGGTCTGCCCGTGGATCTCGAAGGACTTGGCTGTGACGGCCCCGGTCTCGGGAAAGCACTCGGTCACCTTGCGCAAGATCGAGAGGTTGCGGAACGAGGTGTCGTACCAGGAGCGGTACTCGCGGATGCGAGCCTGGACGGTCTCGAGCTCCTTGACCGCGGGGGCCATCGCCTCCCAGCGCGACCGGAAAGACCACAGCCGGTACTCCTGCCAGCCGAAGCCGAGGGCCGTCAGCAACAGCAGGCCCCCGACCGCCGCCCCAGCCGTGGCGAGGCGCCGGGAACTGTACCGGGCGGCGAGCTGCGCCCAGCGGCTGGGGCGCGGCGGCAGGAACTCCAAGCCCGCGCCCTCCCCCACCGCCCGCGCCCGCGCCACCCGCTCGACCAGTTCCTCGCCCGGAACCCGGCCCGGCCCGGCCTTCACCACCTCGACCTGGGCGTCGGCCGCCCACGACTCCACGGCCGTCGCGAGGGCCGCCACCAGGACCGGATCACCCTGCAACGCGAGCCGCCGGAGGGCCGCGCGCGCCGCGTCCGGCACCTGCTGCAACGTAATCCGCAGCTCGCGCAGCAACGCCGCCGAGTGCAGCACGCGCTCACCCGCCTCCGACTCGATCGTCGCCTCGAGGGCGCGCCAAGCCACCACCGCCCCCTGCAGGCCGACGAGCAGCACCGCGCCATCGCCCTCGAGCCAAAGCGTGAACTGGCCTTCCGTCGCGGTTCCGAGCGCCCCGGTCATCGCGGGCAACGCGAGGGTGAAACCCGCCGGGCGCAGCCCCGCGGCCCGCAGCACGAGGTCCAGCTTGTCCAGCTGCGCCCGGGCCACCGCGAGGAGGGTGACCCGTGGTTCGCCGCCCGCCTCCCAGGCGGAGCGCACGACCTGCAGTTCCTCCGGCGCACTCGGGAACCCGCGCTCCGCGGCCAGTTGCAGGAAGCCATCGAGGTCGTCCCCAGCCAGGCCCGTCGGCACCGCCACCGGCAAGGTCATCACCCACGCGGGGGGCAGCGCGACCACTACGTGCCGTTCCGCCGCGCCCGCCGCCTCCAGCTGGTTGCGGATCTCCCGTCCCACCAGTTCGGGCTCGGGATGCAAGAGGTCGAGCGTCAGCGGCGCGCTGAACGCGCGGACCTCCGGCGGCGCGGACTTCCCGCGGCGGACCAGCGCGGCGCGCAGGTGGCCTGGCTCAAAGGCCAGGACCAAAAAAGAAGGGGGCGGACGTTGACTCATAGGCGATTGCGGGTCTCCCGCAGCAGTTGGCGGGCGCTCGGCCCGAGGGCCCAGCCGCTGGCCGCGAGATCCTGATGATAGACGATCCGCGGGGTCGATCGGCTCGCGTCGAAGACCGTGCGCGTCCGGGCATAGCCCCGGCCTCCGCGGGCCACGGCGACCACATCCGCCGTGAACTGGTAGGAACGATCCGTGAGGTAAGGCCCGGCCCGCGTGATCGCGCCGCGGCTCAGCACCTGCGTCAGCCAAGCAAAGGAGCCGCGCGTCGCGTCCGGATTCGCCAGGCGGTAGGCCACCAGCGCCGGGGCGTTCTCGGGCCCGATGCCCGGAATGCAGCCCAAAACCACCTCGCACGCGGTGTTGACGTTGATCCGGCCGGTCACGGTCGACCCGGAGCTGGTCGTCACCTCATCGCGCACCTGCGCCCATTCCTCGGCGGTGAAACGCCCCTCCACCATCAACTCCGCGGGGCTGCGCAATTCCTGGCTGCCTAGGGCGCGCGCGATCTCCTGCGCGCGGCCGCCGCCCAACCGGCCGAGCAGCTGCAGGAAGGCCGGGGACTGCCGGGCCTGCGCCGTCGCCACGTTCAGCCGCCGCGAGCCATCGGGCCGGGTGTTCGGCTCCCGGCTGTAAACCGTCACGTACTCGAGGATCCCCGGCTGGATCAGCCCGTCCCCGTTGTCCCGGGGCGCCGATTGGTCGCCATCGTTCTCGTTCTCATCGAGGATCCCGTTGCGGTTCACATCCTCCCCCAGCAGGACGTCCAGCGAAGCGCCGTAGACCAGCCGCAGCTCATCCACGGTCTCGAACGGCGCGCCCTTGTTCAGCCGCGGGGGATCGAGCAACCCGTAGGTGCTGTCGCCGCCGCCGCTCTGGCTGCGGGAGCGCCAGGCCACGATCGCGTCGACCAGCTCGGGCGTGATGCCCGGCAGCAGCTCCAGCATCGAGCGCGGCGCGGAGTTGAGGTTGAGCTTCGAAGCCTCGTCGACCAGCCGGAAGACCGGCTCATCACCCGGCCGCTGGTCCGGGTCGCGCCCGAGGAACCAGAAGGCCGCCTCCCCCACCGCGAGCGCCTCGGCCCGGTAATCGTCCGGATGCGGCACCACGCCATTCAGGCCGAACTGGCCCAGCACGAAGGCCGCGTACCGTGTCCCCGCGAGCGCCGCCTGCCGGGCCTCGGTTTCCATCACCTGGTTGTCCGCCGCCCGCAGCTCCGCGGACATCTGGTCCGCCGAGTAAACGGCCAAGGCGACCAGGCCCAGGCAGACCCAGAGCACAATGATCAACACGGAGCCGCGGCGTCGCGCGCTCCCGGGGAGAGACGGGCGGTTCACGGCAGCGCGCCCTCCTCCTCCGCCGCCACCGTCGCGGTCGTCTTGACCAGCAGCGGCACCACGACCTCGTACGTCCCCGCGGGACCGCCCGCCGGATCGCCACCCAGGACAAAGCTGAAACGCAGCGCCCCGGGCAGGGTCTCGGTCGCGGTCGAATCCCAGGTGTCGGTCCAGCCCAGACCATCAAAATAGCTCAGCGCTGCGGACTCGACCCCGGACAGCACCGGTTCTTCCTCCGGCAAGACCTCCTGGATCGGCAGCAGGTTGCGGGTGACGGCGCGGATCAGGTCACGCCCGGCCCCGCCGGCGGCGGAGGGCACTAGGAAATACGCCACGCGCTGCTGGTCCCCGAAGGGCGTCCACCCGTCGATGCGCCCGGTGTTGGTGCTCAGGTCGGGGGTCACCCGCTCCCCGATCGCATCCGCCATCGAACCGGAGAACGGACTGGTCTGCAGGCCTTGGGCGAGGGAGGTCTCACCCCCGGGCAGCATCAGTCCGGCCAGATCGCGGCGCAGGATGCCCACCGCCCGCTGCACCCGCCGGTCCTCCTCGATCCGGGCGTGGGTGGTCTGGTGCAACCGCAAGGCCCCGAAAAAGCTGGTCTGGATCACGATCAGCACGACCGACCCGACGACGATGCCGATCAGCAACTCGAGCAGCGTGAAGCCCCCCGGGGCGCGACCCTGAACTGGACGCCCACGCCGCATCAGCCCTGCCCTCCGGTGGCGTTCTCCGCGGTGCCCGTCGCCGGCAGGAGCGTGGCCAAGGCGATTTCCTGCGCCGAACCGCGCACCGTGAAGGACACCGTGACCGTCGCCTGCTGGAGGGCGTCCTCGGGCCAGTTCTCCACCCGCACGGACCAGGGGTACTCGAACGGCCCCTCCTGCGCCACGCCACTGGAAGCGCCGGTCGCCAGCTGGCCCTCGGCCAGCAATTCGCCCAGCACCCGCTCCCCCACCCGCACCGCGGCCGCCTTGCGCTGGCCGAGTTCACCCGCGCGGGTGGCCACGGCCATCGCCTCCATCGCCACCGGCACCACCAGGGCGATGAGCATCAAGGAGGCCAGCACCTCCACCAGGGTGAAGGCCCGCCGCGCGGAACGCCGTTCAGAGCCGGGCATCGGGAGTCCGGATCTCATAGTCGAGCCGATTGGCCTTGAGCGCGATTTCCAGCGCGCCCCCGTCGTCCTGGCGGAGCACCACCCGGGGCGGGGCGGCGGGATCGGGGAACCCATCCGGGTTGAAGCGGATCGCCGGCCGGTCCGCCGCGAGACCAAGCCGCTCGTCGTCCTGCTCGGAAACCAGCTCCAGCCCGGTCACGGCCACCTCGACCCGCAGGCTCGGCTCCAAGGTGAACTCGAGGCGGCGCACCTCCCCGAGGCCACCAAAACCCGCCGCCGGCTCCACGCCGTAGACCGAGCGGACCGGATCGAACCAGACCACCACCGGCACCGCCTCGGCCGCCGCCTGGCTGCGCGCGTAATGCAGGAGGGAGAGGACCCGTTGCGCCTCCCCGCTCAGCGCCCGCCCCTTGAAGAAGGAGGCCATCCGCGGCGCCACCAGCGACGCCACGGTCAGCAGCAGCACCATCACCACGATGAGCTCCACCAGCGTGAAGCCGCGCCGCTCCGCGGAAACCCGCGGGGAACAGGCGGAGCGATCGTGAGGGAGGGCGCTCATCGCGCGGGCAGGCGGATCAGTTCGCGGCCGCGCGGCCGTTCACGATGTCATCGGCGGTGTTCGCCTGGCCATCGGGGCCGACGGACCGCAGGTCGTATCCGGACGGATTTACCCGGCCCGGGAATTCGTACAGGTAAGGGCGACCCCACGGATCGGCCGGGATCTCGCTCTTCAGGTAGGGCCCGCGCCAGTTGGTCACGTCCGCCGGGGCCGCCACCAGCTGGTTCAGGCCGTCCTGACCCCGGGGATAGCTGCCGGTGTCCACCTCGAAGGCGTCCAGCGCCGTGCCGAAGGTCGAGATCTGGGTCTGCGCCGCCGTGACCCGCGCCTGCTCGGTGCGGCCCGTGAATTTCGGGAGCACCAGGGAGGCCAGGATGCCGAGGATCACGAGGACCAGCAGCAGTTCGACGAGCGTGAAGGCGCCGCGGCGGGCGCCCCGGAGGGCACGGGAGTGACGGGTGGTCATACGTAAGGTCATTTGATGTGGTCCTGCAGGGAGAAGATGGGGATCACCATCCCGATGAAGATGGTGCCGATGAGCGCCGCGATGACGAAAAGCATCACCGGCTCCGCGAGGGCCACGACCGCCTTCAGCTGGCGGTCGAGGTCGCCCTCGGTGGTGTTGGCGATGCGGAGCAGCTCGGCGTCCAGCTTGCCGCTCTCCTCGGCCACGGAGATCATCTCGACGATCGCCCCGGGGAACAGGGCCCGGTTCTGGGCGAGGCTCTTGCCCAGCGCCTTGCCCTCCTTCACCCGGTCGATCGACTCCGCCACCGCATCGACCAAAATCTGGTTGCCGATCGAGCGCCGCGCGACGTTGAGGGCGCTGATCAGGGGCACGCCCGCGCCCAGCAGGGTGCCCAGCATCCGGCAGAAACGGGCCATCGCGAACTGGGCCAGCAACGGGCCCAGCGTGGGCACGCGGAGGATCCAGCCCTCCCACGCCCGGCGGCCCTGCGGGGAACGGAACCAGTGCCGCGCCGAGATGGCCCCCACCGCCAGCCCGGCGGCCAGGAACAGGCCGTAGCCGCGCACGGCGTCACTCACCCCCACGATCATCCGGGTGATCAGGGGCAGCTCCGCGTTGAACCCCTGGAACACCAGCTGGAACCGCGGGATGAAGAAGACCAGCAGGAAGATCAGCACGCCCAGGGCCAGCACCAGCAGGATCGCCGGGTACATCAGCGCCGTCGCCACCTTCCCCTTGAGCTCCTTTTCCCGCGACTGGAAGTCCGCGATCTGGGCGAGCACCACGTCGAGGAAACCACTGGCCTCCCCCGCCTCGACCATCGCGACATAAACCCTCGGAAAGGTCTCGGGCGAACGGGCCATCGCGTCCGACAGCGGCATCCCGTCGATCACTAGGTCGTGCAGTTCCTTCCACTTCGCCTTCGCCGCCGGCTCCGCCGCCTCGCGGTGGATGATCACCAGGGCGCGGCTAAACGGCACCCCCGCCGCCAGCAGGCTCGACAGCAGCCGCGTGAAGTTCTCCAAGGCCCGCGCGGAAATCTTGTTCCCGCCGCCGAGCGACAGACGCAACCCCGGGCCCGCCCCGACCTTGGCGCCGCCGCCCGCGCCACCCGGGGCCTCCCCCAAACGAACCGGCCGTAGCGCCCGGCCTTCCACCAACCGCAAAGCCTCCTGCCGGTTCGGAGCCTCGATCAGGCCTTCGACCGCCACGCCATCCGGCTGCAGGGCTTTGTAGGCGAACTGGGGCATCGTCGGTTCAGGACCCCGCCGGGGCCTTCGCCGCGCGCGGGTCCTCCTCGTGGACCGTCGTCACGCTCAGGATCTCCTCAATCGTGGTCCGGCCCTCGCGCACCAGCCGGCGGCCATCCTCCGCGAGGGTGGTCATCCCCGCCCGCCGCGCCGCGTCGCGGATCACGTCCGTGGAGGCATTCTGGAGGATCAGCTGGCGGATCTCGTTAGTGGTGTCCATCGATTCGAAGATCGCCTGCCGCCCGTGGAACCCCGTCTGGCGGCAATCGCGGCACCCCACCGCCCGGTAGATCGGGGTCTCGTCCGGGATGCCGATGCGGCCCCGGTACGCCCGCGCCGCCGGCGAATCGTCCACCGCCTTGCACTTCGGGCACAGCAGCCGCACCAGCCGCTGCGCCAGCACCGCCTCCAAGGACGAGGCCACCAGGTAGGGCTCGACGCCCATATCCACCAGCCGCGTCAGCGCGCCCGGCGCATCGTTGGTGTGGAGCGTCGAGAAGACCAGATGGCCCGTCAGGGAGGCCTGGACCGCGATCTGCGCCGTCTCCTGGTCGCGGATCTCGCCGATCAGGATCACGTCGGGATCGTGGCGCAGGATGGACCGCAACCCGCGCGCGAAGGTCAGCCCGGACTTCTCGGAGACCTGGATCTGGTTCACCCCCCGCAACTGGTACTCGATCGGATCCTCGATGGTGACGATCTTCCGCTCCGCGTCGTTGATCTCCTGCAGGGCGGTGTAGAGCGTGGAAGTCTTGCCGCTGCCGGTAGGGCCCGTGACCAGCACGATGCCGTGCGGCAGCTCCAGCACCCGGCGCAGGCACGTGTACTCGCGCTCGTGCATCCCGAGGTCGCGGACGCCGCGCAGGGCCGAATTCTGCCGCAGCAGGCGCATCACCACCGCCTCGCCGTGCAGCATCGGGATGATCGAGACGCGGATGTCGACCTCGGCGGACTCGATCCGGACCTTGATGCGGCCGTCCTGCGGCAGGCGCTTCTCCGCGATGTTCAGATGGCTGAGGATCTTCACCCGCGCCACGATCGCCGGCTGGAACTTCTTGATCTGCGCCGGCACCGGCACCTCCTGCAGCACGCCGTCGATCCGGTAGCGGATCCGCAACTCCTCCTCGAAGGGCTCCAGGTGAATGTCGGAAGCCCGCAGCTCGATCGCGTCCTTCAGGACCTGGTTGACGAAACGGATGATGGAGGCGTCCTCCGCCGCCTCGTCGAGGTTGGTCCCGGCGGCCGCGTTCTCGTCCACCACCTGCAGGCCGCCCTCCTCCTCGAGGGAGCCGATCGTGTCGGCGCCCACTCCCAGCCGTTTCTTCATCTCCCGCTGGATCGCCTCCGCGGGAGCCAGCACCGGCCGCAGGCGCAGTCCCGTGAGGGCCCGCAGCCCGTCCAAACCCTGGGGGTCGAACAGGCGGCTGGTCGCCACCTCGATCTGATGGTCGATCCGCCGCAGCGGCAGCAGTTCGTCCCGGAGCAGCAGGCGCGCCGGAAACAGCGCCAGGACCTGCGTGTCCGGCTCGAGCTCATCCAGCCGGGTGAACGGCACCCCGTACTCGCGGGCCACCCAGCGCAGGACCGCCTCCTCCCCGGTTTCCGGCGCCCCGGGCTGGCGCAGATAGGCACGGGCGTCCGCCTCGGTCAATTGGCGGGCGGCCACCATCCGGGCCAACGGCTCGGGCATGGCGGCGGAGGGGGAGGAGGAGGCAACCACGGTGAATCAGGGCAGCAACCCGGCCATCACCGCCATCGCTTCCTGGCGCATCGTGAGCACGGCGCGCAATTCCTCCTGGGCGCGGGCGAGCTTCGCCTCGCTGTCCTTGCGCTGGTCGCGCAGGCGATCCAACCGGGACTTGATCTCGGCATCGGGCAACTTGTCCCGCAGCGCGCTCGCCAGCGCGGTCATTTCGGCGGAGCCCCCGCCCGGGCGGGAACCTCCCCGGCCGCTCCCGCCCTCCTCGCGGCCCGAACCGCCGGGACCACCGCCGCCACCGGGACCGCGGCCCATCATCATTCCCATTCCCGGACCGCCGGGCGCACTGCGCCGCAGTTCCGCCACCTTGGTGATCCGCTCGGAAATCAGCTTCCACTCCTCGTCGTCCTTGACCTCCATCCGCTCACGGAGGCCGGCCAGCATCCGGGCCTGCATCTCCTGCGGATTGAAGCCCCCGCGATCCCCGCCGCGGTCTCCGCCTCCTTCACCACCCCGGCGACGGCGGTCCTCGCCCCCACCCGGGGCATTCTGCGCGGAAACAACGGTGGCTTGCAACGAGGCAACGACCAGCGGCAGCACCGCCAGACGGACAGAACGGGAGCACACTCGGGGATGGGTTTTCATCGGGATTCGGACCGGATTGACGCAGCCCAGCGGACAGGGTTGCAGCGCGCCAAGGCTGACCGGCAAAACATCCCGCGCCGCGCATCCCTTGCCCAAAAACCCCGGTCCGGACGGGCAAATTTTGCCCACTCACGACTCGGCGTCAGCCCTAGGGTTAGCCCCGGCCAGACGGAGCCGGCCCCTCCACGTCCAACTAAGTAGCCGGACCTCCGGGGGATCAGAGAAAGTACGGTCGCCTAGGAGCGTGCGCCAGCGAGCGCGGACGACCAACCTCCCCGCATGCCGCTCCCGCGTATGGCCCACTCGCCCGCCTCGCCTGCCCTGATCCCGCCCGCGGTCGTGACATCAGGATTGGCATTCCCGCGCTTATCTCCAAAGTCTTGCACCATGAACCTCTGCCTCCCGCTGCCGCTCGCGCTCGCCTCCCTTCTCGTCGTCCTCCCGGCCGCAGCGCGCTGATCGCCGGCTTCGTGGTCGCGGGCAACACTCCCGCCACGGTGCTGGTCCGGGCCGTCGGGCCCGCCCTCGCGGCTTTCGGCGTCGATGACGCCGCCGGGGATCCGAAACTCGAGATGTTCCGCGGCACCACCTTCCTCGCCGAAAACAACGACTGGAACGGCGACCGCCAGGTGGCCGCGCTGGCCGCCAGCGTCGGCGCCTTCCCCCTGCCCCTCAATGGCAGCAAGGACGCCGTCCTGCTGCTGACCCTGCCGCCCGGCACGTACACGGCTCAGACGATCGATACCGACCGTCGCGGAGGTTCCGCCCTTCTCGAGGTCTACGAGATCCGCTGACCCACGGCCTCGTCGCGGGCAGCGGCTGACCGGATCACGCCGCGGATCCGGTCAGCGCACCGCGCACCGTCAGGAGGCGACGAAAACGCCCCCGCCAACCTTCTGCGTCCCCGCGGTCGGCCGCCCCGCGGGGGTCGCCACCACCACGCTTACGACCGGAGGCTGGTCAGCCAGCCCCCCGCTCGTCTGCGGGTGAAATCCATTGGCATCCTCATAGCCCCCAGGGGCATTCCGGACCGCCGTCACAGTAACCAAGGTGGCCAGCACGGCCACCGCACCTAACCCCAGGAGTAGGATTGTCATCATTTGGGTAAGTTCGGGCGACTTTCACCCGTCCGCCTCGGCACCAACACCGCCCGCGGACTAAGTAGCCACCCCCGAGAACAAACGCTTTACTCACCTTTCCAATTATGCAAATTAAAAATGCATTATGCGCCCCAAAACGATCCCCGAGCTCCGCCAGGAGATCCAGGCATCAGCCAAACTCCAGGCTGACTCGCAGGGGGCAATTTCAACGCTTATTGGGCTCAATCAGGCCACGGTCTCCCGCATTCTGCGGGGTAAGTTCAAACGCCGCTCAAAAGCGGTCGACAAGGTGCTTAACTATGCAGGTATTTCCTGCATTACCGAATGCCCCCTGCCCCCGTTTGAGGTCACGGTGACGCAGTTGGAGAAGCTGGCTGCCGCCCACTCCCCCAACGGCCGCCATGCCGCCAAGTTGATCCGGCTGGCAGCCGAATTACTGGAGTCCAGCCTGCCCCCCCCGAGCGAGGAATCGATGCCCGAGGCTCAGCCCGCGACCTGAGCCTCGCTCAGGTTAGTGCCCATTGAGTCGAGGGCCCCAGCGTGCCGCCACCGCCCCCAAAAGCCCCCCCAAGATAGAACCCAACCCGTTGCAGGCCAGATCAATGGCGGACGAAACCCGTTCCGGCAGCCAAATCTGGCCGGTCTCGATCATCAGGCTCAGGAGCAGCCCGCTGGCGAGGACGCCCAGCCAGCGGAGAGCGAGCCCGGCCCGCCCCCAGGCGAGCCACGCCAGCACCCCCACCGGCAGAAAGCCCAGCACGTTCACCACCAAATCGCGGGCGTCGCGGCGCCAGACCTGCCCGAGATCCCAGCTCCCGACCAACGCGAGCTTGTGCGGCACCGCGTAAACCCTCGGCAACTCCAGCCAGACGCCCGGCGCCCGGCCGCCCGCCATCCGCCCGCGGCCCTCGTTCAGGGCAAAAAAAGCCGCCATCCCGCTCGACGCTCCCCAGCCCTCCACTTCCCGGCGCTCCCACTCACGCTGCCGGCCAACGACCTGCTCGGCAGTCCGCGGCCCACGCCCCACCCCCAAACTGCGAAATTCGCCGCGCCAACCCCGTTTCCCCTCCGGCGCATCCCCCAGCACCCATTGTCCCCGCCACGCCTCCGGATCCACCCGGAACTCCGCGGATCGCCGGCGCAGGATCCCATCGACGTAGATCCGGGTTTCAGTCTCCTCCAGGACCAGCGTGACCAAATGCGGCCGCCCGTCCGCCACGGTCGTCCCGATCTCCCGAATGCCCCGCGGGGCGCTAGGAGCCGGAATCCATAACAGCAGGTCCGACTTCCACTGGCAGACCGACAGTTTTGCCGGCAACCACCCATCGTGGAGCGTCAGCACCTGTTGCAGCGCGGGCACCGCCTGCGGCGAGGCCACGAGCTCAAACTCGATCCAAACGCCCCCGGGCGCGGCCGGCAGGACTGCCGGCGGGAGCGGCGGCAACAACGCCAGCGAGGGCGGATGGAACTCCAAGCCAGGGCCATCCCGACGCCACTGCACGCGGTTGTCCGGCCAAGGCTGCCAAGGCCACCATCCGATCGCCAGATAGGCGCCGGCGATGAGACCAAGCCCCCACCAAGCCAGCCGGCGCAGTTGCGGGCCGGAAGCGGGGGTGGGCTGCACCGGGCGATCCTGCCCGGCGCCCCGGCGAGGTCAAGCCGGCGGGGCCGAAGCCTGCCTGCGCACCTGGCGCAGCGCCTCGTAGCACGCCACTCCGGCCGCCGTGCTCAGGTTCAGCGAACGGACCTCCGGGTGCGGCTGGGGCAGCGTCAGCCGGCTTTCCGCCAACTCCGCGTGCAGCCAATCCGGCGCCCCCGCGCTCTCGCGGCCGAACACGAGCCCGTCCCCGTCCTGGAAGGCGGCGTCCCAGAAGACCCGCTCCCCGCGCGTGGTGAACAGCCAGAGGCGCGCCGGCCCGTCAGGGCTGGCCCGGAAAGCCGCCCAATCCCGGTGTTCACGGACATCGAGGTGGCGCCAGTAATCCATTCCCGCCCGCCTCAGGTTACGGTCGTTGATCACGAACCCAAGCGGATGGATCAGGTGGAGCCGGGTGCGGGTGACGGCGCACATCCGGCCGATATTGCCCGTGTTGGGCGCGATCTCCGGCTGGAAGAGGACGACGTGCAGCATCCCGCGCCCTCAGCGGCGGCGCTTGAGCGCGGCCTCGACCTCCCGCTGGTGCGCGCGGGCCCGCAGGTCCTCCCGCCGGTCGAACTGCTTCTTGCCCGTGCACAGGGCGACCTCGACTTTCACCAGCGCGTCCTTGAGATAAATCCGCAGCGGCACGACCGACCGCCCGCCACCCGTCTCCAAGGCGACCCGGATCCGCTCCAGTTGCCGACGGTGGAGCAGCAGTTTCCGGATCCGTTTGGCGTCGTGGTTGTGGATGTTGCCGAACGCGTACTGCTCGATGTGCGCGTTGTGCAGCCACAGCTCGCCCTTCTCCACCCGCGCGAACGCGTCGCTGATCTGCGCCCGCCCGGCCCGGATTGATTTCACCTCGGTCCCACGCAACTGGATCCCCGCCTCGAAGCGCTCGTCGACGGAGTAATCCCGCAGCGCCTTCGCGTTGCGAATTTCGGTGAAGCGCGGGGCGCCGGATGCTTTGGACGCGGCCATCGGGAGCGGAGTTCAGCCGCGGGCAGTTTGAAAAAAAAGCGGCGCCGACAAGGTCGCGCCGCCAAGGGATGAGGCTCGGGGGGAGCGTCAGGGCGCCAGCTCGAAACTAATCTTACCTTCGATGACCTCGCGCAGCGCGACATCCTCGGGGGAGAGCTTCTCGAGCGACTCGACCAAAGGGCGATTGCCCCGCTTGAGCTGCTTCACGCGGCGGGATACCACGTTGATGAGCACGTTCGGATCCGGGATGGATTTGACGGCTTCCTTGATGTAATCGTCGCGCATAGGGAAAGGAGGAACCAGACTCGGGAACCAGTGAAGGCAGCACCGTACCCAGGGAGGGTCAAGGGCGAATTCCCCGGGCCACGCCTCCGCTCAGGTTTCGCGCAGGCTGAGGTCAACCACCAGGTCCGCCGCGATCCGCTCCAAGTCCGCCCGCAGCGCTGGTGGATGGACCGTGGCGGGCACCCGAATACTAACACGGGCCTGGAAAAGCATGCCACCGCCCATCGGGGCGCTTTCCCGGGCGGACGAGAACTCCTCCACGTTGACTCCATGGCGCGCGAACACCGCGGACACCGCCCGCACGATTCCTGGGCGGTCGTGTCCGACCAACTCCACCACCGCGAGCCTCCCGCTCCCCGAGACGGCGGACGCGGTGGCCGGGGCCTCCACCGGCTGTTCCGCCTGCACCACCACGGAGAGGCCTTCCGCGCCCAGACCCGCCAAAGCGGCCTCCAAGGCCAATCGGCTCCCCCCGGGCACCTCGACGCGTACCAGTCCCGCGAATCGGCCGCCCAGTCGACACATCCGGCTCTCCAGCCAGTTGCCACCGTGGTCCGCCACCCGCTTGGCCACCGCCTCCACCAGTCCGGGCCGGTCAGCCCCGATCAGGGTCATCACCAGGGTTTCGATCATCATCGTGCCGGTCCGGGCTGCCCCTCACTCCTCGAGTTCAACGTTCCAGTAAGCGACGTCGAGGAAGTCGCGCCACTGCTCCCGCCGCCGGCCGCCGAGGGCGAGCGAGATGACCGGCCGCCACTTCGGCCGCACCGGGCGGCGAATGAGCCGCATCCCCGCCTCGTGCGGGAGCCGGTTGGCCTTGCGGGTGTTGCACTTGATGCAGGAGCAGACGATGTTCTCCCACGTCGTCCGCCCACCTTGGTCGCGCGGGATCACGTGGTCCAAGTTGAGCTGCTCCCGGGGCAAAATGCGCGAGCAGTACTGGCAGGTGTCCTTATCCCGCTCGAAAACGTTGCTCCGCGTCAGCTTCAATTCCTTGCACGGCAGCTGGTCGAACACCGTCAGCAGGATGACCTTTGGCAGCAGGATGAGCCGGTGCGGGGTGCGCACCGCCTCCTGCGGGAGGACCGGGGGGTTCGACGCGGAGAAGTCGATCCAATCCAGCATCGAAAAGGTACGGTAATCGTCCTCCTGCTGCAGCACCACCTGCGCCTGACCGCGGGCCAGCAGACCGAAAGCGCGACGGGCGGCGACAATGTTGATCGCCTGCCAGAGGCGGTTCAACACCAGCACGGGCTGCTCGAGCGCGACGTCCATTCCAGACGACGGCGTAGCGACGCGCTGCCCCGGCTGTCAAGGCACGCCCGCAGGCCCCGGACGCAAAACACCTCCGGCGCCTCGTGGGTTGCGGCCTATCCTCGCTGCGCCCCATCGCCACAACGCGATCAAAGAGCTCGCACCGCCGGGATCCAAGACCGGAAAACGGTCCGATCCACGGCGGGGCCCTCATGCCACAAGGCGCCGCCGCATCGAGTCAGCAGCACGAGAGCAAGGGGAATCCCCAACCCGGCCCCCCCACGACCACGGGCGTTTTGACCCTGAAAGAATGGCTCCCCGAGCCGCCCCGCCTCCTCGGCCGAGAGCCCGGCCCCGGCCGTCTCCACCTCGAGTTCCAGGCCGCCGTCGCGCGCGCGGAGCCGCAGGGCGGGCCGCGTCCCCGGTTCCGCGAACCGGGCCACGTTGGCAAACAGGCAGGGCCACGCGTCGTCCGCGGCCCGGCGGGGTAGGACCCAGTGTTCGCCCGGCTTGCCGCCAGCCTGCCAGGTCCAATCCGCCACCTCCTCCCCCACCCCGGCCCGGACGGCGAGCGCTTCCAGCCACGGACGCAGTTCCACCGTCTCCCGCAGCGCCGGATGCGCGTCCCCGAGGGCGCGTTCCAACTGCTCGACCTGCTCGACCGCGCGGCGCATCGCCTCAATCGAGCGATCGCACGTCGCCAGCCACTTCCGCTCCCGCTCCGCCGTCAGGTCGATGCCGTGCCGCGACAGGAGGTACGAGGCGCTCTGCAGCGACGCGATGTGGTTCTTCAGCTCGTGCGCCAATTGCCGCTGGAAATCAGATGGAACGGCCAGTCCAACGCCTGCCACTCCCGGGGTCGCGGGCGCGACCGGACGGAAACCGCGGAGGGCGAGGGGCGTGGGCATGGGAGGAGTCAAACGTCGGGGAAGGGCGGGCGCGAACAACCGTTGCGGCGGGAGCTACCTAGGAAAGACGGTGGAAATCCGAAGGCCCTGCAGCCGGGATCCGACCCTGCCTCAGGCGCGCGCGCCCATCATTCGGGACGACGGCCCTCGCCGGCGCGGGCTGCCGCCTCGCTCGCCTCCGCCCCGGCTCGGTGCAGTCCGACAAGACCGATTTCGAAGGCATAGCGCACGAGGTCCTGCGCGTTGCGGGCGTCCGCACGCTCCATCAGGCTCTGGCGCGTACGGTACACCTTCTGATCCGCAAGCTTCATCTCCTTCGCGATGTCCTTGATGGAGTAACCTCCGGCCAGCAACTCCAGCACACGAAACTCCGTGGGCTCCAGCTTCAGCATTCCGCCGGGGCCGCTCCGCATCAGCGAGGACATCAGGCGGCTGGCCCCTTGGCTGAAATAAATCCCGCCTTCGCTCACACGTTGCAACCCCACCTTGAGCTCCTCGATCGAGTCCCCCTTGTCGACATAACCGGCCGCCCCGTGGGCCAGCGCGAGTTGCAGAGAGTGCACCGTGGTCGTCCCCGAATAGATGATGACGCGAGGCGGCACCGGCAGGGCGCGCAGCTTTTGCAGCGCATTGATGCCCCCGATCCCCGGGATCATCAAGTCCAGCACGACCAGATCGACCTCGCCCCGCTGGGAGGCTTCCCAAGCCGGGGCCTTCCCCGCGCTCACGCCGACCACCTTGAAACCCGGGATGAGGTTAATGAAAGCCTCCAACAATTGGCGCACCGAGATGTGATCCTCAACGATCCAGATCCGGCGCGGCGTCTCCGCCCCGGCCGGAGCGGACGCACTGCCCGCCGCCCGCGCGGCATCCTCGATCGGTTGGGGATCATCCCAGTAAAACCCCAGAGAGGCAATAAATACATTACCTTGCAACCACGGATTGCGCGGAAAAGCCGGGGGTTTCCCGCCAAAATGAAAAACGACACTCCGCCGATGCCGTATGCTCAAAGGCTCAAGACCTTTTTAGGTTAAGGTGGGCGCCATCCCCGGGTCTTCTGTCTTCCGATTTACGGCCTGACATCCCTCCCGTGGACTTAAGGCTCCCGATGGAATCCTAAGGCAACGAGCTGTTATTGAAAGCACCTCGCACACCGCAGAGTGTCTCCGCGGACCCTACTCCCCCCACCCTCGTGGTCAACGGCGAACTCCGGCCGATCAGTTGGCCAGGATATTGTCGCCGAGATGTTGCAGGATCAGCTCCTGCACGGTCGCGAGGAACAGGAAACACGCCATCGCCTTGTGGCCACCGGGCCCGAACGGCCCCGCCTCCACGTCGCCACTCTCCAGGGCGTCGTCCCCCCACGCCCGCAGGTACGATTCCCGGAGGCGCAGGCGGAGGACCGCACACGCGCGCAAGATAACCTCTGCGTTCTCGGCGTCGAAGGCCACGACTCCCTCGCGGAAAAAGACCTCGTCGAATAACGCCAGCAGGGCGCGCACCTCGGTGGCCTCCGCGGCCGCCAGTTCCCCGAGCCAGGCGCCCCGGAGATCCGGATCGGCGTCCGGGGGTACCATAGCCCCGGGGGCCGCGACCGGGGGCGTTTCGCCGAGCGCCCGGATCACGTCGAGGAGGGGCGCCACCACGGCCACCGCCAATTTGACCTCAATGCGCTTCATCGGCTTCGACGACCGCGGAAAGGTGCCATTCCTGCAACGTGAAAGCGTAGGCCTCGGCCTTTTCCCGCAGCCCCGTCCAAACCACCGAACGTCCCTGCTCGTGAACCTCCAGCATCTTTCGGCGCGCCGTGGCCTCATCGAAGCCCAGCACCTTCCGAAATACGAGGACGACGTAGGACATCAGGTTCACCGGATCGTTGAGCACAACCACGCGCCAGCGACCCACGGTTGCGACCCGCTGGACCTCTTCGGGCAACACCTGGATCTTACCGCCGCTCACAGCCCCGGGCATCCGTCCCGCCTCAACCCGGCCATTAGAAGCTTCGCCCGACAGGACGGCTTAAGAAACTCCCTTGAGCACAAACTAATTCTCAGGTTAATCACTTGGGGAGAATGAGTTGCGCTATGGTGGACCCTACTGGACTCGAACCAGTGACCTTTTCCATGTCAAGGAAACGCTCTAACCAACTGAGCTAAGGGTCCGCACCGGAAGGAGAGTTAGGAAACAGTCTCGGCCCGCGGTAGCGCAAGGAAAAACCTCGGCGCTCACGCGGGCGGGAGCCCCAGCACCGCCCGCGCCGCAGCGCAGTCCTGCTGGATCTGCGCCCGCAGCGCGGCAACGTTCGGAAACGCCTGCTCCGGCCGTAGAAAACGCTCCCAATCCACGCTGAGCACCTTCCCATCGGTCCACGGGCAGTCCCCGAACACATGCACCTCCAAACGGGGCTCCGTCGCCTGCTCCACCGTCGGGCGCAGGCCATAGTTGGCCACCCCGGGTCGAGTCCGTCCGTTGGCGTCGCTCACCCGGACCGCATAGACGCCGAACCGGGGCGCCGCCGGCGGCGACCAGATCAGGTTCAGAGTCGGAAACCCCAACGTGCGCCCCAACCGCTTGCCGGTCATCACGAGCCCCTGGGAGGCATAGGGACGACCCAGCATACCGGCGACTGCCGCCATCTCCCCGGCAGCCAGCAGCGTCCGGATCCGGGTGCTGCTCACCGGCGCGCCCTGCCAGAGCACGGGCGGCGCCACGACCACGGCGATCCCTGCTTCCCGGCCGGTTTGCGCTAGCAAAGCCGCGTCGCCCCGGCGGCCGCGGCCGAAACGGAAGTTCTCGCCCACGTACAGGCCCGCCAGGCCCGGCAGCCGCGCTCGCAGCCACGACACGAATTGCCCCGCCTCAACCTCCCCGATCTCGGCGGAAAAAGGCTCCGTCAGGATCAGCTGCACCCCCAACCCCCGGAGCACCTCCGCCTTAGCCGCCGGATCCTGCATCACCCGGGTCGGCGCCGCGGGACGCAGCACGACACTCGGATGCGGCCAGAAGGTCAGCACGCCCGCGGTCCCCCCGTAGGCGCGCACTGCGGCCACCGCGCGCTGGATGACGGCCTGATGCCCCCGATGGACCCCATCGAACATCCCCACCGCTAGGTGCAGCGGAGCCGAATGGGGAGGCACCGCAGCCAGGGAGGCGAGCGCTTCCGGCGGCATAACCAAAGGCCCCGCTTAGAGCGCCACCGGGGGCACCGCCGCGGCCACGGGGATCAGCCGCCGCTCGATCTCGGGCAGGGTCAGGGCGTTGATCTGGTCCAGGGTCAACGCCTGCGCCACCCCGAACTGTCCCGCGCCGGTCCGGCGCAACGCCGCCAGATGGGCCCCACAGCCGAGGCGGTTGCCCAGGTCGTGGGCCAGGGTGCGGACGTACGTGCCCTTGGTGCACTTCAGGCGGAAGTCGAACCGCGGCAGGGCGCACCCGGTGAGGGTCCATTCCATCAAACGGATGAAACGCGGCTCGCGCTCCACCTCCTGGCCCTTGCGCGCGCTCTTGTACAGGGGCACGCCATCGATCTTCACCGCGGAATACATCGGCGGGGTCTGGTACTGGTCCCCGAGGAAGCCGTTCATCGCGGTCTGGATCTCGCCCGCGTTCAGGGGCGGCACGGGCCGGGTCTCCATCTCCTCGCCCTCCGCATCCTGGGTGTCGGTCGTCTTGCCCAGCTCCACGCTCCCCTCGTACTCCTTGTCGACGCCCATCAGGTACTGGGACACCCGGGTGGCCTTGCCCACGAGGATGACCAGCAGGCCGGTGGCCATCGGGTCGAGGGTGCCCGCGTGGCCGATGCGCTTCATCCGCAGCTTGCCGCGCAGGCGGGCCACGACGTCGTGGGAGGTGTGGTCCCCGGGTTTGTCGACCAGGAGGATCCCCTCCATTTCCTTGGCGGGCAGCAGCATGATTCAGCGGGAGGGCGCGGGCGACGTCGACAGGCGCTCGGCCATCGCGGCCAGCAGTTGCGCCTCAAAGTCCGCGGGGGCCGACGGCAGGCTGAGCCCGGCCGCGCAGGCGTGGCCGCCCCCCTTGAAGCGCGCCGCCACCAGGTCCACCCGCAGGGACGGCTCCTTGGCCCGCAGGCTGGCCTTTGCCGTGCCATCCTGGCGCCATTCGACCAGCGCGCCAATCTCGACCCCGTCAATGCACCGGGCGTAGTCGACCAGACCCTCTGTATCCTCGGAGCTGGACCCGGTCTCCTCAAAGATGCCCGCCGGCAGCACCCCGAGGCAGAGCCGGCCGCCCGCCTCCAGCCGCAGCGAGGCCAGGAACCGCTGGAGCAACCGCAGCTTGCCCGGGGTTTCCCGCTCGTAGAGCTCGAACCCCGCCTCGGCCGGGGACGCCCCCCGGGCGACCAACTCCCCCGCCAAGATGAAGCAGCGCCGGGTGGTCGCCTGAAAGCGGAACTGACCCGTGTCCGTCAGGATCCCGGCATAGAGGGCCCGCGCGGTCGCGGCATCGACCGGCAGCCCCGCGTCGAAAAAGAGTCCGGCGAGGATCTCACAGGTCGCCGCGGAAGTGCGTTCAATGAGATCCACCTCGCCGAAGCCGGCATTCGAGAGGTGATGGTCGATCACGCCGACCGGGCGCGAGTAATGGGCCTTGAGCCGCTCGCCCCCGCGGGCGTGGTCCGCGCAATCCACGAAGATCGCCGCGCGCGCCACGGGGTCGCGGAGGGCGTCGTCCGTCCGGCGGAACTCCATCCCGCCCGTCAGGTACTGCAGGCGCCGGGGAACGGGGTCCGGGTTCACGCAGATGACGTCCTGCCCGCGGGCCGCCAGCACCCGGGCGAGGGCCACCTGGGAGCCGATGCAGTCCCCATCGGGCCGCGCGTGCCCGCAGACGGCGACGGGCCGGCCGGCCACTCGGTCCAGCAGCCGGGTGAAGGCCGGCCGCAACTCCGGGAAAAAGGCTTCCATCGTCACTCCTTCCGCTCCGACGCCGGCTTCAACTTCGGCTGCCACTCCGGCTCCGGTGCGGGGGCCGGAGCCGCGGCCGGGGCGGTCCCGGGCGGCGTCACCTCGTCCAGCACCTGCAGGATCCGGGCGCCGCGGGCGGCCGAATGATCCAGCACATATTCGAACTTGGGCAGGTACTTAAGCACGATCCGGCGGCCGACCTCGGCGCGGATGGACCCGGCCTGCGCCCGCAGCCAGCGGAGCTTGGCCTCAGCGGCCTCGGCATCCCCCACCACCGCCACAAACACCCGCGCGTCCCGCAGGTCCGGCGAGACGCGGACCTCGGTGATCGTGACGTTCACTGCTTCCGACTGGTAGCGGCGGCGCAGGATGTCGCCCAGCTCACGCTGGACGAGCTCGTTGACGCGCACCGTGCGGTTGCTCATCGCCGGGAAGGGACGATCGGGGCGGACGGACCCGGCCTACAGGGAGGCCCGGACCTTCTGCACCTCGAAGCACTCGATGACGTCGCCCGGCGCGTAGCCGTTGAAATCATCCAGCTTGATGCCGCACTCGAGGCCCGCGCGGACCTCGTTGGCGTCGTCCTTGAACCGGCGCAAGGTGCCGACGCGGCCCTCGTGCAGGATCTCGCGGCCCCGGCGCAGGCGCGCGCTGGCGTTGCGGTTGATCTTGCCCTCGGTGACGAGACAGCCGGCGACAAAGCCCTTGGCCAGCGGGAAGACCTGCCGGACCTCCGCCGCGCCCGTCTTGATCTCCTTGATGTCGGGATCGAGCAGGTCGGCCATCATCTCGCGGACCTTGTCGCCCATCTCGTAGATGATCTCGTAGGTCTCGATCCGCACCCCGTGGTGCTTGGCGAGCGGCGTGACGCCATTCTCCAGCCGCGTATGGAAGCCGATGATGAGGGCCCCGGAGGCCCCGGCCATCAGCACGTCGTTCTTGGTCACGAGGCCCACCTCGATGGAGACGATCTCCAGCTGGACCTTCGTGCTCTTGATGCCGTCGAGGATGACCCGGACCGCCTCGGAGGAGCCGAAGACGTCCGTTTTGATGATGACCTTGAGGACCTTGGCCTGGGTGGCCGCGATGTTGGCGAAGAGCCGCTCGACCGAGACTTCCTTGGGTACCGCGGCGGCGGTGGTCGCCTCCTTCTTCAGGCGGAGCGTCTCCTCCTCGGCGAGCTTCTCGGCCTCGCGGGCGTTCTTGACCGCCTTGAAGGCGGCGCCGCTGTCCGGGGTGCCGGACCAGCCGATGACCCGCACGGGGGTGCCGGGGGTGGCTTCCTTCACGTTGCGACCCTGGTCGTCGAACATTGCCCGGACCTTGGCGTAATTCGGGCCGCTCACGAGGGCGTCGCCCACCCGCAGGGTGCCGCGCTGGACGATGACCGTGGCCAGGGGGCCGCGGCCGAAGTCGATCTCGGACTCGATGATCAGCCCGCTGGCCTCGGCCTTCGGGTTGGCCTTCAGTTCAAGCACGTCCGCTTGCAGCAGAATCATCTCGAGCAGCTCGGTGATGCCCTGATTCTTGATCGCGGCGACGGGGACGGTGATCGTCTCCCCGCCCCAATCCTCGGGGGCGATGCCGCGCTGCTGCATCTGGTTCTTGACCTGGTCCAGATTGGCGCCCTTGACGTCCATCTTGTTGACCGCGACCAGAAGGGCGAACCGCTCCGGGTGGGACTGCTTCTCGGCGAGGGCGATCTTGAGGGCCTCCTCCGTCTGCGGCATAAAGCCGTCGTCCGCCGCCACCACAAGGATGGCGATGTCGGTGACGCTGGCGCCGCGGGCGCGCATCTTGGTGAAGGCGGCGTGGCCGGGGGTGTCGAGGAAGGTGAGCTTCCGGCCGTTGAACTCGATCTGGTAGGCGCCGATGTGCTGGGTGATGCCGCCCGCCTCGCCGGCGGCCACGTTGGCCTTGCGGATGGCGTCGAGGAGGGAGGTCTTGCCGTGGTCGACGTGGCCGAGGATGCAGACCACCGGGGGCCGGGGGACGAGGTGCTTGGACTCATCCTCCTCCGGCTGCTTCTTTTCCTTCTTCTCCTTGGCGGCCTGCTGGGCGGCGGCGTCGCCGCGGTGCTTGATCTCGAGCAGGAAGCCGTACTTTTCGGCGACCTTCTGGGCGACGGCCTCGTCGATGGTGGAGTTCATCGCCGCGAAGCCCACCAGCTGGTTGAGCTCCGAGATCAGCTTGAAGGGCTTCAAGCTGAGTGCGGCGGCGAAGTCCCGCACCACGATGGGCGGCTTAAGATGGAGAATCTTGACGTCGCCCTGGATGGTGATGTGGGGGGCGGCGGCCGGCGCCGTGCTGCCCGGCAAGGGCGGCGCCTTGGGCGCCATCACGGGGGCGGGGGCCGGGGCGCGGGGCGGCAACGCCGGGGGCAGCGCTGGCGGCTTGGGCGCGGAAGTAGGCGCGGGCGCGACTACGGCACCCGGGCGCACAGGGGACATCACCGGCGCCGGGGCCGGGGCTGGACGGACCGGAGGAGCGTTCACCACGACCGGAGGACGGGCGACGGGAGGGGCAGACACCGGGGGAACCACCATCGGGGGGCGCGCAACCGGGAACGGGGAGACCACGGGGGGCGGAGCCGAGACCGGTTTGGGTAAAGCGGGGGGCGCCGGCGGGGCGGAAATGGGCTTCGGCGGCGGCGGGGCGGCCCGAGGCGGAGGGGGAGGCGGCGGGGGCGCGGGGCTGGCGGAGGCCTTGAGGGCGGCCGCCTTCGCCGCGGACGCGGCCTCGCGTTCTCGCTCGATGTCCTGCCGGCTCTTGACGAAGACGCCGGAGGGAAGGTTCACACGGGGCGCGGCCGCCTCGGGAGTAGAGGCTTCCGCCGTAGCAGTCGGAGCCTCAGCGGCCGGGCGACGCGCGGCGAACTCCTCGCGCAGCGCCGCGGCGCTGATGTTGTCCACGGTACTCGAGACCGACTTGACGTCCTGGCCGATGATCCGACGCTCCTTGAGCAGCGCCGTCATCTCCTTGTTGTCCAGGCCGAGCTCCTCGGCGAGTTTGTGGATGCGGATGCTCATGCGGTCGGACCTGGAAGCTACGGGTTACTGCGCCCGCGCGGCGACGCGCTGGATGACAAGGGCGGCTTCCTCGGGGCTAAAGCCGGCGCCCTCTAGGTCCGCCGCCTCCACGCCTTCAAAAAGTTCGAGCGACACGAAGCCCGCCTTGACCAACCGCAGCGCGAGGTCCTCGGCCACGCCGAGGCCGGCGACCAGCTTGCGCTTCGCATCGCCCTCCGGATCGGCGCCGACCGCACGGAATTCCTCGATGTCGATCCGCCAGCCAACCAGGCGCGAGGTCAGGCGCGCGTTCTGGCCCTTGCGGCCGATCGCGATGGCGAGGTCGTCGTTGGCGACCCGGAGCAGAATACGGCGGGCCTTCTCGTCGAGGACGATCTCGCGCGGGATCGCGGGCTTCAGGGCCTCGATCACCATCTCGCGCGGATCCGCGAAGAACTTGATGATGTCGATCTTCTCCCCGCCCAGCTCGCGGACGATCGTCTTCACCCGGGCGCCGCGCGCGCCGACGCAGGCGCCCACCGGATCGACCTTGGGGTCGGTGCTGGTGACGGCGATCTTGGTCCGGTAGCCCGGCTCGCGGGCGAAAGCCTCGATCTTGACCGTGCCGTCGGCCACCTCGGTGACCTCGAGCTCGAACAGGCGGCGGACAAAGCGGGGGCTGGCGCGGCTGAGCACGATCTCGGGCCCGCGCGGCGTGCTCTGGATCTCAAGCAGGAGACAGCGGATGCGCTCACCCGGCTGGTACTCCTCGCCCGGCACCTGCTCCTTGGCGGGCATCACGGCCTCAGCCTTGCCCAGATCGATGAAGAGGTCGTTGCGCTCGCGGCGCCGCACCGTGCCCGTGACGATGTTGCCGACCTGGTCTTTGAAATCGTCGAAGATGCGGTCCTTCTCGAACTGCCGCAGCCGCTGCATCACCGCCTGGCGGGCGGTCTGGGCCGCGATGCGCCCGAGGGAGGAGGGGTCGATCGCCTTCTCCAGCACCTCGCCGATGACGGCGCCGGGCTTGAGAGCCTGCGCCTTCTCGACGTGCAGCTCCGTGCGAGGATTGCTGACCGAGTCGACCACCTTGAGCAGGCACCAAGCCTGCAGCTGGCCGTTGCGGGGGTTGATGTCGATCCGCAGTTCCTGGCCCGAGCTGATGCCCTTCTGGGCGGCCGTCTTCAGGGCATTCGCGATCGTCGCGATCATCTCGGCGCGGGGGATGCCCTTTTCCTTTTCCATATACTCGAGGACGGAGAGGATTTCGCTGCTCATGGGCGTATGGAGATGCGGGAAAGTTGGGAAAAAAAAAGCGGGCCGCAGGGCCCACTTTCCGGAGAGAGAGTGGAGGAGAACCGCGGAGGATTCGGCTCGCCTCCGGGATTGTCAAGCCCGCCGCCCGACGCGGGGCCGCGAGGGCAGAATCTGCTTGAGCCCGGGATTTTTCACCGAAACCCTCCGCCGCTTCCTCGCGTCTTCCCCGCACCCTTACCTCATTTATGATCATTGCCCGCACCGTCCCCAGCCTCGGAGCCCCTGCCCGCCGCCCCGGCTTCACGCTGATCGAGCTGCTCACCGTCATCGCCATCATCGGCATCCTGGCCGCCATCGTCATCCCGACGGTCGGCACGGTCCGGGAGAAGGCCCAGCGCGCGGTCGACGCCAATAACCTCCGCGAGGTGCTCAAGGCCGCGCAGATCTACGCCGGCGACAACCAGGACCGCCTCCCTGATCCGATCAACATCGCCAACTCGGTGCTCAACGCCCCCCAGCTCGCCTGGAAGTGGCCGGGCATCCTGGCGAAGAACAACATCCTGACCGACCCGACCTTCTTCTTCTCGAAGAACGATCCGGCCTTCAGCGGCACGTTCCCGACCTTCATCATCCAGCCGTCCAACCAGCGCAACACGCTGCACACCTCCTTCACCTCCGGCCGCTCCCCCTCCTGGGAATTTGTCGGCGGCGTCAAGATGAGCGACCCCGCCACCACGCCTGTCATCTACACCCGCGGCCTGCAGACCAACGGCCTCTGGAGCGAGATCTCGGGCGTCTACAAGGCCACCGGCGGCTACATCGCCTTCCTCGGCGGCAACATCTCGTTCTACCCGAACACCAACAACCCGGCGCCCTTCGTCTCGAACAACCCGACGTCGACCAGCACCACGCGCCCCAACAACATCAGGCAGGCGGTGCCCTTCAACGTCACGAACGCCAACCTCAGCGCCCGCATCTACGGCATCCCGCCCGCCTCGGGCGCCGCCGGGATGATCGGCACCGCCGGCGGCACCACCGCCCAGCGCGGGCCCTGAGCCGGACCCACTTCCGGTATCTCGCTCAGTTGGGCCTGAAAGGCTGTTTTTAGGGTAAAGACCCCAATCCCCTCGCCCGCCTCACGAAACCGGAATCCGGCCCTCCCGACGGCCCACCTGACCTCTTCGCCTCCGCCGCCAGACGCCGCGGGGGCCTTTCTTTTTATCTTCAAGAGTCTGATTATCAGCAGCTAGCATCGGCTGAAAGCCTCCTCCCCCACCGATGTAAGGAGGCCGGCACCCTCCCTCCGAGAACCGCGCCCCGCCCGGACCACCGGACGATCGAACGACAACTGGAGGAGAATCGAAGGAGAAAGGCAGGCACACTGGAGGCAGACCGAACCGCCGCCGGCGCCAGCCCAGTTCAGGGCTCAAAATGAGGCCTTTAACCCCGGTCCCCCCGCGAAGCGCTATCAGGCCGCGGGGGCCAGCGACCGCCGCGGAGCCACGCCCCACCCGGTGGCCCACGCGGCCCGGATCACCGGGCGTCAAGCGGCCTTTACCCGGAATTCGTGGTCTCGGCATCCGCTTGCGGAACAAGGCGTTCTCTGCCTCCTTCGACGCTTTCCGCTTCCCTTGTTGACCACGCCGATGACTCCGCCCCGGGCCGCCAACGTCGCCGCCCCCCGCCCGGCCCCCGCCTCTGCTACCGGCGGCGTGACTTACGTGGTCGGGCACCGCAATCCGGATGCGGATGCGATGTGCTCCGCGATCGCCTACGCGGCGTTAAAGGAGGCCAAGGGTGAGACCGGCTTCGTGGCTGCCCGTTGCGGCAACTCAAACGCCCGCATCGACACGATCCTCGCCCGGTTCCGCGTCCCCCTGCCCCACTACCTGAGCGACGTCTCCCCTCGCGTGCGCGACGTGATGACCAACGAGGTGGTCCATGTGCACGAGCAGGCCACGTGCGCGGAGGCTCTAGAGCTGATCGACCGCCACCAGGTGCGGGTCCTGCCCGTGGCCAGCACCCGGCGTAAACCGGTCGGTCTGGTCAGCCTCGCGCAGCTCGGCGGCGTCTTCATCCCGCGCGTCAGCGAGCCACGCCTGATGCGGCAGGTGCACAGCTGCCTCGCCGCCATCGCGCGGGCCCTCAAGGGCCAGGCGATCCATCTGGTCGACGCCGAACGGGTCGAGGATTTGTTTGTGCGCCTGGGCACGATGGACATCCGCTCGTTCTGGAGTATCTCCGTGCGGGAGAATATCCCCGCCGAGCAGTCGATCATCATCGTCGGCGACCGCGGGGACGTGCAGCGGCGGGCGATCGACCTCGGCATCCGGGCGCTGGTGGTCACGAGCGGCCTGCCGGTTGCTCCGGAGGTGGAGGCCGCCGCCCGCGAGCGCGGGGTCAGCATCATCTCGAGCCCGTACGACTCCGCGACCACCGCCTGGGTCGTGCGCACCGCCTCCAATCTGGAACGCGTCATCGACCGCAGCTTCCTCACCGTCGACGCGGACACCCGGGTGGCGGACGCCCGCAAGCAGTTCGGGCTGAGCACGCAGGCGGTGCTGGTGACGGACGACGAGGGCCGCCTCGCCGGCATTTTGACCAAGAGCGACATCCTCAAGCCGGTGCGGACCCGCCTCGTGCTGGTGGACCACAACGAGCTGACGCAGGCGGTGCCCGGCGCGGACGAGGTCACCATCGCCGAGATCATCGATCACCATCGTCTCGGCAGCCTCAACACCGCGCAGCCGATCCTGTTCATCAACGAGCCCGTCGGCTCCACCTGCACCATCGTGGCCGACCTGTTCCGGCGGGAGGGCCTGCAGCCCTCGCCGTCGATCGCGGGCATAATGATGTCCGGGCTGATCTCGGACACCCTGCACCTGCAGGGCCCCACGACCACGGGGAAGGACGCCCTGATGCTGGCCTGGCTGGGCGAGATCGCGGGCGTCGACTCGAAGCGGCTGGCGGAGGAGATCTTCAACTCGGGCTCGGTCATTCTGGCGCAGACGCCGGACAAGGTGGTGCGCTCGGACTTCAAGGTGTACGAGGAGGAGGGCGTGCGCTTCTCGGTGTCGCAGGTGGAGGAGCTCGGATTCGGCAACTTCGAGGCCAACGCGAAGGGGATCGCCCGCGCGATGCAGGAGTTGCGCGAGGAGGAGCGCCTCGCGTTCGCGGCCCTGCTGGTCACCGACATCAACACCCAGAACTCCCTGCTGCTGGTGAAGGGCGAGAACGCGTTCCTCGCGCGGATCCGCTATGCCCGCCGGGAGTTGGATGACCTCTTTGACCTGCCCGGGGTGGTCAGCCGCAAGAAGCAGCTGATCCCCTACCTGACCACCGTGATCAAGGAGATGGCCGCCGATGGCACCCTGTCGGCGGGCAGGAGCACCTCCCCGTTCGGCCGCCGCCGCCGCTGACCCCCGCCGCCCGCCCGATGAGCACCAATCCCCCGCTCCCGGCGCCGGGCGCCGCCGACTCCCTCGAGGCCTCGCTGCTGCGGGTGCTGATGGAGACCAGCCCGGACCGGATCTACTTCAAGGACCGCGAGAGCCGTTTCGTCCGCAACAGCCACGCGCACGCCCTTTCCCTCGGCGCGGCCTCGCCGGAGGAGTGCATCGGCCGGACGGATTTCGATTACTTCGCCCGGGAGCACGCGGAGCGGGCCTTCGCGGACGAGCAGGAGATCATCCGCACCGGGCGCCCGGTGATCGCGAAGGTGGAGCGCCTGACCCGCCGCGACGGCACCCAGGGCTGGGCCTCGAGCACGAAAATGCCCTGGCGCGACGGCGCCGGCCGGATCATCGGGACCTTTGGCCTGACGCGGGACATCACCGCCGCGAAGGAGGCCGAGGAGCGGCTGAACGAGGAGCGCATTTTGCTGCGCACCATCATCGACCACCTCCCGAGCCGGCTGTACGTGAAGGACACCGCCTCGCGGTACGTCCTGAACAACCGCGCGCACCTGGCCTCGCTCGGGGCGGGTTCGCCGGAGGAGGTGCGGGGCCGGACGACGCTGGACTTTTATCCCGGGGAGCGCGGGCGCCAGGCCCTCGCGGACGACCAGCAGGTGCTGGGTGGCGGTCCCCCGATCATTAACCAGGAGAAGTCCGACTTCGGCCCGGCGGGCGACGTGCACTGGTCGCTCGTCACCAAGGTGCTGCTGCGGGACGCGCGGGACCAGGTGGTGGGGCTGGTGGGCATCAGCCACGACATCACCCGGCGGAAGCGGGCCGAGGAGGAGTTGCGGCGGCGGAGCGCGGAGATGGAGGCGGATCTGGTGATGGCGCGGCAGGTGCAGGAGGCGTTCCTGGACCGGGCGCCCCCGTTCTTCGCGGGTGGGCGGACGCCGGGGGCGAGCGCCCTGCGCTGCAGCCACCGTTACCTGCCGACGACGACCCTGGGCGGGGACTTCTTCACCCTGCTGAAACTCGGCGAGCGGCACTGCGGGCTGCTGGTGTGCGATGTGATGGGCCACGGCGTGCGGGCGGGGCTGTTGACGGCGCTCCTGCGCGGGGTGGTTGAGGAGATGGGCCCGCGGGCGGGCGAGCCGCCGCACGTGTTGCGGGAGATCAACCGGAGCCTGATGCCGATTGTCGAGCAGACCGGCCAGCCGGTGTTCGCGACCGTCTTCTTCGGGGTGATCGACCTCGACCAGGGGACGCTGGTGTACAGCAACGCCGGGCATCCGCCGCCGCTGCTGCGGGGGGCGGGCGGGACGATCCGGCGGCTGGCGCCCGAGGATCCGGAGCCGGCGGCCGGCCTGCTCGGGGACTTCGCGTACAGCCGCCACGAGGTGCCCTTCTCCGCCGACAGCACCCTGCTGGCCTACACCGACGGGGTATTCGAGGCGGCGAATGCGGCGGGCGAATTCTTCGGGGTGGACCGGCTGCGGGACACCCTGGCGACGGCGCCGGCGGGGGCGGTGATCCCGACGGTCCTCGAGCGCGTGCGGGCGCACTGCGGCCGGAGCGAGTTCGAGGACGACGTGTGCCTAGTGTGCCTAGAGGCGGACTTCGCCGCGCCGGCAGCCGGCGGCTAAAGCGGCAGGCGGCCGGCGTAGGCGGCCACCCGCTCGCAGATCTGGTCGAGTTCCGGTTTGCGGGCGCGGCAGAAGGCGAAGAGCAGGCGGCATTGGCCTTCCGAGGTCACAGGCGGATCCCCGATTCCAGCGCGAGGGCGGCGAAGGGTTCCCCGAGCCGCGACCGTGGGCGCACCACCAGGTCGAGCCGTTGCCAGCCGATCCGGTCGAGCAGGGCGGCGCGCAGCCGGAGCTCGTCGGCGAAGGCGAGGTGGTCGGAGACGACCAGCAGGTCGATGTCCCCGCCCTTGGCCTCGTCGCGGGTCCGGGAGCCGAAGAGCCAGACTTCCGCCTGCGGGTCCGCCCGGGCGACCTCCTCACGGATGGCCTGCACCGCCTCGGGGGAAAGTCTCATGCGCCCCACCCGGCCGGGCCACCCCCGGCCGGTCAAATCCGCAGTGCCGGCGGAACGGTGGGCGTGAGGGCCGCGAACAGAAGCGGTCGCCAGCCGGTCGAAAACAAGGCGTCCAGCAAGGCCAATTGGGATCCCTCGGAAGCCCAAACCGGGGCGTCTCTCCTTCCATCATCGCGGTTCGAGAGGGCGCAAATCGGGACCCACGCAATTCATTCGCGCTTGCCAAACCCCCTCGCCGAACTACTGCTCTTCAACTCCTTGCGCGCCCCGCGGTGACCCCGCTACAAGACTCCCAGATTTGGTCCGCGGGCTCCGATTCATTTCCGCATCCCATCCTCCGCTGATCCCGATGGCGTGGAGTTCTTTCCACGCCGCGCACGGCACTTTCGAAAAGACCCGGTCCCGCTCGATCGCCGGTGCCGATAGGCACCCCGATTGGGTGAATCCGACTGTAAATTCCACCTCATCCACCATATGCACCACCCACCGACTCGCCTCGGCCTACTCCTCGCCGGGCTGCTTCCGCTCAGCGCCCCGGCGCAGACCACCCCCGCCTCGCCCGCCGCCGTCGACCGCGCCACCGTCACCGTGACCAAGCCGGAGGCGAAGGAGGAGGTGATCCAGCAGGAAAAGGTGGTCGTGACCTCGTTCAAGCGGGCCCTGGAGGCGTACAAGGTCCCGATCAACGTCAGCGTCCTGACGGAGGACGCGCTGCGGGAGTACAACATCACGGACATCAAGCGCCTGATGGCCGAGAGCGAGTCCATCAACGCCCCGCTGAGCGGCGCGCGCTTCGCGGACAACGTGACGGTGCGCGGGCTCAACACCGGCAACGCCAACGCCAACAACCTGGAGCAGTTCGTACGCTCGACCCTGTCTTATTATCTCGATGATACCCCGCTGCCGAACATCGGTTTCCGGATCAAGGACGTCGCACGTGCCGAGACCCTGATCGGCCCGCAGGGGACGCTCTACGGCGCGGGCGCGCTGGGCGGCACCATCCGCTACATCACCAATCAGCCCCGCTTCGGTAAAGTCGAGGGGCGGATCACGGGGACCGTCTCGGAGACGAAGCACGGCGGCCTGTCCTTCGATGCGGACACCGTGGTCAACGTGCCGCTTTCACCGACCCTGGCGCTGCGGGTCTCGCTCTCGCACCTTGACGAAGCGGGGTTCACGGACCGGGTGGTCTCGCGTCCCTGGGCGCCGACCCCGGCCTGGATCGGCACGCCCAACGCGGGCCAGCAGCGGTACGAGGAGGATGATTGGCAGAAGGTCACCGGCGGCCGGGCCACGCTCCGCTGGAAGGCCACTCCCACCCTGACCGTAAGCCTCTCCCACGCCGAACAGGCGCAGGATGCCCATGGCACCTCGGGCACGCAGCTCTTCCCGATCGCGCGGAACCCCGAGCCGGGCGCGCCGACGCCCCTCGCCACCCGCCAGGTGTTCAATGAGCACACCATCATCTCCCCCAACGAGGAGTACGCGGACCGGCGCATCCGGATGGACTCGCTGGAACTCGACTGGGACCTGGGCTTCGCGCGCCTGGTCTCGTCGACGGGCGGCTACACGGACCGGAAGCTGGGGCAGGCCGACTACACCGCGGCCGGGAACACCTACTACAATTACATCAGCCCGCAGCTGAACATCAACAACGCCGCCTTCAACGGCCGGCCCGCGTTCATCACCTTTGACAATTACCACCGCGGGCTCGTGCACGAGACGCGGCTGAGCTCGAAGGACGCCGCCGGTCCGGTGAGCTGGATCACCGGCCTGTTCTACACCAAGACCCGGCGCAGCCTGCGCTTCAGCGAGTACGTCCCGGGCCTGGACACCGCCGGGGCGCGTTTCGTAGTCGCGGACCCGACGCGTCGGAACAACGAGGGCTACCGCGAGAACCTGCAATCCGACTACCAGGAGCGCGCGCTATTCGGGGAGGCGAACTTCCGGATCTCCCGCCGATGGAATGTGACCGCTGGCCTGCGCAGCTTCAGCTACGAGGATGATGGTCTTTCCAACATCCGGGACTACACCGGACCGACGAGCCGCCTCACCGAGCGCACCGAGTCCCAGAAGGGCCGGACCTACTTCAAGCTGAACTCCTCCTACCAGTTTTCGGACCAGCTGCTTGGCTATGCCACCTTTTCCCAGGGTTATCGGCGCGGCGGGGCGAACGGGTTCCGCGACTACGCGGGCAAGGTCGTCAGCCCGCAGGCCCGCGCCTACGAGCCCGATTCGGTGGACAACTTCGAGGGCGGACTGAAGGGATACCTGCTGAAGGGTGACCTTTACGTCCAGACGTCGATTTACGAGATGCGGTGGAAGAACCCCCAGGTGGGCTTCAGCCAGACGATCGACGACCTCTTCCCGATCAACGGCCTGGTCAACGGAGGCGACATCCGTTCTCGCGGCCTTGAGGCGGCATTCCGTTACCGGATCAACCGCCAGTGGAGCATCAACTACAAGACCTCGACCACGAGCGCGCGATTTATGGAGCGGCGCGTGGTCCCGCTCTACACCGTGCCCAGCGGGGAGGATCTGGTCACGACCGCGGGGCTCTCCACCTGGGGCGCGCCCAAGTGGAAGCACTTCGCCGGCCTGCGCTTCTCGACGCCGCTGCGGGAGGGACTCCAGCTGACGGCCTCCCTGCGGATGCGCCACGTGGACAAGCTGCAGTGGAGCAACGCGACCAACAACCTCTACCCAGCCTACACGAAGTACGATGCCAACGTGGGGCTTTACCGGGACAAGTGGGACCTCTCGCTGTGGGTGGACAACCTGACGAACAACCGCGCCCTGGTTTCCAACAACGCGGGCACCAGCCAGAGCGGTCAGCTCGGCTCGCGGGCCATCTACCTCCCGCCAATCACGATCGGTACAACGGCGTCCTACCGCTGGTAAGCGCGCCCCGCTCCGTTCTGCGAAGCGGTACGAAGCGGGTGACCGCCCTTGCCGCCCGGACCACCCACAATGGTATCCTCTGAATCTGGGGGTGGGGAGAAGACGGGCAGGCGGCAGCCCCGGGCGGCTTGCGCACGCGGGACGCTTGGCTCATTGCAAGGGGGGTCCTCGATATGGCCGACGATCCTTTCGCGCAGCGTCTCCGCCTGATCGGCACGCTCACCCGCCTCTTCCGGGAGCGGGGCTGGGACCTCGTGGTGGAGGTGGGCGCGGGCGGACCCAAGGCCCGCCGGAAAGCCGGGCAATCGCGATGAAGACGCGTTGGACGTGGGCGGAATGGCAGGCGGGGCGGGCGGCGCGCCGGGCGCGGAGCGAGGCGGTGGCTCCCGGTCCTTGCGGCCGGGCGGAGAGCAGCTCGGACCGCCGGCTGCGCGCGGCCTACGACGGCCGGCGCGGCCCCTCCGCCGGGGACGCCCCCGCGACGATGCCGGACCCAGCGCCAACGAAGACCGCGCGCAAGCCGCGCTAGCGTCGTTCCTCCATCAGGCCCACCAGGTTGCCCTCGGGGTCGCGGACGAAGGCCAGCCAGAGCTCGTGATCCGGCAACCGCGCCGCCAACCCTGGCTCCCGCTCCGGCACCGCCCCACCCGCCACCACGCGCCGATAGTACTCCTCCAGTCCCGCCACCCGGTAATACAGCACGGAGTTGCGGCCCACCTCCCCCGCCCCGTCCGGCACCGTGAGCATCAGCCGGACCGCGCCCACCCCAAGGAATGAAAGCCGGGGCCCCGCATCAAAAAGCGGCCGCAGGCCCAGCACCTCCACGTAAAACCGCTTCGCCACCGCCACATCCCGCACGGCGAGCGCCACCTGACCCAGATCCGGGGCCATGGGCGAAGACATCGGTAAAAATGACCGCAAGAACCCTCAGGGCACCGCCATCGTCACCCGGGCCTGGCCGCCACCGTGGAGCACCCGCACGCGGTCGCCGTCCATAAACAGACCCGTCGAGGCCTCCTGCACCACCGTCACGGTGCTGCCGTCCTCCAGCCGCACGGTGATCTCCTGCGCCCGCTGGCGCGTCGCCGCTTCCTCCACCGCCTGTCCGGCCACCGCGCCAGCCACCGCCGCCGAGGCCTGCACCAAAGCGCCGCCCACGCCCCGGCCCCCGCTGCCCGCCGCCGCCCCCACCATCCCGCCGCCGAGGGTGCCCAGGCCGGTGCGCCGGCCCTCGATGTTCACCTCCCGCACGCTGGTGACCACGCCCAGGTCGCTCCGTTGCAGGACGTTCGCCTGCCCCGCGGGCACGACCCGGCGGGAGGACGGCAGCGTGCACCCCGCCAGGAAAAGGCCGGCGGCGGTCAGGAGCAGCGGGACGAGCGTGGGTTTCATCGGCGGAGGGGAAACGGGGGACCTGAGGGCGGGGACGGCTTGGCGAGGGGAAGCGTTACCCGGCCCGCCCGAAGAGCAAACGGAGGGAATTGAGGCACACGACCAGCGTGCTCCCCTCGTGGGCCGCGACGCCGATGGACAACGGCACGGCCCCGAGGGTGGTGGCCACGACCATCACGAGGACCACGCCGAGGGAGAGGGCCAGGTTCTGGCGGATGATCGCCCGCGCCCGGCGGCTGAGCCGCGCCGCCGCGAGGAAGTTGTCGATGCGGTCGTGCATCAGAATCACCTCCGCCTGCTCGAGGGCCGCGTCGCTGCCGCGCGCCCCCATCGCCACGCTGACGTCCGCGGCGGCCAGGCTGGGGGCGTCGTTGACCCCGTCCCCGACCATCGCGACCACCCGGCCCTCGGCGCGCAGGGCCTGGATCGCGGCCACCTTGTCCTCGGGACTGAGGCCGGCGCGGACCTCGGAGACCCCGAGTTCCCGCGCGACCGCCTCCGCGGCGTGGCGGCGGTCGCCGGTGAGCATCACCGTGCGGATCCCGGACCGGCCGAGTTCGGCGAGCACGCGGCGGGATTCGGCGCGGATCTGGTCCCGCAGCAAGATGCGGCCGACCAGGTCGCGGCCGAGCACCCAGACCTCGCTCAGGTCGGCGTCGGCGGGCGGGAGCTGGCGCGCCCAGGCAGCCAGCGGGCCGGCCTCAAGCAGTTCCCGGCGGCCGAGCAGGAGGGTGGACTCCCCCACCCGGCCTTGGAGGCCCTGGCCGGTGAGCGAGCGGAAATCCTCGACCGGCAACTCGCGGATGCCGGCGGCCTGGGCGTGGCGGACGATGGCGCGCGCGATGGGGTGATGCGATTTGGCCTCGAGGGCGTGCGCCAGTTCCAGCACCTCGCGTTCGCGGCCGGGCGGGAAGCTTTCGCAACCGGCCACGGCGAGTTCCCCGGTCGTGAGCGTGCCCGTCTTGTCGAGCGCCACGGCGTCGACGTCGGCCAACCGTTCGATCGCCGCTCCCCCGCGGAAGAGCACCCCGTGGCGGGCGCCCCAGGCGATCGCGGCGAGGATGGCGGAGGGGATCGAAAGGACGAGGGCGCAGGGGCTGGCGACGACCATCAGGGTCATCGCCCGGTAGAAGGCGGAGCGCGTCTCGCCGTCCGGGGCGAACGCGGGCAGGCCGAAGCCGAGCCACCAGACGAGGAACATCAGGCCGGAGCCGCCGATGACCAGGTAGGTGTAGCCGGTGCCGAAGCGGTCCGTGAGGCGTTCGCTGGGGGCCTTCAGCTTCTGGGCGGTCTGGATGAGCCGGATGATGCGCTGGAGCGTGCTTTCCGCCGGGAGCCGGGTGACGTCGAAGTCGACCTGGCCCCAGAGGTTGAGGGTGCCGCTGTAGACGGGGTCGCCCGGGGCCTTGGGGACGGGGTTGGCCTCGCCGGTGAGGGCGGACTCGTCGCAGGCGCTGCGTCCGGCGACCACGCGGCCGTCGGCCGCGAAGGCCTGGCCGGGGCGGACGCGGAGGCGCTGGCCGGGGCGCACCGCGTCGACCGGGACCTCGCGTTCGCGGCCGTCGGCATCGAGGAGCGTCGCCTGTTTCGGGGCCGATTTGAGCAGGGAGCCGACCTCGCGCTGGGTGCGGTGCAGGGCGTAGCCCTCCATCGCGCCGGAGGCGGAGAAGAGGAACAGGAGGAGCACGGCCTCGCCCCAGGCGCCGATGGCGACCGCGCCGGCCGCCACCGCGAGCATCAGGAAATGGATGTCGATCGCGCGCTTCCGGAGGGTTTCCCAGGTGTCGATCGCGGCGTCCCAGCCGCCGGCGACGAGGGCGACCAGGAAGAGCCCGCGGGCGAGCCAGGGCCATTCCGGGAGGAAGTGGCTGGCGGTGGAGGCGGCGAGGCCGGCGGCGCCGCAGAGGGAGGCCAGCAGGGCGAGGAGCTTCCATTCCTGTTCCTCGGGCGCGGGCTCGGCGCGGATCTCGGGCCATTCCATCTCGCGCCAGAGCCAGAGTTTCTCGGCGGTGGGCCCGGCGAGGCGGCCGAGCTCGGTCATCCCGCCCTCGCGCCGGAGGCGGAACCCGGCGGGCGTCGGCCCCGGGGTATCGGCGCCGCGGGCGGTGACGGCGGCGATCGTGGCCGCGAGGCGTTCCTCCAGCCCCGGCACGGGGGCGCGGCCCCAAGTGGCGACCGAGACCCGCCGCGAGGCGGGCTCGATGCGGACCGCGTTGACGCCCGGCTCCTCGTGCAGGAAGCGCGCGAGGCCGGCGATCCAGTCCTCCCCCGCGCCCGGTTGCTCGCTCATCGCGGCACGCTGCGGGGACGGGCGGCGGGCGGCAATTTCAATTGCGGGCGGCGGCGGGCCGGGGCTTCCTTGCCGACCCGAGATGATCGGCCTCCGCGACGACACCGATTCCAGCCCGCCGCCGCCGGCCCTCGCGCCGGAGCTAGCCGCGCGCACCTTCGCGGCGGAGGGGTGGCTGCGCGCGTCCCTCGGCCTGGAGCACCGCCCGCAGCAGGAGGAGATGGCGCGGGCCGTCGCCGGGGCCCTGGCCGACGACGAGCCGCTGCTGTTCGAGGCGGGCACGGGCGTGGGCAAGTCCCTCGCGTACCTTGTGCCGGGGATCATCCACGCCGTCGACCAGTCGCGGCCGCTGATCGTCTCGACCCACACCATCGCCCTGCAGGAGCAGCTGGAGGAGAGCGACCTGCCGAAGTGCCGGCGGCTCTTCCGCGGCACGCCGGAGCTGGAGCGTTACGCCGACTTCCGGGCCACGGTGCTGGTCGGCAAGGGCAACTACCTCTGCACCACGCGGCTCGCTCACGCCCTGGCCGAGCGGGCGACCCTCCTGGCCGACGCCGATTACGATGAGCTGCAGCGCCTCGCCGCGTGGGCGGAGGAGACCCGGACGGGCCTGCGCCACGAGCTGCGCCCGCCGCCCCGGGCGGAGGTGTGGGACGTGGTGAGCGCCGATTCCTCGGCCTGCTCGCGCAAGCATTGCGACGGGGACCGCTGCTTTTACCAGCAGGCCCGCGCGCGCCTCCGCCAGGCCAACGTGGTCATCGTGAACCACGCGCTCCTCTTCGCCCTGATCAACGCGGGCGGCGCGCAGGCGCAGGGGGCGGCGGCCGACGCCCGCGGGGTGCTCCTGGCGGATGATTTCGTGGTGCTGGACGAGGCGCACACCGTGCCCGAGGTCGCCACCGACCACTTTGGCCTCAGCCTCTCCAGTTACAGCGTGGACCGAGCGCTGAAGTACCTCCACAATCCCCGGACGCGCCGGGGGTTCCTGCGGCGCCTCGGGGATCCCGCCGGGCCGCAGCTCGTGGTCGACGCGCTCGCGGCGGCGGAGGAGTTCTTCGCCTCGATCGCGGACACCCTGCTCGCGGCGCGGAGCGTCGTCCGCCTGCGCCAGCCGGAGCCGGTGGCGCCGGTGCTGGAGGGGCCGCTGGGGGCCCTGGAGCGGCTGTTGGCGGAGCGGGCGGACCAGATGGAGGAGGGCCGCGACCGGGACGAGCTGATGGAGCAGCGGCAGCGGCTGAAGGGCATCCAGGGCAGCCTGAACGAATGGCTGAACCTAGGCGCGCCGGGGCACGTGTACTGGGCGGAGCGGTCCGGGCGGCAGCAGACGATCGTGACCCTGCGGAGCGCGCCGCTGGAGATCGCCCCGGCCCTGCGCCAGCACCTGTTCGGCCGGCGGACGGCCGTGGTGTGCACCAGCGCCACCCTGGCCTTGGGCGGCCAGGTGGGGGCGTTCGCCCAGCGGTTGGGCGCGGGAGAGGCCCGCACGGGGCTCGTGCGGTCGCCGTTCGATTACGCGCGGAATATGCGGGTGTACGTGGCCGCGGACGTACCCCTGCCGTCCGCGAAGGACGCCCGCCTCGCCCTCGACATCCTCGCCGATTACGTGGCGTTCTGCTGCACCCGGGTGCGCGGCGGTTCGCTGGTCCTCTTCACCAGCTACACGGACCTCCGCGCGGTGGCCCAGGCCCTCGAGCCGGTGCTGCAGGCGGAGGGGCGGCCGCTGCTCTGCCAGGGCGCGGACCTCTCGCGCACGGAGCTGACCCGGCGGATGCGGGCCGCAGGCAACGCGGTGCTGCTGGGCACGGACAGTTTCTGGACCGGGATCGATGTCCCGGGCGACGCGCTGGCGCAGGTGATCATCACCCGCCTGCCCTTTGATCCGCCGGACCATCCAGTGACCGAGGCGCGCTGCGACCACCTGCGCGAGGAGGGCGGCAACCCGTTCCAGGAGCTCACCTTACCCGATGCCCTGATGAAGTTCCGCCAGGGCGTGGGCCGGCTGATCCGGTCGGCGTCGGACCGGGGCGTGATCACCCTGCTCGACGCCCGGGTGCTGGCCAAGACCTACGGCCGGCTGTTCCTCGATTCCCTGCCGCAGCCGGTCTTCACCCCGCTGTCGCGGGCGAACCGAGAGGAGAAATTTCGTCCTTTCGCCTGAGCGCCGCCGAGGGTTAACCTCTCGCAAATGCTCACCCTGCACGCCGCCGCCGCGACTGACATCGGGCGCGTGCGCCAGGAGAACCAGGATCGCTTCCTGCTGGATGCCGCCGGGCAGCTGTTCGGTGTGGCGGACGGGATCGGCGGGTTACCGGGGGGGGCGGAGGCTGCCCAGCTCGCGGTCGAGGCCGTTGCCCGGTGGATGGCGGCCGACGGCTCCGCGGACCCCGATCTGGCGGCCGCCCTGCGCGAGGCCAACGATTCCGTGGCCTTGCTGGGCCGGCGCATCAGCCCGGCGGTGGGCATCGGCACCACGCTGACCGTCGGGAGCCTCGCCGGAAGCGCGCTGCGATTGGCCCACGTCGGCGATTCCCGTTGTTACGGCTGGCGGGCGGGAACGCTGGAGCTGCTCACCGAGGACCATTCGGTTGAAAACGACGCGCGGCGTCGCCGCGCGCGGGGCGAAAAGGTTTACTTCCAGGCTTCGCACCGCGGGGCCCTCACCCGCTGCATCGGGCAGCCCCCCCCGCTGGAGGTGGACGTGAGCGTGCGCCCGCTGCTGGTCGGGGACCGCTACGTGTTCTGCACCGATGGCATCTCGCGCCTGGTCCCGGACTTGGAGCTGCGGGACCTGCTGGCCGCCACGGAGGAGCCGCAAGGAGTGGTGGATCGGCTGGTGGAGGTGGCGCTGCGGCGGGGCGGGCCGGACAATGCCACGGCGGTGGCGGTGTACGTGGAGGCTGGTTGAGCGTGCCTTCGCGCCGGGAGCATTTTGCGGCGCTGGTCGCGCGCCAGCCGAGAAATGAGCTCTTCCGGTTCAGCTTGGCGCAGGCCCTGGTGGCCGAAGGGCAGGTGGAGGAGGCGCTGGTTCACTTCCAAACCTGCGCGGAGGGAAAGGCGGACTGGATGATGCCGCGCATTCTGCTGGGCAAGGCGCTCCTGGGGCTGGGTCGCCAGGTGGAGGCGCGGCCGTGGCTGGAGGCGGCCCTGCGGCTGGCGGTCGAGCAGCACCACGAGGAGCCGGAGCAGGAGCTGCGCGCGCTGCTGGCTGACCTCCGGGCCTAGCTCCCGCGAGGGCGGCACGAGTTCAGACCCTTTCCGGCGCCGTAGCTTAAAAGCCAAAGGTGGCGGTCAGGATGAAATTCCGCGGCCGGCGCAGCTCCCAGCGGATCGGCACGAGGGCGTTCGCGGCCCCGAGGACACCCTCGGTGTCGTAATCGCCGGAGACCAGGCGGGCGCCGCTCCAGTCGAACAGGTTCTCAACGTTCAACTGGGTGCGGAGGGAAACGTGGCGGAAGATCCGGCGCTCGTGGGCCACCATCGCGCCCAGGTCCCAGAAGTCCCGGCCCTGGATCGGGCGGGCGGGGTTGATGACGCCGGTCGGGAGGCCGGCGACCAGGGCGCGTTCGAAGCCGATGGTGTTGGCGCTGCGCCAGCGGAAGTTGCCGCCGACGGACCAGCCCTTGAGGGCGCCGTCGCGGGCGAAGGTATGGGTGGCGAGGCCATTGAGGGCGTACTTGCCGTTGCGGTGCGTGGCCGCGCCCTCGATGGCGAGCTCGTCGAGGTAGACCTTCTCGGCGGCGGCGGTCTGCTGCTCAAGATAGAGGGCATCGGTACCAGCCTGCGCGCGCGCGGTGGCGCTCGTCGGATCGAGGGCGAAGGCGGTCGAGCGCTGGCCGGCCTCGACGCGGCGCAGCTCGCTGGCGAAGCGCCGCCAGGTGGCGAGTCCCTGGTAGGGCGTGGCCGTGTTCAGATAACGCCCGAGCGAGGCCAGGTGCGTGCCGAGGGTGTTCTCGTTGCTGCTGCCCGTGAGCGCGACGCGCCAGCGGGGCGAGGGATTGAAGACCACGCTCAGCTCGTAGCCCTCGGCCTGGAAGCTCCAGGTGTCGCTCACGTCGGTGGAATCGGCCGGATAGACCCCGGCCGGGGCCATCGCGGCGAAGTTCGGGTCGCGGGCGTCCCGGTAATTGGAGCGGAGGCGGGAGAGGATGTTCTTGAGGTTACCCGAGTAGGCGTTGGCGTTCCGTGCCTGGTCGGTCGCGGCGTTGGTGAAGCGGTTCGCGGAGACGGACAGCCGGCCGCCCAGCAGGGACAGGCGGAGGCCGTAGTCCTCGGTCTTGCCGGTGGAGTTCGGCGCGGGGACGTCCTCGAAGTTGCGCCACGAGGCATTGCCCACGGGGCGGAAGTTATTGGAGCGGTTGTAGGTGAACGAGAGCCACGGCAGCGCGTGCCAGACCGCGCCCAGCGTGCGCGAGACGCCGTCAGCTGAGACGCTCGGGGTGGCGTCGAGGGGGATCTCGCGCGAGGGCGAGAAGTAGCGCCGGAGCGGGTCGGTGGCGGAGCCCGGGATCGCGGGGTCGGCGAAGCCGCGGACGTCCGGCACGCCGTAGCTGCGGGTGGCGTCGCGGCGGTGGCCGAGGACGGTGACGAGGCGCCCGGCGAACCAGCGGGCCTGCCAGCCGAGGGAGGCGGCGGCGTTGGTGGAGCGGGCCTTGGTGGAATTGAGGAACTGGCGCAGGCCGAGGTTGACCGGGGCGGCGTCGTTGGCGTTGGCGCCGACGAGCGTGCGGCCGTTGAGCTGCGCGAGGTTGCGGGCCACCTGGAACTGGTCCGGGAGCGGGTACGGCACCTGGCCGTTCACGAAGTAGACCCGCGTGCGCAGGATGTGGGGGCCGCCGAGGGCGTCGTTGGTCCAGCCGGCGCCGGTGCGGCCGACGGTGGCCAGATTGAAGTGACGGAAAATATCCTGGTCCGAATCGGAGCGGCTGGTCTGGGCGAGGGCGCCGAAGTTGTGCCGGCCGAGCCAGCGGTGGCGGCGAGTGAGGTCCAGCTCGTAGGAGAGCGTGGCACGGTACTCGGCGAGGCGGGAGAGCTGGTCCCGGTACTGTCCCTGGGTCTCGGCGTAGGGCACGAGGTAGCCCGGGTTGGGCGTGCCATCCGGGAGGAAACGGTCGACGTCGATCTTGAGCACGTTGAACGAGTCCGGGGAGAACGAGCGGGCGTCGCGGGCGATGTTCCCGGCCAGCTCCAGGTGGAGGCCGTCGAGGAGGCGCTGCTCGACGAAGAGTTGCGTCCAGTACCCGTGCAGGCGCTGCGAGGGGTCGTCCCAGGTGCCGCCGTTGAGGTTGGTGGCGCGGGAGAGGCCGGTGAGGCGCCACGGGTCGACGGTCTGGTAGGAGGCCTGGCTGTTGATGCCGCCGAAGGTGTTGGGGCGGACCTGGGTCTGGAAGCGGGTGTTGACGAGGGGATTGGCGAGGGGGAGGCCGACGATCCAGGTGGGTTGCTGGGCGGCGAACTGGGTGAGGGCGGTGCGCGGGTCGAAGGTGGCCTGCGGGCGGCCGTTGGCGGCCCAGGCGAGTCCATTGGGGGCGAAGGTCACGGTGGGCCGGCCCTTGGCGCTCCATTGGAGGAGGCCGCCGTCGAAGGCCCAGACGAGCGGGGCGACGTTGCGGTTCAGGCTGTAGCTCTCGTGGTTGAGGGTGACGACCGTGTCGCGGAACGGGCGGGCGGTGACGCCGAAGGTGAGCCGGTCCTGCTTGCGGCCCTCGTAAAGGCGGAACTCGCGCTTCTCGTCGTGGAGAAGGTTGAGGCGGAGGGCGAGGCGGCCGGGGACGAGGGGCTGGTTGTGGTCGAGGGCGGCGCGGCGGGAGCTCCAGCGGTCGTACTGGAGCTGGACCTGCGTGCGGCGGGCGGCGAGCAGGGCGCGCTTGGTGGTGGTGACGGCGGCGCCCTGGGGGTTGCCGACCCCGATGAGGAGGGCGTTGGGGCCGCGGGAGAGCGTGATGCGCTCGAGGTTGTAGGCGTCGTTGGGCTCGAGGGCGGAGAAGAAGTCGTGGGCGAGGCCCTGTTCCCCGTTGTTGGAGACGAAGCCGCGGATCGAGTACTGCTGGCCCGTGCCGAAGCGGAGGAACTGGCCGGAGGCGCGGTTGGCGTCGACGTTGTCCCCCTCGACCGAGTCGACGCTCGGGGTGTAGAGGAGGGCCTTGTCGAGGGAGTTGGCGGCGAGGTCCTGGAGGAACTCGGGGGTGAGGACCGTGAGGGAGGCGCCGACGTCGCGGAGGCTGGTGCGCATCCGGGTGCCGGCGAGGGTCTCGCTGGCGGCGTAGCCGTTGTCCTTGTCGGTGGCGACGGTGAAGGGGGTGAGGACGACCGGGTCGGCCGCGGCCGGGGCGGGGCGGGCCGGGGGGGTCTGGGCGGGGGCGAGCGGGGCGAGGGCGGCGAGGAGCAGCGCGAGCGGGAGGGAGCGGGCGGGGGTCGGCATCGGCGGAGGAACGGAGGGGGAAGCGGGGTGGAGCCGAGCAGGCCCGCGGAGCGCCGCGGGGCCGCCTCGGCATCATCGGAGGCGCAGGCCGAGGGTCGAGCCGCGAATGGCGGCCAGCGGGCCGCCGGCGTCAGCGCCGCCTTGCGCCCGGCGGGCAACGGGCTTGGTTCTCCGCCTTTATGGCAAATTCCCCCCGGGTCTGGTTCATCACGGGCGCCTCGCGCGGCCTCGGTCGCGCGGTCGCGGAGGCGGCCTTGGCGCGGGGGGATCAGGTGGCGGCGACGGCCCGCGATCCCGGCGCGCTGGCGGACCTCGTGGCGGCGGCGCCGGAGCGGGCGCGGGCGCTGCGGCTGGATGTTGCCGTCGCGGGCGAGGCGGCAGCCGCGGTGGCCGCGGCGCAGGCGGCCTTCGGGCGGATCGACGTGGTGGTCAACAACGCGGGCTTCGGGCTGCTGGGGGCGCTGGAGGAACTGGGCGAGGACCAGATGCGGCGGCAATGGGAGACGAACTTCCTCGGGGCGGTGCACGTGGTGCGGGCGAGCCTGCCGCTGCTGCGGGCGCAGCGGAGCGGGCACCTCGTCTTCACCAGCGCCGCCGCGGCCATCAGCAATTACCCGGGATTCTCGATCTACGGGGCGTCGAAGGCCGCGCTGGAGGCCCTGGGCGAGGCGGTGGCGGCGGAGACGCGTCCGCTGGGGATTAAGGTCACCCTCGTGCAACCGGGGCCCTTCCGCACGGACTTCGTGGGCCGTTCGCTGGAGGCGGGCGAGGCGACGCTGCCGGATTACGCGGGCACCAGCGGCAAATTCCGCAAGCTGGTGGAGAGCACCCGTGGGCGCCAGCCTGGCGATCCGGCCAAGGCGGCCGCGGCGATCCTCGCGGCGGTGGACGCGGACTCCCCTCCCCTGCGGCTCGTGCTCGGCAAGTACGCGACCGACAAGGCGCGGCGCCGGCACACGGCCGGCCTGCGGGAACTGGAGGCGTGGGAAGGCGTGGGCGCGGCCGCGGATTTCTGAGGCGCACGCGCCCGGAACCGGCAAAGTTTGGGCTGGATTTCCCGGGGCAAAACGCCAGCTTCCGCCCTCTCCGCGCCAGAGTAGCTCAGTGGTAGAGCAGAGGACTCATAATTCTTGCGGGCCGTTTTTCGCAATTTGTCCCATGTTGCCGGATACGGGTTTTACGAGGTAAAACGGTCCGAGGCGCATTTCCCGAGTTTTCCGAAAACGGCCCATTTTTCACCTCCACTGTAGAAAACCCCTGTAGAAACATTTTGGAGGCGCGCGGGCCTTTTCGTTCCCGCCGGAGTTCTTCCGGATGAGCGGTCGCGGGGTCATGGATGGGTCCCGTCTGGGCGATCCTTCAGCCACGGTCGCGCGACGAGTCCGAGGTGATCCTCCAGGACGAAGCGGACGAACGTGCTGCGATCGAGCCGGAGCGCGCGGCGGCGTTCCTCCATCGCGGCGAAGACCGGCGGGGCGGCGAACGCCCGCGGCATTCGCTGCTCTCACCACCGGAAAGCGCCCGCGATTTGATCCAGGCCCTCGGCCGCAACCGCCGCGTCGGTCAGCGCAGCCCCGCGTTCCGGACGATCCTCACGCTCACCGGCAGCGTCGAGGAACGCGTCAAGGCGGCGGTCGAGCGAAAGGCCGCGCAGATCGAGATGATCAATGATGGGGATTTGCGCTGCGAAGCGTGACCGCCGACTATTCCCAGCCCGATTCCGCCGACGGCGAGCCGGTGTTCTGGAGCGCGAGCGGTGGACGGAACTGCCCGGACGACGACTTCGTTCAAGCCGACGCCGCGGAATCACTTTGAAGCCTCGCTGCTTGACAGCGAGCGGCCGGAGGCGTGTCCCTTAACATCATAGTGAAGACGACGGCCATCCGAACATTCGCCGGCGCGGCGCCGGAATCGGACGAGTCGCTGAGTTTCCGTCGGGATATCTTTGTTGACCGACTCTTCGCGCC
>VHCY01000009.1 GCA_016871595.1 Verrucomicrobiota bacterium
TGCCCGATTTTGACCACTCCGACCTTGGCCGTCGTGGAATTAGCCTCTAGCTTGTCAGTGTTAGTTGTGAGCATACAGCCGACAGGTTAGCGCCCTGCGCCAGCCTGTCGGCTTCATGTCATCTACACCGAGCCGCGATCAGACCGAATGGTGCCGGGCCCGTTGTGGCTGGCGGGCGTCTGGTTGTGGCTGGGGCGCGTCGCCCCGGTGGTACCGACCGAAACACCTTCTGGCGCCCCGCCTTCCGCCCCACGGGCGATCCGGCGCACAACCTCGCCCGCCGCGGCCAGCCCGAACAGGCCCGTCACAAAGACCGCGCTCCCCAGGCCCGCCGCGCAATCGAGACGTACCGCCCCACCCGGCTCGGGCCGCGCATTGCAGGTGCCGTCCGCCCACGCATAGACCGGATCCTCGTCCGACCAGACCGCCGGCACGCCCAGGCGCGTCACGCCGCGCGCCGCGCCCGGGGTGAACCCGTGCGCCCGCCGCAGCTTCCGACGCACCTGCCGCAGGAGCTCATCCCCGGATTCCCCCAGATCGCCCGTGCGCAGCGCGCCGGGATCACTCCGGCCACCCGCTCCACCCACGGTCAAGACCGGGATCCCGCGCTCCCGGCAGGCGGCGATCAGCAGCGCCTTGTGTGACATCCGGTCGACCGCATCGATCACGAAGTCGAACCCCGGGGCCAGCAGGGCGGGCGCCGTGGCCGCGGTGAAGAACTCCAGCTGGGTCTCCACCCGGCAACCCGGATGGATCAGCGCGATGCGCTCCGCCAGCACGGTGACCTTGGGGCGGCCGATCTGGCCGTCGAGCGCCGGCAACTGCCGGTTCACGTTGGTGACGCAGACGTCGTCCAGGTCGATCAGCGTGATCCCGCCTATCCCGCTGCGGGCGAGGCCTTCCGCCGCCCAGGAGCCCACGCCGCCCACCCCGACCACGGCGACGCGGGCGGAGGACAGCCGGTCCAAGGCCGGCGGGCCGAAGAGCCGGCCCAGGCCGCCGAAACGGGCGAGAAAGTCCGACGACGGCACGCGAACCCTGAACCCCTTACTTGATGCCCAACAGCCGGCGCACCGTCGGCTCGAGCTGGTTCTGGGGCGTGTCCGCCACGATGCGGCCAACGGGGCTGCCCTGAACGCTCATCTGGAGCATTCCCTTCTGGTCGAACACCAGCAAACGCGGGGCGCTGGTGACATTGAACTTGGGCGCGAAGTCATTGCGGGTGCCCTTGCCGTCGAAATGCACCGGGAAGGCGATGCGGGCGGTTTTCACGAACTGCTCGACCTTCGCGCGATCCTCCGCCTTGTCGAGGCAGACGGTGACCACCTCGAGGCCGCGGCGGCGGTAGTCGGAATAGACCTGCTTGAGGGCTTCGAGGCGATCGGTGGAGCTCTTGCTGGTGGTGCTCCAGAAATAGAGGGCCACGACCTTGCCGCGCAGTTGGGAGAGATCGGTTTCCATGCCGTCGAGCCCGGTGAACTTGAGGGCGAACGGCTCCTTGCGGGCCCCATACAGGTTGAGCTCCTCGCGGGCCATATCCTTCACCGCCTTCTCCTTGTGCTCGAGCAGGCGACGGAAGTGCTCCTCACCCCGGGCCGGGGCGCTGCCGAGCGTGATGATGTGCCCGAAGGAGCGCTCGCGGTCGGCCTGGAAGCGCGCGGCGCCCGGCGTCTCCTCGAGGGCGTCCAGCTTCTCGCGCAAGTTGGTCAGGTTATCGCGGCTGAACGCGGTGCGGACCTCGAAATCGGCGATCGAGGCATCGAGGGCGGCGAGCGCGGCCTTGGTCGCATCGGAAACCCCGTCCTTGTAGCGCAGGTTGGCGAGTTCGAGCTTCAGGAAGGAGACGTACGAGGTCTGGAGGGCAGCCTGCTGCTTCGGGATCGCGCCGGCGTAGAAGGCCAGCCCGAGGATGACCTCGTTGGCCCGGGAATGGGTCGGATGCTTCGCCAGGTAATCCATCCCCGCGGCGATCACCTTCTGGAACCGGGCCTGATCGCGCGCGCCGGGGGCGCCCCGCTCCCGGTTGAAGGCCTCAAACGACAGGTCGGCGGCGGACTTGGCCGGCGCCTTGGCCGACTTGTCCGCCGACTTGGGCGCGGAGGTCTGGCCGGCCAGGGGGGCAAACGGGAGAAACGTGGCAACGAGGATGGGCAGCAGGCGGAGGTTCATCGCGGTGGGGGGGGTTGGAGGCGGACGCAGCGGAGGCGGACCCGGAAACGCCCGGGACCACCGGACGCCAACCAATCGCGGGAAGCGACCCGCGCAAGTCAAAGCGGCCGAAGACTGCGTCAGGGGGCCAGATGGCGCTCCAGCCACGCGTAGGCGCGGGCGCGCATCTCGGGCGGGAAATCGTGTTCGCAGGCGGGATGGACCACGTCCAGTTTCGCCGGGGCGCCGAGGAGGGCGTAGACGGGCCGCGCGGAGGCGATGATGCGCTCCACGCTGCGCCACTTGAAGTTGCTGTCCCCGGTGGGCGCGATCGCGAGGAAGGCCCGGGGCGCGAGGGCGCCGATCAGTTCCGGGAAATCGAACGGGATGGCCTCCAACCGGCCCGCGTAGGCCGCGAGGGCCGGCATATAGCGCTCCTGGGTCCAGCCCTGCCCCGGGCGCCAGACGGCGTCCCGCTTCTCCTGATAGTAATCGAGGAAGGAATCGAAGCCGCAGCTGGAGACCACCGCCCGGATACGCTCGTCGAACAATGCGGTGTAGATCGAATTGTGGCCGCCGAGGGAATGCCCGACCGCGCCGAACCCCCGGGGGGAGACCCCCGGTGTGGCCGCCAGCACATCCAGGCCGCGCACATTGTCCCAGATGGCCTTCATCGTCCCGCTCTTATAGCCCAGCCCCGCCAGATCGGGTCGGTACTCCCCGAGGTGCGGGTACGGCGGGGCGAGCACCACGAAACCGCGGGCGGCCAGTTCCTCGCCGTAATTGCGGCCCGGCTTCCCGTCCGGCCGGCCGAGGCCGACGACGGGGCGGTTGCCCTCGGCATTATTGGTGGGCATCAGCGCGAGCACGCCCGGCCGCACCGCCCGGCCGGCGAGGACCTCCTTGGGCACCAGCAGGAAGGCGGGCACCGTCCCCCCAGGTTCCGCGACATAGGTGATCTCGCGGCGGACGTACGTGCCGCAGTCCGTCTCGGAGATCACCCGCACCTCGAGGGGCACGCGGCGCTCCGGGCCCGGGAGGGGACCCATCACCGCCACGGCCCCGGCGACGATCTCCGCGCGGCGCCGCGCCCAGTCGGCCGCGTCGCGCACGGGCGCCGGCCGGCCATCGGTGCCGCGGTGGACGAGCAGTTGATGGCGGTCGAGGCGTTCGGCGGCCGGGGCCAGCAGGGGCAGAAGCAGGAGCGGCAGGAGCAGGCGGCGGGGGGGCATCCCGGCAGCGTGGGCAAGGGCCCGGCCGGCGTCGCGCCAAAACTCGCCGGCCGCGGCCGCGGGCAACCGACTCCGCCCTTGCCTCGGCCGGGGGCGAGGGGGTTACTCAGGGGATGCCCCGCCGCCCCCTGTTGCCCCTCGCCCTGCTGCTCTGGTTGCCGCTGGCCGCCGCCACGCTGCGGGCCGGGGAAACACCGGGTTGGCGGGCCGGCACCGGCCGCGAGAACATCACGCCCCCCGCGGGCCTGTGGATGACCGGCTACGCGTCCCGCGACCGGCCGGCCGACGGCCAGCTGCAGGACCTCTGGGTGAAGGCCCTCGCCATGAGCGATCCCGCGGGCAACCGCGGCGTGCTGCTGACCCTCGACCTCTGCGGCATCGCGCGGGAGACCTCGGACCGCGTGGCGGCGGAACTGCAGCGGCGCCACGGCCTGCCGCGCGCGGCCGTGATGACCAATGTCTCGCACACCCATTGCGCCCCGGCCCTCGAGGGCAACCTGCGCGGCATCCGGATCCTGCCGCCAGACGGCCGCGCCCGCTCGCTCGCCTACCTGGCGGAACTCGAGCGCAAGATGATCCAGGCCGCGGAGACCGCCCTCGCCGCCCTCGCGCCGGCCCGGATCGGCTGGGGGGTCGACGAGGCGACCTTCGGCTTCAATCGCCGCGAGAATCCCGAGAAGGACGTCCCCGCCCTCCGTGCGGCCGGGAAGCTGAAGGGCCCCTTTGACCCGCGCGTGCCGGTCCTCGCGGTGCGCGCGGCGGACGGCGCCCTCCGCGCCCTGCTGGTCTCGTATGCCTGCCACAACACCACGCTCGGGATCTTCCAGTGGCACGGGGATTACGCCGGCGTGGCCCAGCTCGAGCTGGAGCGCCGGCACCCGGGCGCGACCGTGCTGTTCGCGATCGGCTGCGGGGCCGACATCAACCCGGGCCCGCGCCGTGAACTGGTCCACGTGGAGGCCCACGGACGCGCCCTCGCCGACGCCGCCGACCGGGCCCTGGGCCGGCCGCTCGCCCCGGTCGAGGGCCGCTTCGCCGCCGCCTGGACCGACGTCACCCTGCGCTTCGCGCGCCCACCGACCGAAGCGCAATTGCAGGAGGCCGAGGAAAAGGTGCAGCCCAACCGCGAGATGCACCAGGCGTGGGCCGCGTCCGTCCGCGAGCTGCAGCGCACCCGCGGGCCGCGCCTGCTTGAGTATGACTATCCGGTGCAGGCGTGGCGCCTCGGCGGGCTGGCCTGGGTGGCGCTGGGCGGCGAGGTGGTCGTGGATTACGCGCTGCGGCTGCGCCGCGAGGCGGGCGAAGCCCTGTGGGTCTTCGGCTACGCGAACGACGTGATGGCCTACATCCCCAGCGAGCGCGTCCTCCGCGAGGGTCGCTACGAGGGGGAGACCTCGATGGTGCCGTACGGCCAGCCGGGACCCTGGGCCCCGGGCCTAGAGGACCGGATCATCGGCACCGTGCACGAACTCCTCGGCCGCACCGCGGCCCGCTGAACCTTTTCCATGCCCAACGCGAAACTCCCAAAATCCCCCCGGATCCTCACGACCACGGTCGGCTCCTACCCGATCCCCGACTGGCTCGCGGCCCTGCCGAGCGAGCAGGCCGTGATCGATGCCACCCGCGTCGTCTTCGACCTGCAGCGCCAGGCCGGGATCGACCTGCCGACCGACGGGGAGCTGTACCGCTTCGACATCAACCATCCCGACACCAACGGGATGATCGAGTACTTCATCCGCCCGATGGCCGGCATCTCCTCGGTCGTCGGCCGCTCCGTGACCGATGAGTTCTCGCGCCATCACCCGATGGGCTTCCGCCGCAAGCCGGCCGGCGTCGTCACCGGCGCCCTCGGCGAAGGTTCCCTGAACCTGCTCGCCGATTGCCAGCGGGCGGCCGCCGTCGCGGGCGGGCCGTTCAAGTTCACCGTCACCAGCCCCTATATGCTGGCCCGGACCCTGCTCGACCATCACTACCGCGATTTCGACCGCCTCACGATGGCCCTCGGCGAGGTCCTCGCGGCGCAGGTCACCGGCCTGCCCGCCGCCTGCATCCAGGTGGACGAGGCCAACATCCCCGGCAACCCGGCGGACGCCCCCCTCGCGGCGGCGGCGATGAACCTCGTCCTCGACGCCATCTCCCCCGGCACCGAGCGCAGCGTGCACTTCTGCTTCGGCAACTACGGCGGCCAGACCATTCAGAAGGGCAACTGGCGCAAGCTGCTGGACTTCCTCAACGCCCTGCACACCGACCATCTCGTGCTGGAACTGGCGCACCGGCCCGCGGCGGACCTCGAGGCCCTGAAGCACATCGACCGCCGCATCGCCCTCGGCGTCGGCGTGATCGACATCAAGGTGAACCACATCGAGACGCCGGACGAGGTGGCCCGCCGCCTCGAGGCCGTGGAGAAGAAGGTCGGCCCGGGCCGCGTGCGCTGGGCGCACCCCGACTGCGGGTTCTGGATGCTCAAGCGCTCCATCGCCGACCGGAAGATCGAGGCCCTCGTGCAGGGCCGCGACAAGTACCTCGGCCGCTGAACGCGCCCCGTTTCGTTCCCGCGTCCGCGTCCCGCGCGGGCGCGGGCCCCGGCGCGACGGGTTAGCGGGAAGGAGCGGGCGCCGTCGCCGGGGTCGCGCCGTAGCTGCCGGTCTCGGCCGCGCGGACAAAGGCCTCGGTGACGCCCTTCAATTCCTCCCAGCGGCGCCGGATGTGCTTGGCCTCCTCGCGGGTGATGTTGCTGTCGGCCGAGGCGGTGGCGATCGTAGCGAGCATATCCGCAAACTCCTGCACGATCCCGTTGGTGGCGGGGATCAGCCGGGCGCTGCCCGCGAGTTCCTGCGGATTGCGGATGTAGAAGCCATCGCCTTGCTCGCAGACCCACTGGGCGATCCGCGAGTCGCCGGTGATACGCTGCAGCTGCCCGACGCGCTCGAGCGGGCTCCCGGAGGCGGCGCCGGGGTCGACGGGCTCGGCCCACTTGTAGACGAGGGAGAGGGAAAGGTTCATGTCGGCGGCGATCCGCTTGGCGCTGGTCTGCTTCAGGACCTCCTTCATCACCTCGTGAGCTTGCATCGCGACCGAGCGTGCGGGGAACGCGTGGAAACGCAACCCCGGGGCGCACAACGATTTTGGGCGTGCTTCCGCGGCCCTGCCTCTGGTTTGCTGCCCGCTTTACGAACCTCCCCGCATGAACATCCACGAGTATCAGGCCAAGGCCCTCTTCGAGAAATACGGCGTGCCCGTCCCCAAGGGCGCCGCCGCCCGGAGCCAGGAGGAGTTCGCCACCGCCCTGGCCCAGCTCCCCGAGGGGCCCACGATGGTGAAGTCCCAGATCCACGCCGGCGGGCGCGGCAAGGGCACGTTCACCAACGGCTTCAAGGGCGGCGTGAAGTTCTGCGCGGACAAGGCCGCCGCCCTCACGATGGCCGGCAATATGCTCGGCCAGACGCTCGTCACCGCCCAAACCGGCCCCGCCGGCCGCCGCGTGCAGACGGTGTACTTCACCGTCGCGAGCGACATCAAGAAGGAGTACTACCTCGCCATCCTCCTCGACCGCGCCAGCTCCCGCCCGGTCATCGTCGCCTCGACCGAGGGTGGCGTGGAGATCGAGAAGGTCGCCCACGAGACCCCGGAGAAGATCACCAAGGTCCGCGTCGATCCCGCCTACGGGCTGGCTGAGTTCCAGGTGCGCGACCTCATCGCCGCCCTTGGCCTCACCGGCGCGGAAGCCAAGAACGCCGCCAAGCTCATCCGCAACCTCTACACCTGCTTCTGGGAGACCGACGCCGCGATGGTCGAGGTCAACCCCCTCATCACCACCCCGGCCGGCGAGGTCCTCGCCCTCGACGCCAAGGTGTCCTTCGATGACAACGCCCTCTTCCGCCACCCGGAGATCACCGCGCTGCGCGACCTGAACGAGGAGGACCCGAAGGAGATCGAGGCCTCCAAGTACTCGCTCAGCTACATCGCCCTCGACGGCAACATCGCCTGCCTCGTCAACGGCGCCGGCCTCGCGATGTCCACGATGGACATCATCAAGCACTTCGGCGGGACGCCGGCCAACTTCCTCGACGTGGGCGGCGGCGCCTCGAAGGACCAGGTGGTCGCGGCCTTCAAGATCATCCTCGGGGACCCGAACGTGAAGGGGATCCTGGTGAACATCTTCGGCGGCATTATGGACTGCAACGTGATCGCCCAGGGCATCGTCGAGGCGGTCCGCGAGGTCGGCCTCAAGCTACCGCTGGTCGTCCGCCTCGAGGGCAACAATGTCGAGGCCGGTAAGGCCACCCTCGCCGCCTCCGGGCTCACCCTCGTGTCCGGCGGCACGATGGCGGATGCCGCGCAAAAGATCGTCCGGCTCGTCGCCTGAACCCCGTCCGCACCTCCCTCCCATGGCCATTCTCATCACCCCCACCACGAAGATCCTGATCCAGGGCATCACCGGCGAGTTCGGGGCCCGCCACACCCGGCTCTCGCTCGACTACGGCACGCAGGTCGTCGCGGGCGTCACGCCCGGCAAGGGCGGCCAGCACTTCGAGCACCAGGGTCACCGCGTCCCGATCTTCAACTCGGTCGCCGAGGCCGCCCGCGCCACCGGCGCCACGGTCTCCGCGATCTTCGTCCCGCCCCCGTTCGCGGCGGACGCGATCCTCGAGGCGGTCGATGCCGACCTCGACCTGGCCGTCGCCATCACCGAGGGCATCCCGATCCGCGATATGATCCGCGTGAAGCGGGCGAGGCAGGGCCGCCGCACCCGGCTGGTCGGTCCCAACTGCCCCGGGCTGGTCACGCCCGGCACGGGCCCCGGCTCCAAGGGTGGCTGCCGCATCGGCATCGCCCCCGGCTACATTCACCGCCCGGGCCACGTCGGCGTGGTCTCGCGTTCCGGCACCCTCACCTACGAGGCTGTATTCCAGCTGACTTCCAAGGGCATCGGCCAGTCGACCTGCGTCGGCATCGGCGGCGATCCGGTCAACGGCACCTCGCATCTGGACGTGATCAAGCTGTTCAACGCGGATCCCGACACGCACGGGCTCATCATGATCGGCGAGATCGGCGGCAGCGCCGAGGTCGAGGCCGCCCGCTGGGTCCGCGAACACTGCCGCAAGCCGGTCGCCGGCTTCATCGCCGGGGCGACCGCCCCCGCGGGCCGCCGGATGGGCCACGCCGGCGCGGTCATCGGGGGCCACGAGGACACCGCCGCGGCCAAGATCGCCATCTTCCGCGAGTGCGGGATCGAGGTCGCCGCGACTCCGAGCGATATGGCCGACGCGCTGCTCCGCTCGGCCGCCGCCCGGGGCATCAAGCTGTCCTGAGGAACTCCCGCCGTCCCGGCTGGGCCCCGCCTGACGGGGCCCAGCCGAGGGCGTGGGTGATTTTGCCCCCTTGCCGGCGGGGCGACGGATTGGCATAACGCCGGGAATGAAGCTCACCCCGCTCCTGCCCGCCCTCCTGGCCCTCCTCGCCGTGCCCCTGCTGGCGGCGGACCCCAAGGCCAAGGCGCCTGATGTCGCCAAGCTCGACCCCGCGATGGGCGCGGGCAAGGCCGCCGCGGCGGAGCTGATCTGGCACGACGTGACCCGATGGGGCGTCGAGGGTCGCGCCTGGGCCGACGCCCCGCGGACCCGCTGGTTCGACCGCTTTCCCGCCGCCGCGCAGCAGACCGTGACCCCGGCCGTCTGGAACCTCAGCCGCGACAGCGCCGGGATGATGTTCCGGTTCCGCACCAACGCGACCGCCATCCACGTCCATTACCGCCTGATGAAGGACCGGCTCGGGATGCCCCATATGCCGGCCACCGGCGTGAGCGGAGTGGACCTGTATGCGCGGGATGACCAGGGCCGCTGGCGCTGGGTGCAGGTCACCCGGCCGGACAAGCAGGAGCTGCAGGTCGAGATCATCCGAGACCTCGCGCCCGGCGAACGGGAATACGCGGCGTACCTGCCGCTCTACAACGGGGTCGAGTTCCTCCGCCTCGGCGTGCCCCCGGGGGCCAAGTTCGAGGGCCTCGCGCCGCGCGCGCGCCCCGTGGTCTTCTATGGCACCTCCATCACCCACGGCGCCTGCGCCTCGCGGCCCGGGATGGTCCACCCCGCGATCCTCGGCCGCCGCCTCGACGTCCCGGTCGTCAATCTCGGCTTCTCCGGCAACGGCCGGATGGACAAGGCCGTGGGCGACTACCTGACGCAGGTGGACGCGGCCGCTTACGTGATCGATTGCCTGCCGAACATGAATGCCGCGGCCGTGCGCGAGAAGTGCGTGCCGCTGGTCCGGCAGCTGCGGCAGGCGCGCCCGGACACGCCCATCATTTTGGTCGAGGACCGCCGCTTCACCAACAGCTGGATCACGCCCGCGAAGGCCAAGTTCCACGATGAGAACCACGCGGCCCTGCGCGAGGCCTTCGCCACCCTCCAGCGCGAGGGCGTGCGCGGGCTCCATTACGTCGCGGGGGACGCGCTGCTGGGCTCGGACACCGAGGGCGCCACGGACGCATCTCATCCCAACGACCTTGGCTTCATGCGCCAAGCGGACGTGATGGAGCCGGTGCTGCGCGCGGCGCTCGGCCGTTGAGCCGGAGGCGCCCCGATTCTCGACAACTGGCCGCGTTCCGACATCCTCTGCTTATGCCTCGCTCGTTCCGCCGCCATCCGGGCCTCCGCCGCCGGGCCTTCACCCTGCTCGAGATCCTCGTGGTCCTGGCGATCATCGGTCTCCTCGCCGGCCTCGCCATCACCAACGTCGACAAGATCTTCGGGGGTGCCCAGGCGAGCACGGTGAACATCTTCGTGCGCGAGAGCATGAAGACGCCCCTCACCTCGTACCGAATCCATCTGGGCGACTATCCCTCGACCAGCGACGGGCTGCAGGCGCTTCTGACCCGCCCCGCGACCAAGGGGGACCGCTGGTTCGGGCCGTACCTAGACGGTGGCAAGGTGCCGACGGACCCCTGGGGCGAGCCTTACCAGTACGCCTACCCGGGCACGCGCAACAAGGGCGGCTACGACCTCTGGTCCAAGGGCCCCGACAAGCAAAGCGGGACCGCCGACGACCTCGGCAACTGGGACGCGGGGGCCGGGGCCGAGAAATAGGCCCGCGGATGCGGCGGTCCCCTCACCGTCCGTCCCGCCCGCGCTGGCGCGGGTTCACGCTGCTCGAGATCCTGCTGACCCTCGCCCTGATCGGGCTGCTGGCGGCCTTCCTCGTCGGCGGCTCCGCGCGCCTGCTCTCCACCCGCGGCGCCACCCCCACCGAGGTTTTCTGGCAGGCCGTGGCCGAGGCGCGCCGCACCGCCCTGAAATCCGGCCGCGAGGTGCGCCTGGGCTTCGATCGCGAGACCCGGGCGTTCCTGCTGCTCGACAGCGAGGCGCCGCCCCCGGCCGCGCCCGGCGAACCGCCCGCGACGGAGCGGCCGCTGCGCCGTTTCCCGGTTTCACCGGAGCTGGCTGGGGATCTCGAGGTGGACTTCCTCGGCGCGGCCACCCAAGGGGCGAACGCGATCCTCGTGGGCGGCGTGCTGCTGGAGGCCCGTTCCCTGCCCCACGCGACCTTTTTCCCGGACGGCACCTGCGCGCCTTTCCGCGCCCAACTCGCCCGCGCCGGTGGCCGTTCCGTCCTGAGGGTGGACCCCTGGACCTGCGCGCCCGTGCTCACGCCCGAAGATGAACGCACCGCACCCTAGGGCCGCCCGGGGCTTCACCGTGGTCGAGGTGCTGGCGGCGCTCTCGATCTTCGCCTTCGCGGCCGTGATGATGGCCTCGGCCTACCTGAACGTGCTCAACAGCTACGAGGCGGCCGCCCGCGGGGCGGTGGTGGACGAGGATTTCGCGTTCGCCCGCCAGCAGGTGCTGCGCGAGCCGGACCCGCGGCGGCTGGAGGAGGGCGGCGAGTTCGAGACCGCCGGCGGCCGCCGCGCCAAATGGTCCGCGGAGATCGCGCCCACCGCCATCGCGGACGTGTACAAGGTCACCTTCAGCTGCGAGCTCACCTCCACCGACGCCTCGGGGCCCGAGCGGCGGAGCCAGTCCTTCCTGCTCCTGCGGCCGACCTGGGTGACCGACCCAGGCGTGCGCGGCCGGCTGAAGGAGGAGACGAAGACCCGCATCCTGGAGCTGAAGACCAAGCGGGAACAGGAGGCCGCCTCCCGATGAGCCCGCTGCACCGTCACGCCCACCGTCGCGGCTTCACCCTGCTGGAGATGCTGCTGGCCCTCGCGCTGGTGGCACTGCTGCTGGTCGCGATGAGCTCCTTTCTGTTTTCGCTGGGGGAGCTCTGGGGCCGGCGCGCGGACGTGCGCCTGCTGGACCAGCACGTGCGGGCGGTCACCCGCTTCCTCGCCCAGGACCTGCGCACCGCCGCCCTCCCGCCCTTCGGCCGGGCCGACGCCGCCCCCTTCACGCTACCCGAGGTCCGGCCGCGGGCCGGGCTCATCGAGCGCTTGTTCACCTTCGAGCTGCCTGCCGGCAGCCGGCTCTGCGACTGGCCGGGGGAGCCGTTGCCCGAGGTCGTCTGCTCCTTGCAGGTCCGCGGCGGGGACGGGCTGCTGCTCCTGTGGCAGTCGCGGTTGGAACGCGGCTTCGGCGAGGAGGCGCCGCGCGAGACCCTCGTCTCGCCACTCGTGACCGGGTTGGCCTTCGACTACTACGATCCCGACGCCAGGCGCTGGACGACCGAGAACCTGATCAAGCTGGATGCGCAGGGCCAGCCGCAGGTGCCGGGCCGCCTGCGCCTAACTTTCACCCACGGGCAGCTCAAGCGGGAGAGCCTCATCGCCGTGCCTGCCGCCGGTGCCGGCCTGCCCGCCTTCTGAATGATGCCGGCGCCCCTTCCCCGCTCCGCCCGCCGCCGCCCGTCCCGCGGCTCCGTCATCGTGGTGGTCCTGACCACCCTGATGTTCGCGGCCTTCGCGTTGGTGGCGTTTATGGATCGGGCGGCGGTGGACCTGCTCGTCGATCACCGGGAGTCCGTGAAGCGCCGCCTGCGCGTGGAGGCCTTCTCGGCGCTGGAGATGACCTTGGGCGTGCTGGCCGAGTTCAAGGAGGCGGGCAACGGCCTCCGCAGCCCCGCCGAGGGCTGGGATGACCCGCTGGGGTTCGCGGGCTACGAGCCGGAGGAAGGCCGGACGGTGACCGTCACCTTCAGCGACGAGAGCGGCAAGCTCCCCCTGCCCCGCACCTCGCCCCAGACCCTCCTGCAACTGCTCCTGTACTGGGAGGTGCCGAAGGCGCGCGCGGAGGAGGTGGTCGACGCGCTCGTCGGCTGGATGAAGCCAGGCCACGTGTACAGCACCCCTTGGCAGCCCGATTACGAGTCGAAGCCGGTGCCCTACCGTCCGCCCGGGCGGCCGCTGCGGTCATTTCACGAGCTGGCCTCCATCGAGAAGGCGCGGGAATTCTTCTACGATGAGACGGGCCGGCCAAACGCCTATTGGCGGCGCTTCGCGGAGAATGTCTCCCTGTTCGATTTCCCGCAGCCGAACCTCAACGGCGCGCGGCCCGATGTCCTGGCCGCCCTCGGGCAATACGGTCCGGAGCAGGCCAAGGGGATGTCGGACTTCCTGCGCGGGGAAGGCCGCTTCGGACGCGGCGGCCCCGGCGTGTTCCGCAACCCGCAGGAGATCGGCCAGGTGGCAGGGCCCTCCGGCAATCCGGCCGGCTTCGCGCTGAACCTTTCCGCCCTGCGGATCCACGTGCTGGTGCGCGAGGGACGCAACGAATACCGGGTGGCGGCGGTGGTCGCCGCCCCCGGGGCCGCCTCCACCGTGCCCTCCGGACCGCCCCCCGGGCCCGTCAAGGCGGAGACCCGCCCCGGCCCCACCCCGACCCCGCCACCCCGGCCGCCCGGTCCCGCCGCGCCTGCCGGATCCGGCACCCTTGACCAGCGCCTCCGCTACCCGTGGCTGATCCTCGAGGTCCGCGAGAACGAGGATATTCCCCGGGAGGCCATCCCTTGAGCCGCGGCGTGGACTCTGCGGTCTTGTTCTCCGGGCGTCGCTTGTGCCTAGTACCCGTCAATCCCTGATGGCCTCGATTCTCAGTTTCCTGCGCGCCGGACCGCCGCCCCCCCGGGTGGCGCTCCTACCGGACAGCGCCTTCTTCACCCGGTCCCTCCCGGTGCCGGAGGGAGCCCAACCGGCCGAGGTGGCGGCCGCGGTGGAACTGGGGCTTGAGGCGGCTTCCCCTTTCCCTCTGGCCCAGTTGTACCACGGTTGGTACTGGCGGCCCGGCTCGCCCAATGCCCTCGCCTTCGCAGCCTACCGCCGCCGCTTTTCCGCCGACGAGGTCGCGACATGGGCGGACGCCGAACTCGTCCTGCCCGCCTTCGCCGCCACGCTCGGCCAAACACCAGACGCCGGCTCCACCGTAATCTTGCCTGGCGAGGACGAGCTCACCGGCGTCCTCTGGGGCGCGGGTCCAGTCCCCGAGCGCGTGCTCACCCGGACTCTGCCCCCCGAGGCCGATGAAAACGCCCGGGCGGCCGCCCAGGCGGCGCTGCTCCGCGAGCTGGGCGCGAACGGACCGGTGATCGCCCTCGCGGCGGCTCCGGCACCCTTGCCAGCGACCCGGGACCGCGAGGTCGCCTTCCGCCACGGAGACTTCGCGTCGCGGCTCGACGCGTCGGCGACCGTCGCGGTCGACGTGCGGGACAAGGCCGACCTCGCCGCGCTGCGCCGCGGCCGACGCCGCGACGTGGTGCTGTGGCGGACTTTCACCGGCCTGGCCGCGGCCCTCGTTCTGATGGGCCTCGGGGAATTGGCCCTCGCCGGCGGGGGCGCCTGGCAGCGCGCGCGCGCGCAGCAGTTGGCCGCACAGAAGCCGCTGGTCGACAAAATCAGCGGGGTGCACGAGCTCACCCGAAAGATCGAGGAACTGGCCACCAAGCGCCTGATGCCGCTGGAGATGATGACCCAGCTCACTGGCGTGGATCTCGAGCGCAAACCCCCGGAGATCCAGTTCACCCGCATCCAGGCCGACCAGTCGAAGGGCCTCTACACCCTCTTTGTCGAGGGCAAGACCACCAATCCCGCCAAGGTCTCTGAATATGAGGCGGCCCTGCGGCAGCTGCCCTCAATCGCCAAGGTCGAAGCGCCCATCTCGCAGGTGAAGGGCGATCAGGCCCAGTTCACGCTCACCGCCGTGTTCAAGCCCGAAGCTTTACTGCCGAAGGAGCAGCCCGCTCCCGCCGCCAAATGATCCGCACCCTCCGCCATCTCTTCCTCGGTCGGCTCCTGCGCGAGAAACTCCTGCTCGTCGCTTTCGTGGGCATCGGCGCCCTGTGGTGGTTGTCCGCCTTCGCCGAACGGGCCGGCGCCTTCCGCCGCGAGGCCCATCTCACCACGCTCCGCCTCGCCGAGCAGTCCCAGTGGATCCGCAACCGGACCGTGATCGAGGAGACCGCCCAGCGCACTGCCGGACGCCTCGACCCCGCCCGCGCCCTCAACGGCAACCAGCTGGTCACCATCGTGGCGCAGCTGGCCACCGAGGCGGGCCTCAAGAACGCCGTCTCCGGCACTCCGGCGACGGAGCGTAGCGGGCAGTTCGCGATCCACTCCTCCGATTTCGCGATCAACCAAGCCGACTGGGAGCCGCTGCGGAAGTTCTACGGGGCCCTCCAGGCCCGCTCCCCCTACATCGCGGTCGAACGCTTCGCCCTAAGCGCGGCGCCTAACGCCGCCGCCCGGCTCTCGCTCAACCTGAAGGTTGTGTCCGTGGAGCTGGTCAACCCCTGATGCTGCCGTGATCCGCCTCCACGCCACCCCCGGAGGCCTCCTGCTCGAGCAGCAGGACGTCTTCCGGCCCGCCCCGGGCGATTTCTCGCTCGATGGCCTCTTCCGCTCGGCCGACCCCGTCGCCCTCGCCCAGGCGGCCCTAGCGGCCGCCGGTACGCCGGTCCCGGCCCCCACCCACCGCCTCGCCCCCCTCCAGTCGCAGGAGATCTGGGCCGCGGGTGTGACCTACCTCCGCAGCAAAAGCGCCCGGATAGCCGAATCCCGCGACGCCGGCGGCGGTACCTTTTACGACAAGGTTTACGACGCAGACCGGCCCGAACTATTCTTCAAGGCCACCCCGCACCGCACCGCCGCCCCGGACGCCCCCGTCCGCATCCGCGCCGACGCCCGCTGGAGCGTCCCGGAGCCCGAGCTCACCCTCGCCCTCAACGCCGACGGACGGATCTTCGGCTACACCATCGGCAACGATATGAGCTCGCGGGATATCGAGGGTGAAAATCCCCTCTATCTCCCGCAGGCCAAGGTCTACGATGGCTGCGCCGCCCTCGGCCCCTGCCTCGTCGTGACCGCGGACCTGCCCGGTCCCGACACGCCCATCCGCCTGGAAATCCTCCGCGCCGGCCAGACCGTCTTCACCGGCGAGACCCAGATCGGCCGCATCCGCCGCCCCCTGCCCTCCCTCGCGGACTGGCTGTTCCGCGAGAACCATTTCCCCGCCGGCGCCTACCTGATGACCGGGACGGGCATCGTCCCGCCCGACGCCTTCACGTTGCATTCCGGCGACGAGGTGCGCATCTCCCTGCCGCCGGTCGGGACGCTACGGAATCCGGTTGCCTGAGGGTTCAAGTCTGAGGTCAGGGAGCGGCGGGACGAGCGATCGGATTTCGGTCGAGGAAGCCCGCCTTCGAGCTTGGCCAGCGGCGCGAAGGGTTGAGCGCTTCCGCTTCCCGGGATCCACCCCGGCTCAACGGCCGCGGGCCTTGCGGGCCGGCGCGGAACGCGGATTCCCGGCCGGCGGCGCCACTTCGGTGACCAGGGGCGGCTCCCCGCTTTCGACCACGGTAGGGGCACCAATCTTCACCTCCGCCTTGAAGCGCTCGTCCGCCGTGACCACCAGCGGCCGCGGCGTCTCCCGGCCGACCTGCGGCCCCGCCAGGGCCAGCATCGAGGGGAGCACCTCCGCGAAGGCGTGGCCGCGGGACGGCGCGCTGATCTTGGTCGTCCACAGCAGCACCTTTTGGCTCCGCACCGCCGCCGCGTGGTCGTAAGCCGCGATCGCCGCCACGTACAGGTCCTCGGTGGCCAGATCGCTCAGCACCTCCTGGTCCGCATCGCGGAACAGGGCCCCCGGCAACATCGGATCGAACACGGCCGCCCCCGGCTCCCGCGCCACCAGCCCCAGCTTGTAGGCCCCCATAAACCGCAGCAGCTGGTTCCGGTTGACCTGGCGGCCCTCAACGTCGTCCGGATTGGCCGAATAGACCCGGTCCGTGTTCATCGTGCCCCAGGTCCAGAGCAGCAGCAGCGAGGGCGGGTGCTCCGCGCTGGACGGCAGGTAACCCTGGCGCGCCAGCACCCGGGCCATCGCGCGGAACACCTCCTCCTTTGCCGGCGCCTTCTCCCCCGCCACGATGCCCCCGAAGTCCCGGAAGCCCGCGCTCACCGCCTGATAATACGCGGGCTGCGCCGGGGACACCGGCCGCCGCAACGCCCCGACCGGGGTGGTGTCGGTCACGGTCACCACCCGCAGTTCCGGGCGCGGGAACAGCCACTCCAGCACGCCCGCGGCCGCCGCCGGCGGCAGGGTCGCCCCCAGCAGCGCCAGCACCCCCGCGAACCGGTAAACCGGACGCGGGGGCAGGCGGCGGGGCATCAGCGGACGGCGCGCGGACGCGTGACTCAGCCCTGCAGCGGCCAGCCGGCGCGGTAGGCGCGGGTCAGGAAGGCGTTGGCCGCGGCATCGTCGGTCTGGCCGGTCTGGCCATCGTACTTGAGCCGCTTCCCCGCCCGGTAGGCCACGAGCCCCAGCGCCATACACTCGGTCATCAGCCCGTTGTAGTCGAAATTGCAGGACGTCTTGGTCGGGTCGCCCTTGCAGGCGTTGATCCACTCCTCCTGGAAGTCGCCGATGGGCGGGAACTGCTTCTCGCGGGGACGCGGGATGTAATCGGCCGGATCCGCCTTGGCGTCCGGGATCAGCATCCGCGTGCTGAAGTCGGACAGCAGCACGCCCTTGTTGCCCTTGAACATCGCGCCGTGGCCGATGCCGTCGAGGTCAATGAACTTCTTCGGCGAGGTCGGGAACACCTTGCCCTGGTACCAACTGAGGCGGATCTCCGGGCGCCACGCGTTGGCGGGCAGCTGCCAATGGGCCTGCATCTTCACCGGGGTGACGTCGGGATTGAACGGATCGCCGGACGCCTCGACGGAGGTCGGGTACGTCGCATCGAGGGCGTTCCAAGCGAGGTCCATCGTGTGGGCGCCCATATCGCCAACCTGGCCGGTGCCGAAGTCCCAGAACATATTCCACTGAAGGCAATTCGCACCCGCCCGGCCGGAGAAGTAGTCGGGATTGTACGGGTGCATCGGCGAGGGCCCGATCCACTGGTCGTAATGCAGCGTCGCGGGCGGCGTGCCCACGGCGGGCAGGTAACCGGGACGGGGCAGCTGGCGGTTGCCCCAGGCGAAGGCGCCCTGCAGGTTACCCACCGCGCCGTCGCGGACCATTTCCTTCACCCGCTGGAAATTCGGGATCGCGTGCCGCTGTGTGCCAGCCTGCGTGGCGAGCTTGCTCCGCTTCTTCAGATACAGCGCCCGCACCGCCCGCGCCTCGGAGACCGTCAAGGCGATCGGCTTCTCCATATACACGTGCTTGTCGCGGTTCATCGCCCAGATCGCGATGTGCGCGTGATGGTGGTCCGGCGTGCAGCAGACGACCGCGTCGATGTTCTTGTCCTCCTTGTCCAGCAGCACGCGCCAGTCGGTGTAGGTGCGCGCATTGGGGAAGGCCTTCAGGGCATCGGGGAACCGGAGCTCGTTCACGTCGCACAGCGCGACCACGTTCTCCTTCATCAGCGTGTTGTAGTGGGCCAGACCGCGGCCCCACACGCCGATGAGGGCGATGTTCAGTTTCTTGCTCGGGGCGTTCTGGCCGAAGACCGTGCCCGAGGGCAACAGGAGCAGGCCGGCGCCGGTGGCGCTGGCCGACTGGAGAAAACGACGACGGGGGAGCGTGGCGGGGTGCATCAGGGGAAGGCCCGCAGCGTGCGCCCCGCCCCGGAGCGCGTCAACGCCGCAACCACCCCGCGCCCGCGTCAGGCGAGAATATCCTTCACGAGGTGGCCGTGGACATCCGTCAGGCGGTGATCGCGGCCCTGGAAGCGGAAGTTCAGCCGCGTGTGATCGAACCCGAGCAGGTGCAGGATCGTCGCCTGGAGGTCGTGCACGTGCACCTTGTCCCGGGTGACGCTGAAGCCGAGTTCATCGGTCTCGCCGTGGGTGTAGCCGTGCTTCACCCCGCCACCGGCCAGGAACACGGAGAAGGCGTCCGGGAAATGATCCCGACCCAGCACGTCCCCCTTCGAGGTCCGGCCCTCGCGGAACGGGGTCCGGCCGAACTCGCCGCCCCACACCACCAGGGTATCCTCGAGCAGGCCCCGCTCGCGCAGGTCACGCAGGAGCGCCGCGACGGGTTTGTCGGTCCGGGCCATCTTACGGGTCAGGCCGTCCCGGATGTCCTCGCGCGGCGTGGTGCCGTGGAAGTCCCAGCCCCAGTCGAAAAGCTGGACGAACCGCACGCCCTGCTCCAACAGGCGCCGGCCCAGGAGGCAGTTGTTCGCGAAGCTGGCCTCGCCCGGCACCGCGCCATAGGCCTCCCGCACCGACTGCGGCTCGCGGCCGATGTCCATCACCTCCGGGACACTCGCCTGCATCCGGAACGCCAGCTCGTACTGGGCGATCCGGGTCAGGGTCTCCGGATGCCCCAGCTCCGCCGCCTGGCGCTCATTGAGCACGCGCAGGGCATCGAGGGTCTGGCGCCGCAGCGCCCGGCTCATTCCCGGGGGATCACTCACGTAGAGGACCGGATCCCCCTTGGAGCGGCACTGGACGCCCTGGAACACCGAAGGCAAAAACCCCGTGCCCCACGCGCTCTGGCCCGCGCTCGGCTGGGTGCCGCTGCTGATCAGGACCACGAAGCCCGGCAGGTCCGCGTTCTCGGAGCCGAGACCGTAGGTCACCCACGAGCCCATCGAGGGCCGGCCGCCCCGGGGCGACCCCGTGAAGAGCAACAGCTCGGCCGGGGTGTGGTTGAACTGGTCCGTGTGCATCGACTTGATGAGGCACAAGTCGTCCGCCAGCCCGTGGAAGTTCGGGATGGCATCGGACATCCACATCCCCGAGCGCCCGTGCTGCGCGAACTGACGCGGGGTGCCCATCAGCAGCGGCGTGCCGGTGGTGAAGGCGAAGCGGCGCCCCTTGATGAAGTCGTCCGGCGCCGGCTGGCCGTCCCGCTTCACCAGCTCGGGCTTGTAATCGAACAGGTCCAGATGCGGCGGCCCGCCCGACATATGGAGGTAGATGACGCGCTTCACCTTGGCCGCATAGTGCGACGGCCGCGGGGCGAGGGGGTTCACCGGACCGGGTCCCGGCGCCGGGGCCGCGCCGAGCGCCTGCAGCGCGATCGCGCCCAGGCTGAACTGCCCGCTCGCCCGCAGGAACTGGCGACGGGTCTGGTGACGGATCTGTTCGACGCGCAGGTTCATGGCTTCATCAGGGTCTCGTCGAGGTTCAGCAGCGCGTTGGCCACGGCCGTCCACGCCGCGAGGTCCGGGGCGGAAAAGGTCGCGGGCGGCGGCAGGTCGGGATTGGCGATCAATTGGGCCGCCTGCTCGGGCTCGCGCGTGAAACCCGCCAAGGCCTCCGCGTGCAACGCCACCAGCGGCGCCAGCTCGGCCGGCGCCGGCGCCCGCAGGAGCACGCGCCGGAAGCCCGCCACCGCCTTCTCCGCCACGCTGCCCCCGCCGTGCGCCATCAAGCGCGCCAAACCCTGCGCCGCCTCGACGTAGACGGGATCATTGAGGGTCACGAGGGCCTGCAGGGGCGTGTTGGTCCGCGGGCGCCGCAAGGTGCACACCTCGCGGTTCGGCGCGTCGAAGGTCACCATCGACGGATACGGGCTGCTCCGGCGCCACTCGGTGTACAGGCCGCGCCGCAACCGGTCCTCGCCCGTGCTGGTCTTCCAATCGAGCGCCCCACCGAACGCCGCCCGCAGGTCGAAGGCCGGCTGAAAGGGCCGCACCGCCGGACCGAACTGCTTCGCGCTGAGCAGGCCGCTCACGGCGAGGGCCTGGTCGCGCACCATCTCCGCCGCCAGCCGCACCCGCGGGCCGCGCGACAGCAGCCGGTTCTCCGGATCCGCCGCGAACGCCTCGGGCGTCACCCGTGAATGCTGCCGATAGGCGGCCGAAAGGACGAGGCGGCGCAGGAAGCGCTGCACGCTCCAACCATCCTCCATCAGTTCGACAGCCAGCCAGTCCAGCAGCTCCGGATGGCTCGGCAGCTCGCCCTGCGCGCCGAACTCCTCCGAGGTGCGCACGAGGCCCAGGCCGAAGATCGCCTCCCACAGCCGGTTGGCCAGCACCCGCGCGGTGAGGGGGTTCTCGCGGGCCACCAGCCAGCGCGCCAACGCCAGCCGGTCCGCCGGCTGCCCCGCCGGCAGCGCCCCGAACACCGCGGGCACGCCCGGCGGCACCTCGTCGCCCAAGGTCTGGAAATTACCCCGCAGGTGCACGCGGGTGACGCGCCGCTCGGCCGCGGGCAGCTCGCGCAGGATCGGCGTGGTCTGCAGCGGCATCTCGTCCAGTTCCCGCTGCACCGCCGCCAGCCGCCGGCGCTCCGTCGCCAGCCCCGGGGCCACCTCCTGCACATAATGGTCCAGCAGCAGCTCCCGCTGTCCGGGCGTCCGCTCGGCCTCCTGGCGCCGCAGGACCGCCAGCACCGGGGCCGGGGTGCGGGCGTGTTCCGCCGCGCGGGCCTCCGTCGTGCTCAGCACCCGCAGGCCCCCCGCCGCGGTCCGGGCCCGGCCGCTCTGCTGCTCCACCGTGAGGACCAGCCGCTCGCCCGGTGCGAGGCGCAGGGGCCGCGCCGGTACCAAGGTCAGGCCCGCGCCTCCCGCCGTGCCCGGCCGCCACGCCGACTTCGCCGCCGCCTTGCGGGCCTTGGCCGCCTTGCGCGCGGGCTGGTCCGTCACCAGGGCCGAGGGCTCTAGGCCCTCCTGCCCCGGATCCGCCGCCGCCATCGTCAGCGGCAATTCCCGCGGATCGGAAAGCAGGACCGTGTTGGTCGGGCGCGGGAACTCCCGGGTCACCCGTTCGAAGACCGGCCGCCGCTCCGCGTCCAGCACGGTGATGCGGATCCCGGTAGGCGTGCCCTCCTCGCCCCGTCGGCCCCACAGGACAACCTTCTCGAGGGGCAAGGTCGCCCCCAGGTCCACTTCCCACCAGGGATTGTCCTCCACCTGGGTGAGGGAGACCGACTTGAACAGGATATCGCCATCCGTGTTGCCATCGAGGGCCCGGGCGGCCTCGGCGCCCTCGGCGGTCGAGCTCTGGCGGGCCTTCCCCGCGCGGGCCACATTCTGCCCGCCACTGAACACCTCCAGTTCGGCAAAAGACACGACCTTGCCCCGGCCGGGGTTCTCCACCCGCACGAAGCGGGCGTGACGGAACGGCTCCGGGGGCAAGACGCCCGCGCGCACCGACTGCAGCGTGAACCCGCCGCCATTCGCCGCCGGTCCGGCTTCCAGCCGCAGGGCCGTAAGCGCCTCGCCCTCGGGCAGCGCCGGCTCCAGCGTGAAGGTCTCCTTGGCCGGCCCGGCCTCCACGGCCGCCGCCCCCGCCTCCAACCGCACCGGGGTGGCGCCCGCCGCGCTCGCGGCCCGCAACGGGGCCGGACGCCAGTCGAGCCGCGCCGGAAAGGCCCGCGCCCACTCCCCGGCCGCAACGGTCTCCCGCTCGCGTGCCGCCCGGAACACCGCGTGCAGGGCCGCGATCTCCGCTTTCGCCCGCTCCTGCGCCGCCTCCTGCTCCGCGGTGAAGAACTCCAGCAGCGGGGTCTCGTCGTTGCGGTCGGCGTCCTCGGTCTGGTTCAGCAAAGCGTAGACCTGGAAGTACTCCTTATGGGTGATGGGATCGTACTTGTGGGTGTGGCACTGGGCGCAGGCCATCGAGGTGCCCATCCAGACCGCCAAGGTCGTGTTGACGCGATCGACCACGGCCACGGTCCGGAATTCCTCATCATCCGTGCCGCCCTCGGTGTTGTTCATCGTGTTGCGATGAAACCCGGTCGCCACGATCTGGTCCCGGGTCGGGTTCGGCAACAGGTCGCCCGCGATCTGCTCCACGGTGAACTGATCGAAGGGCAGGTCGCGGCTGAAGGCGCGGATGACGTAGTCCCGGTACGCCCAGATGCTGCGGGGCTGGTCGTCCGCGTAACCCTTGGAATCCGCATAGCGCGCCAGATCGAGCCAGAGGCGCGCCCAATGTTCCCCATAGGCGGGCTTGGCGAACTGCCGGTCCACGAAGCGTTCGTAGGCCCCCGGCGCCGCGTCGGCGGCAAAGGCCTCCACCTCGGCCAAGTTCGGCGGCAGGCCGGTCAGATCGAGGGCCACGCGCCGCGCGAGGGTCACGCGATCCGCCTCCGGCTGCGGGCGGAGCCGCTCCTGCTCCAGCCGGGCCAGGACAAAGCGGTCGAGCGGGGCCTTCGCCCAAGCGGCGTCCTTGACCACCGGCTGCGCCGGTGCCCGGGGCGGTTCGTAGGACCAATGGCGCGCGTAGGGCGCCCCGGCCTGGATCCAGCGGCGCAGGAGGTCAATCTCACCCGGCGTGAGGGTCTTGCCGGAGGCCGGCGGCGGCATCAGCTCGTCCGCATCCTTGGTGACCAAGCGCGCGATCAATTCGCTCTTCTCCGGATGACCGGGAACAATCGCGAAGGCGCCGCCGCCCAGATCCGCCCGCGCACCTTCCGCGGTATCGAGCCGCAGCCCGTCCTGCCCGCCCTTGCGGGATTCCTCATCGGGCCCGTGGCAGTGGAAGCAGTTGTTGGAGAGAATCGGCCGAATATCGCGGTTGAAGTCCGGCGCGTCGGTCGCGGCGCCCCGTTCCGGGAAGAGGGCGCAGGCGAGCAGGGCGAAGGCAGGCAGGGGGAACCGCATCGGGCGAAGGGGAATGGCCAGAGCAAAGCCCGAAGGGATCGCGGGTCAACGTCGGACGCACCGTGTTCCTTGCCTCCGCGGCCGCCGGCTCGCAGCGTCCAACTATGCCCCTGCTTCGCCTGCTTGGCTGGGCCTTGCTCGCCCTCCCCTTCGCCACCGTTTCCGCCGCCGCCGCGGCCGCCGCGCGTCCCCACGTGATCGTGCTGATCGCTGACGACATCAGCTGGAACGACCTCGGCTGCTATGGTCACCCGACCGCCCGCACGCCGCACCTCGACCGCCTCGCCGCGGCCGGCCGGCGCTTCGATGCGGCCTATTTGACCGCCAGCAGCTGCAGCCCGAGCCGCAGCAGCATCATCACGGGTCGCTACCCGCACAACAATGGCCGCGCCTCGGAGCTGCATCAGCCGATCTCCGCCCACCTCCCGTGGTTCCCGCAGCTGCTGCGCGCCGCCGGCTACCATACCGCCCTGAGCGGCAAGAACCACCTGAGCAGCGCCCCGCCCGAGCCCGGCCAAGCCGCCCCGCCCCCCGCCTTCGTGCACGTGGATGCCGGCAAGGCCCCGGGCAACAGCGGCGGCCACGCCAATTGGGTGCAGGTCCTCCGCGACCGCCCCCGCGATCAACCCTTCTTCGGCTGGTTCGCCGCCCTCGACGCCCACCGCGACTGGGAAGGCGACACCGAATGGCGCCCCGAGGTGTACGGCCCGCTCCACGACCCGGCGAGGCTACCCGTGCCACCCTTCCTCCGCGACGACGAGGCCACGCGCCGCGACTTGGCCTCGTACCATAACGAGATCACCCGCTTCGATCATTACGTCGGCGCCGTGGTCGAGGAGCTGAAGCGTCAGGGGATGCTGGAGAACACGCTGCTGCTGGCGCTCGCCGACAACGGCCGGGCGTTCCCCCGCGCCAAGACCCGCCTGCACGATTCGGGGATGAAGACCTACCTGATCGCCCATTGGCCCGCGGGCATCCGCGAGGCCGGCCAACCCACCGCCAGCCTCGCCAGCGCCATCGACCTCGCCCCTACCATCCTCACCGCGGCGGGCCTCCCCGTCCTGCCTACCATGCAGGGCGTCAGCCTGCTGCCGGTTCTCCAGTCCCCGTCCGCCCAGGTGCGCCAACACGCCTTCTCCGAACATAACTGGCACGACTACGAGGCCCACGGCCGCGCCGTCCGCTCGGAAGGCTTCCTGTACATCCGCAACCATCGCCCCACCCTGCCCTGGCAGGGCCCCGCCGACTCGGTCCGCTCCGCCTCCCACACGGCCCTGCGCGCGGCCCGCGACGCCGGCACGCTGACGCCGGCGCAGGCCGACGTCTTCCTCGCCCCGCGCCCCGCCGAGGAGCTCTACGTGCTCGCCGCCGATCCGGACCAGCTCCGCAACCTAGCCACCCATCCCGGCCACGCGGCCATCCGCACCCGCCTCGCGGCCCTGTTGGACCGCTGGAGCGCGGAAACCGGGGATACCGTGCCCGCCAAGCTGACCCCCGACGGCTTCGACCGGGACACCGGCCGCCCCGTCCCGAAGGCCGGCAAGGGCAAGAACGCCCCGCGCGGCACCCCGGCCGGATCCGAACGTCAGGCCGACCGCATCAACGCCCCGGGGCCCCGCTAAGCGGGTCCCGGAGGGGTCACTTCTTCGGCTGCTGCTTGGCCTTGGGGGCGGGCTTCGGGTCCAGGTTCGCCGCCAGCTGGGCGGGAGTGACCGTCGAAGCCACGCCGTCCCGCGGAACCTCGACGCCCGCGACCCAGAGGATCGCGTTGAGGACCACCTTGCGCTGATTGTCGTCGCCCCAATTGGCGTGGGTGTGGCCACCGGTAAAGCCGAAGCCGCGCCCGCCGTCAGGCCGCTGGCGGACCCACATCATTGTCTCCGTCCGCCCCGCCGCCGCCACGATGTGCGGATAGGGCCCCTTGGGGTGCACATAGGGGCCGCCGCGCACCTTATCAGAAGGCTTCGCGGTCAGGATCGGCGTGATGCCGTCCCGGTTCTCCGGCCAGCGCATATTGAAGTACCATTCGTCGTGATTGGAGAACGGCTTCACCCCGCGCGCCACCGGGTGATCCGGGAACTGCTGGTACTCGGGGGTCCACATCGGATTGCAGGAATAGTTGCTCTCGTAGTGCCCGCCGATCCAGCGGAGGAACTCCGGGCCACCCTTGTCCGCCGGGATTTCCACGCCGTAATGCATAAAGCCCAGGCCGACGCCGCGCCGCGCAAGGCCGTCCAGGAAGGCCTTGCGGTCGCCCTCGAGGACCGGGTGCCGCGGGCCGCCGTCGCAATAGATTATCACCGCCGCCGCGCCGTCGAAGGCCCGGTCGGACTCCGGCCAGCCATTCGCGTGGACGGTGGCCTTGACCCCGGGCACGCCGGCGAGGCCCTGCTGCAGGAGCAGCATCCCGGCGCGGAACTCGTGCATTCCCGGCGGATGGCTCGGTTTGCCGGCAATGAGGACGATCGACTTGTCCGCCGCGGCCAAAGGCAGGGCGGCGCACAGGGCGAGGAGGGGCAAAATCCAGCGGGGTTTCATCCCCGGAAGCCGAGCCCAGCGCCCCGCCCGGCTCAAATCCAAAACACGTTCCGGGGATCAGTGCGCGCAGCCGCACCCTTCGCCACAACTCTCCTTGCCGCCGGGCCCGCCCTGCGCGACTTCCTCGGGCGTCGCCTCGCGGGCGGTCACCACTTCCACGTCAAAGGTCAAGTCCACGCCGGCCAGCGGGTGGTTGGCGTCGAGGAGCACTTCCTCGCCCTCGATCGCGGCGATGGTCACCACCGGATCCGTGCGGTGCGGCCCGGTCTGGAACTGGTCGCCGATGCTCAGTTCGCCCTCGACCGGCAGGTCCGTGCGGCGGACGCGCTGCATCTGCTCGGGGTCGCGAGCGCCATAGGCTTCCGCGAAGGGAACCTGCACTCGCTCCTTGGCGCCCGTGGCCGCGGCGCGGAGCCGCTGGTCCAGACCATCGATGATCATTCCCGCCCCTTCTAGGTAGGTCACCGGTTGCCCGCCCGCCGAGGAATCGAGGACGCGGCCACTGGGATCACGGAGCGTGTAATGGAAGGAGACAACGCGAGGCATCGCCGCACGCTGACGCCCTCGCGCCCGGAGGAAAGCGGAAACGCTCGGCCCGCCGGACTAGGGCGTTCCCGCGCCGCTTCAGGGCAGCTCGTACAGCTCGATCAGCACCTCGCCGCCCTGCAGGTCCGCGCCGGAGACGTGGACCGTGTAGGAATTATTGGCGGAGACCGTCAGCGACAAGGCCGCGTCGGTGCTCAGGGCCGGCAGCTGGAAGGCGTTCACCGCCCGGAAATCCGCGTCGAGGGCGGAGTCCCAGTTGTCGTTCGCGGCGATCTCGCGGCGGGCGCCGTCGTAAACCTGCAGGGTCGGATTGGTCGTCGTGCCCGCCACGCCAAAGAGCCCGAGGGTCTGGCCCACGGCGCGCACCAGCAGTCGCTTGGAGCCAGTGCCGGCCGTCACGAAACCGAGGATGGCAGCCTGGCCGTTGCCCACCCGGAGCCGGGCGGAGATGTTCGTGAGCCGCCGCGGGAAGGCCAGCGCCGGGTCATAGACCTCGAGCAACACGTCCCCCGGGGCGTCCACCCGCGCGTGGGCGGTGAAAGTGCCGTTCAAGGGCTGGGCGAGGGCGGCATCGCGCGAGCCGGCCGGAAACGGGAAGGCGCCCACGGCGGCGAACTGCGGCGCGAGGGTCAGGTTCCAGTCGTCGTTGGTGGCGATCTCCGCCCCGTTGCCCCCGAAGACCTGCAGCCGGGGATTCGGCGCGCCGGCCACCCCGAATTGCGAGAGCACCGGCCCCGCCGCGCGGAACAGGATCGTGCCGGAGCCCCCGGCGAGCGAGCCGCCGACCACGAGGGCCTGGGGCACGTCGAGGCGCGCCCGCAGGGAGAAATTGGCCAGCGCAAAGGACGGCGCCGTGGTCACTTGGGCCCAGGTTGAAGCGACGGATGCGAGGAACAGGGCAGAAAGCAGGCGGGTATTCATGGGCATTTAAAGCAAGGCTCTTGCGGTTAAGGGATCGGTTCGAACGCCCAAAGGCAAACGCCTTCGCGGAGGGTGCTCGACACCGGAGCGCGGCGAAAGTACGTTCCCCGTGCTTCCCATCTTACCCATGCGCCCCACCCTCCTCCTCCTTATCCTGACGCTGCTCGCTCCCCTGACCGCCGCCGAAAAGCCGACCGCCCCCGCCGCCGCAGCCGCTGCCACCTTGGCTCCCGGCACCTACGTCGGCTCCTGGCGCGCGCAGGACGAGAGCACCGGCACGCTCCGGCTCAAGTTCTCGCAGGGCGCCGACCAGAAGTGGCAGGCCGAGGCGATGTTCACCTACGAGGGCGCGGAGGTCCCGACCGCCACCAAGGCCTTCAAGCTCGAGGGCGGCCGCGTCGAGCTCACCTTCTCGTGGGAAGTTCAGGGCGTGAACGCCAGCAGCACCCTCAAGGGCGAGATCCAAGCCGGATCCCTTTCCGGAACGTACCAGAGCACGGTCAACGAGGCCGCCTCGTCCGGCCGCTGGACGGTCGCCCTGCAGCCGGCGAAGTCCTGAGCGGATCACCGCCCGCTTAACGCGGCGCCGGGCCGATCCGGATCCGGCGGTACTCCATCTGGCCGCGGTCGCCCTCCAGACCGATCGGCCCCGTCGCCGGCACCTTCAGGGCGTCGGTGAGCAGTTCCCCATTGCACTCCGCCCGGGCCACGCCGTTGCGCACGACAATCACCAGCTCGTTCCAGTCCTGCGGACGGTAGCGCTGGAGCTGCGTGTAGGGTCCGGCCAAGGGATAGTCGCGGCACTGGAGCTGCGGCTGGCGCACGAAGACGCCGCTGTCCGCGTTGGGCGTGGCGCGGAATTCCAGCTTGAGGGTGAAGTCCTCCGGGAACTCGCGCGTGGTCCAAAGCTGCTGCACCCGGCGACCCTCGGCCGGGGTCGTCACGACCAGACGGCCATTGATCGCCCGGTAACGGCCGTCGGGGGACGCGGTCTGGCCGTCGAAGGCGACGGCGGACTTCACCTCGACGAACACCGGGGCGTCCGCCTTGGCCTTGGCCGGGGCCTTGCGCGGGGGCGTGGGCCGGAAGCCCCAACCGGTGAGGTCGCGGCCATTGAACAGGGCCGTGAAACCCGGCTCCGGCGTGAACGCCTCCGGCTCCGCATCGAGGAAGCCCAAGGTCGCGAAGAGCGGCCGCAGCGCGGCGCCCCAGCGGGCATAGCCGGCGGGGTTCAGGTGCAGACGGTCCGGGAACCAGGTGGCCGGCGCATCGCCGTCCGGCCCGGCGAACAGCGTCCAGGTATCGAGCACGGTGAACTGCGGGTCGCCCCGCACGGCCGCCTCGAACAGGGCATTGACGGCCGCAATGGTCTCCTTGGGGCGCTTCTTGTCCGCGGCGCTGGGGAACACGCGGCACACGATGACGGGCACCTTCGCGTTATGGGCCTTGATGGCCGCGATGAGCTTCTGGAAGTTCCGGCCGATGGCGTCGGGCGCAATGCCCACCTCGATGTCGTTGGTTCCGAGCAACAGGACGATCGCGGCCGGCTGCAGGGCGAGGACGTCCTCCTGCAGGCGGATCAGCATCCCGCGCGAGGTGTCGCCACCGATGCCCCGGTTCGCGAGTTTCATCCCCGGAAAGGCATCCCGGAAGGCCGGGCCCCAGCCCTGCGTGATCGAATCCCCCAGGAACACCACCGCCCCGCGGTCTTGCGCGACGCGGCCGGCCCATTCCTGGCGCGCATCGTGCCAGCGCCGCACGTAGGCGTCATAGCGGCGCAGGGGCCCTTCCCCGGGCAGGCCGGCTTCATCGGCCGGCAGGCTCCACTGGTCCGGCGGGGGCAACGGCGCGGCGGCAAAGGCCAGCAGCGGAAAGCAGAGCAGAAGGGCGCGAAGGGTCATTGGGGATCGGGGAATGGCCGAGGCTAGGCGCCCGCCACTCCTACTGGCGATGCGAATTCCTGCGCGCGCCTCCGGCGCGGAAAATTTGCTCGCCTCACCGCGCTCCTGCGCGCGTCCTCGACCCACTCCCCTCCCCTATGCGTCCCCTACTCTCCCGGCTCCTCGCCCCGCTCGCCCTCGCCCTCGCCGCGGCCCTGCCTGCCCCCGCCGCCGCCCCCAAGCCCCTCAAGGTGCTCCTTGTCACCGGCGGCTGCTGCCACGACTACGTCCAGCAGAAGGACCTCCTCAAGGCCGGCCTCGAGCAGCGCGCGAACGTCGTGGTCGAACACCTCCACACCCCCGACAAGTCCACCAAGCCGCCCCTCTCCTCCCATAACAACCCGGCCTACGCCGACGGCTACGACCTGGTGATCCACGACGAGTGCGCGGCCGGCATCGACGATCCGGCGATGGTCCGCAACGTCCTCGCCCCCCACCTGCGGGGCGTCCCCGCGGTCGCCCTCCATTGCGCGATGCACAGCTACCGCGTGAGCAAGGAGTTTGCCCAGCCCCAGGCCCCCGGCTCCCCCGGCGGCCTCTGGTTCGACTTCCTCGGCCTCCAGTCCAGCCGCCACGGCCCGCAGGAGCCGATCGCGGTCAAGTTCACCGACAGCAAGCACCCGATCACTCGCGGGCTCACCGGTTGGACGACCGGCAAGGAGGAACTGTACAACAACGTCCAGCCGCCGAGCGTCTACGCGGCCCACCGCCCCCTCGCCACCGGCTTCCAGCGCACCAAGAACAAGAAGTCCGGTGCCACCGAGGACAACGAGTCCGTGGTGGTTTGGACCAATGAATACGGCCCCAAGAAGGCCCGCGTCTTCTGCACGACCCTCGGCCACAACAACGAGACGGTCGCCGACGCCCGCTACCTCGACCTGCTCGCCCGCGGCCTCCTCTGGGCGGCCGGCAAGCTCGACGACTCCGGCCGGCCCGCGGCCGGTTTCGGTCCCGGAGGCCGCTAAGGTTCCGCCGATGCTCTCCCGCCGCGCCTTCGCCTCCGGCCTGCTCCTAGCCGGCCTCGTTGCCTTCACGCCCGCCTCCGCCACGCCGGCCCGGGTCCTGTACGACAAGGATTCGCCCTTTGGTCCGGTCATCGTGACCGAGGAGGACGGCCTCCGCACCCTCTGGTTCGAGCGGGGCGGCGCCCGGCAGAGCGTGATCAAGCTGGGCGACCCGGCGCATCTGGAGCTGCCCTACGCCGCCACCGCCTTCACCGGCCTGGCCTTCGCGCCCAATCCCAGCCGCGTGCTGGTGGTGGGGCTCGGCGGCGGGTCGCTGCCGATGTTCCTCCGGCACTATTACCCGGATGCGGTCATCGATGCCGTGGACATCAATCCCGACGTGGTGAAGGTCGCCCGGGAGTTTTTGGGCTTCAAGGATGACGCCAAGATGAAGGGCATCGTCGCGGACGGCCGGGCCTTCATCGAACAGACCAAGGAGCCCTACGATGTGATCTTCCTCGATGCTTTTGGCGCCGACAGCGTGCCCACCTCCCTGACCACGATCGAGTTCCTCACCGCCGTGCGCCGGGCCCTCAAGCCGGACGGCGTCGTGGTGGGCAACATTTGGTCCCGCGCTTGGAACCCCCTCCACGATTCAATGGTGCGCACCTATCAGGAGGTGTTCAGCGAGCTGTTCATCATCGATGTCCGCGGCGCCGGCAACCGGATCGTACTGGCCCTGCCCCGCCGGGCCCCGCTGACGGTGGAGCAATTGGCGACCAAGGCCGGTGCCGTCGGCGTCGCCAAGAAGTTCCGCTACGATCTGGCCGAGCGCGTCCGCCAAGGCTTCAATCACGTCACCGCCAAGTCGAGCGAGGGCCGGGTCCTGCGGGATGCGGAGTTCGCCAAGGCCAATCCTTGAACTGAGCCGGCGGGCCAGCGCTGGGCGGCCCATCGCCGCTTAGCGTGGGCCGGCCATCCCGGCAGGCCGGAAGACGCTGACCTCGTGCGGGAGCCGCACCAGGCCGTGCACCACCTCCTGATCGGGCGGATTCGCGACCTCGAGGACGGCCACGTTCAGGACGCGGTCCCAGGTATTGTCGGCCCCGGATCCGGCGCCGCAGCCGACATCGAGGGTATATTGCCCCGCCTGGAGCTCGAGCTTGAAGCGTAGCGTGACCAAGCTGGCGCCGCCGGCCGGTAAGCTGTCGATCAAGCGGTTCGCCACCCGCAGGCCCGTGGCGAAGACCACCTGGCCGTGGCGATTCCGCAGTTCACAGCCCCCGCTGACCGCCGCCACCGCCTTTCCCGCCCGCAACAGGAGCGTGACCACGGCCCAGTCACCCGTCCGGTAGGTTCCGCCGGCGCCGCCATCCCCGTGCAGGAGCCAGGCCTGCTCCACCCGTACCCCACCATCCCCGAGGCGCTCCCGGGCCGCCAAATCCAACGGGGCGGCCGCCGGGAGCTCGTGTTCAGGCAGGTGGGCCAGGTCTTGGGCCGGGGCGGGCGCATTGCCCGCCAAAGCCGCCATCGCGGCCACGTATTCGCGGACGCAGGCTCCCGCCTCCCCCAAGTACCGCAAACGCCCCTGATCGAGCCAGAGGGCCCTTTGGCAGGTGTTCAGGACGAAGGCCAGGTCGTGGGTCACCACAAGGAGCGTGACCCCGCGGTCAATCAGCTCTCGGAGCCGGGCGGCGCATTTCTGCTGAAAGACAATGTCCCCGACGCTCAGCGCCTCATCGATGATCAGGACGTCTGGATCCACCGTGATGGCGACCGCGAAAGCCACCCGCATCATCATTCCGGTCGAGTAGGTCCGGACCGGCTGGCCGATGAAGTCGCCGATGTCGGCGAAGGCGGTGATCTCGGCGTACTTGGCCTCCATTTCCGCCCGGGTAAGGCCCAGAATCGAACCCGCGAGGAAGATGTTCTCTTGGCCCGTGAACTCGGGATTAAATCCGGAACCGAGTTCGAGGAGCGCCGTCACCCGGCCGCGGACCTCGCAGCGGCCGGAGGAGGGCTGCAGCGTGCCGGCGAGGATCTGCAGGAGGGTGCTTTTACCCGCCCCGTTCCGCCCGATAATGCCGAAGGCCTCCCCGCGGGCGACCTCGAAGGAGACTTCCCGCAGGGCCGCGACCTCATCGGCCGCCAGCGCTTGGCCGCGGGGTCGCTCGCCCTGGAGCCCGCGGAGCAGCCAAGGCCAGAGGCCGGGCGTGCGGCGGTAGGCCTTGGAGAGTTGCTGGACGTTGATGGCCGGCGGATGCATCGGACCAGAATGTTCTTTCGGGGCGGGCGGGCGAACTCCAGCCGGAAGCGTGCGGACTGCACGCCCCCGGCTGGTGCTTTCGATTTCGACAAAGAAAAAGGGCGACCGGTCGCCCGGTCGCCCTTTGCGGCGTAATATCAGTCAACTAATCACTGGCCCGGGGGCAGATAAGCACCCGTGCCCGAATTGTTCGGGTCCTTGCCCTGGAGGTCGGCGGACTTGCTCAGCGCGCTGAGGTCCTTGGTGCCGGCGGCATTCACCGTCAGGACACCGACCGCCTGCATGAGCTTCGGCAGCGTGATGTTGCCGGAAGCGCTCAGGGTCGTGGAGACACCGTTGAAGCTCACGATGCCACCGCGGTTCACCAAGGAGATGTTACCTCCGGAGGAGATCGAGGCAGACTGGAGGGCCGTCGAACCGGTAACGATCGCGGTGTCGTCGGACTCGATGAGCGAGACCTGCTGACCCACGAAGCGCACCGTGCCGAACTTGTTGGCCGCACCGGTGAGGGCGATGTTGGCGCTCGCCGCCTGGAAGGAGGCGTCGCCACCCGCCTGGACGCTGCCGGCCGACAGGATGTTGCCGGTGGGCAGGGCGGTGGTGACCGTCAAGTTGCCGGTGGCGATGGCCGGGGCCGCGGCGGAGCCGAGGACCAGGGCAACGCTGCCCAGCGGGGAGAGGGTCACGTTGTTGGCGTTGAAGACCACGCCGCCGGTGGTGGCGAACTCGGTCGTCGGGTCATCGATGACGATGTTACCCGCCGTCGCGTTCAGGGTCACCACGCCGGAGCCGACCGCGGCCACGGTGCCACCGATGCGGAGGTTAGCGAGACCAGTGTCGATGATGTCGCCGCTGACGGAGGTCGCCGTGAAGCTACCCGTCGCGCCGCCCTGCATCGCCACGGTGCCGAGGTTGAGCGTACCCGCCTCGGTGATCGTGATGTTACGGGAGGCCGTGGTGGTCTCCAGGGACACGCGGCCGAAGTTGTTGCCGGTGTTGGTCAGGGTGATGTTGCCGGTGGCCTTGAACGAGGCCGAACCGAAAACCCGGAGCGCGGCGCTCTGGAAGAGGTTCTGGGTCGTGGTTGCGGTGAGGGAGTTCACGTTGGTGTTGCCGAGCGTCAGATTGCCCGTCGACTGCACCGCGGCGGCGCCGCTGGGGGCCGAGATGTTGGCGGTCACGACGTTACCACCGGTGGTGAAGGCACCATTACGGGTGGTCGTGCCACCGATCAGAACGGAGCCATTGGCGGCGTTCAGGTTGAGCGTGCCGTTGTTGGTCACAGTCACGTTCGCGTCCGGATCCTCGATGATGCTGCCAGTCCGGCTGGTCAGGGTGGAGGTACCGCGCGAGTTCAGGGTGCCGAGGCGCATCGTGCCTTCCTCAACCACCGTCACAGTCCGACTCTCGGAAGCGTTCGTCACAACCTCGACGCGGCCGAAATTGTTCCCGGCGTTGCCGAGGACGATGTTATTGTTCGCCGTTGTGAACTTGGCGAGCCCGAAGCTGTTGACGGAGGTGCCCGAAGCCTGGGTGATGGTACCCGAGTTGCCCGCGGAGCCGTTGGCGGCCGTGGCCACAATCGAACCCACCGTCAGGTTGCCGAGGGTCAGGTTCCAGGTGTTGGCGAGGGAGCCGCCACCAGCCGTCGCGGTCACCAAGCCAGCGGCGGTGCCCGAGAGGGTCAGGTTCGAGACGTCGTTGAGCGTCACGGCGCCCGTGCTGTTGTTCAGCACCACGGCGTTGAAGTCGTTGGCGCCGTTGAGGGTGACGGACGCCGCAACCGTGGCGTTGCCAGCGGACACGGAGGTCGTGCCGCCAACGATCAGACCGCCAACACCATTCTGCGTCAGGGCCCCGTTAGCAGCCGTGGCGCTGAGGTCGCCAGACACCTGAGCGGCGGCGGCGTTGTTGTTGAAGTCGAGCGAACCGCCGGACACCAAGCTGACGCCGCCGACCACCGCGAGGCTGTCCACGGTGATATTATTGCCGGTCGAGGTCGTGAGGGCGAGGTTACCCGTGATGCTAGAGCTGACGGTCACCGACTGGTTGGCGGTGATGGCCGCTTGGCCGTTGCCACCGACCGCAATCGAGCCGAACCGATTGTTCAGGTTATCGAGCGTCAGGCTGTTGTTACCACCGACATTGAACGAAGCCGCACCGGTCACGGTGAGGTTGCCGCTGTCGATAATGCCGCCCTGGGCGCTGCTGGCGGTCAGGCTGGAGGCCGTGACGTTGCCGAGGTTCAGGGTCGTGGTCTCAGCGATCGAGACGGTGCCCGCAACCGTGCCGGTCGGATTCGAAACGCTGACCGTTCCATAGCGGACGCTCGGGGCGAGGCCAGCATTCTTCGTGGCGGCGTCGAGCAGGATGTTACCGCCGGAGGTCACCAGGTTCAGGTTGCCGAACAGGTTAACCGCGGAGTAATCGCCATCACCGATGTTACCGTTGTTGGCCGTGGGGACGAGCGCGGTGCCGTTGATGACGTTGATCGACAGGTTGCCGCCGATCGTCAGGGCCTGAGCGGCCGTGCCGGCGCCGGTGCCGAGGGTCACGTTGGTGGCCCCGCCGACCGCGTTGACCGTGAGGTCACCGGTCAGGTTCGTGGTGCCGAGGGTGATCGAATTGGTGTTGGCCAGCACGGCGGAGGCGCCGGACAGCTGGACGACGCCGGTGCCTTCCAGCGTGTTGGCGCCGGAGAGGTCGATGTTACCGAGGGCGGCAGCGACGTGCGTCAGCGAACCAGTCGAGGAGCTCAGGACCGAGCCCAGAGCCTGGGTGATATTGCCCGCGGCAGCGCGGAGGGTGATGGTGCGGTTCGAGCTGATGCTGCCGACCGTGAGGTTGCCCGCGGTGGCGTTCAGGGTGACCGAGCCCGCGCGGGTCGCATTGCCCGCGGTGATGGAGCCGGCGCTGGTGTTGACCGCGGTGCCGATGAGGCTGATGCCGCCGCCACCGGTGGTCGCATTACCCTGGGTGGACAGAGTGGCGCCCGTCGCGAGGGCGACATTGCCAGTGGTGTTCACCGTGATCGCGGTCGAATTACCGCCGACCGCCGAGATGCTGCCCACGGTCACATTGCCGAGACCGGTGAAGCTGAAGCTCGAGTTGTTCGAAACCGTGCCGGAAAGGACCCCGCCCACGGTGCTGTTCTGCGAGATCGAGACACCCGTGCGGGTGATCGTGCCGGTGGTGCTGAAGTCGGCGTTACCAGCAACCGAGAGGGTGCCGACGGTCGCGATCGCCGGGGAGGTGCTGTAGCCAGCGGCAGTGACCGCGAGGCTGCCACCGAGGGTGGAGTTCGACAGATAGACGTCGCTGACATCCTTGACCACCACCGCACCCAACGGGGTCAGACCGACCGCCGTGTTGAGCGAGATGTTGGAGAAGTCGTTGCCGACGTTGTCCAGGGTGATGTTGTTGCTGCCCGTCGTGGTGAACGTCGCCAGCTTCGTCATGAAGGTGGTGTCGCCCACGCTGATCGTGCCGCCCGCGCCCTGCGTGATGTCGCTGTTGGTGGCGGTGACCGCGAGGTTACCGGCGACGCGCACGTTACCGTTGGCCGCGAGGCTCAGCGGAGTGGCGGCGGTGACCGAACGAACCGAGACGTCTCCGCTGGCGTTCACCGAGGCGAGCGACAGGGAGCCACCGACCGCGGTCAGCGTGCTGGTGAAGATCGGGGCGGCGGTAGAGGCGCCGGGGGCCGGATTCGGGATACCGATGCTGATCGAGCCGTTGCCGGAAGCGCTCGGGATCAGCACCAGGTTACCGCTGGTGAGGAAGGCACCGTTGTCTTCGTTGAGCGTGCTCAACACCAGACCACCGGAAGCGGTCACAACCGCACCTTGGTGAACATTAATCATGCCACCGGGGGCAAGGATGAAGACGCGGCCGTTGGAGTCGATCTGACCGGCGATGGTGGCCGTGTCGACGGCAGCGGAAGTACCGACACGGTTCAGCACCGCGCCGCCCGCCGGCATCTGGAAGTTGTAGACCTCGCCCGCGTCGATCGCGAACTTGGTGGCATTCCACTGGAGGACCGCACGGTCCGACGTGGAGATCGTGGCCACGGAGCCGAGGTTCGTAACGGACGCAGATCCGTTTTGAACGGTGAAGTTGGGGGTAGCCGCGGTCGGCAATACCGCCCAGACAGGACTCGGCAGAATGGCCACGGGGCCAACCGCCAGCATCGCAGTGAACAACTTGCGAAGCGACAGACTAACGTTCGGTCGATTTTTCATTGAGGTGATACGTGTGTGTGTGACTGGTTTACGCCTAACAGCTGGACATCCAAGGGCAGGGCTCCGGGACTGGCAAGCAGATTTTTGGGGGCCCCGGGACGACCGGATCCGGCGACGAAGGCCTCTCCCGGTGCGGACATTGCCTACTCGCGCCACGGGCGCCCCGCGCGAAACGCCTCCAAGCGAGCCTCCGTCAGTTTCGCGATCGCAGCATCGTTGGCCTGCCGCGCCGCCGCCAAGGCCGCCTCCGCCGTCCGCACCGCGTCCGGGAAGCGCCCCTGTTCCGCCCAGGCCGCCGCCAAGGTATTGAGATAAGTGGCCGAAGCGGGGTCGGCGCGGACCGCCTCCTCCGCCCACCGCACCGCCTCCGCCCCGTTGCGCAGCCCATCGACCTTGCAGGTGGCCAGTACCCACGCGAGGTAGGTGGCCAGATTGGGGTCCACCCGCTCGGCCAGGGCGGTCCGATAAATCAAGATCGCCTCCGCCGGGCGCTGCGCCCGGTAGAAACTGGCCGCCCCGTTGGCGTACATCGCGGGCCGCTCCGGCCCCGGGGAGCGGCGGATCGCCTCCACCAACGAACGGGCGGAGGCCTCGAACTCGTTGCGCCCAAATTGGATATCGGCTTTCTTAAACCAGGGTTGCGGGGCCTGGGGCAAGGCCTGAATCAGGGCGTCGAAGTCCTTCTCCGCGGCCGCGGCCTCCCCTAGCTCCAGTTTGGTCAGGGCTACATTAAAGATCGCATCCGCCTCGGTCTGATCCCAAGCCACTTTGACCAGCAACACAAAGAGGTTCAACGACTTGAATTCATCCGGGAGACGATAGGGGATGGCCTGCAGCCACGTCGGGACCACCTTGTCCACGAGCAACAGGTGCCCGAAGGTCTTCTTCACTTCCTCATCCGGCAGGGTCGGATTCAGGAGTTTGAAGTACGGGCCGATGAAGTTCTCCTCGGACAAAATCGCGAGGTGAGTGACGCCGTGCTGGCGGATCAGCGCCTTGGCCTCGTCCACCGAGCGGGCCGCCAGGATATTCCCGGCCGCCTTCAGGCCGGCGTTGTTCTCCCAGTAGAGGGTACCCAGGGTCTTGAAGCGGCCGTAATAGCCGATCCCCGTGGAGCTGTTGGGGCTGCTGACGAGGACGATGTCACCGGTCGGCTGGGTCGCCCGCAGGGCGCGGGCGATGTCCCGGAACAGGGGCGCGTAGGCATCGGCGGGCGAGATGCGCAGCTCCACCACATCCTCCCGCGCCATCACGATCCGGCGCACCGAGTTCACCCCGTAGAGCAGCGTTGCGGCCACGAGGACGGCACCCCAACGGACCGCCGGGCGTGCGCCCCGGAAGTAAACCACCGCGAGAACAAGGGAGAGGACAATGAAAGGCCCCGTGGTGTTGAGCAGCCAGCGGGACTGCCAAAAGGAGAGGGCTAGCGCCAAGACGCATACGAGCGTGGAGAAGAGCAGAATCAACGGCCGGCGGCGGGAAACCAGCAGGGCCAGCACGGCGAGGAACAGGGGGATGTTCTCGATGATCGCGACGTCGATGAACGGCCGGGGGCCGAGGCGGGCAAGGGTCTTGTGCAGCGGGAGGAATTCCTGGATGTGCTGGTGGTGCAGGGCCGCCAGAAAGGGGTCCGCGACGGTGAAGACCTGCGCCTTGAAGAGAACGATCGTGAGCGGCGCCACGGCGGCGAGGGCGGCCCCGAGGGCCAGCCGGGGCCAGCGGAGCAGCGCCGGGCGGCAACCGCCCAGCCACCAGGTGGACAACTCTGCCAACAGTTCGCCCGCGCCCCACCAGGCCATCGCGTAGAAGGGATGGTTCACCTCCAGCCGGACCCCGAGGTGCTGCGGGAAGTATTCGAGCAGGTAGAACCCCAGGCTCGCGCCCGCCCCCACCCGGCCCCACAGGCGCCAGGCGTCCGGCTCGAACTTTAGGCCCAGCGCGGCCGCCCGCCGCCCGGCGACCAAGGTGACCAGGGCCGCCGCGACACCGATGAAGGCGATCGTGGGGATGACCGAAGCGGCGCCGACCCACATCCCGAAGGCCCCGCCCAACGCGGAAACCACGGCCGCCCGGCGCACTTGGCGGGAGGATTCGGGGAGCGGCGTCTCGGGCGCTGCCGGTGGCCGCCACCACCCCATCCCCATCAGGACCACGCCCAGCACCAGGGTGAAGACGCTCGCCGCAATCAGGCCGTGATGGTCGACGTAGGCCGGAAAGAAACCCTCATAAAAGCGGTTGTGCCCGCCCATCGCGATGGCGACCAGCAGTCCACCCAGCAGGCCGGTGCGCCGCGCCGCCCAGCCGGAAATGAGCACGATCGCAATAAACAGGGTCACCCCGGGCAGCCAGACGGTCATTCGCTCCACGGCCTGCGGCAGGGGTCGGCCGGTGAGCCAGTGGTCCAGCTTGCCCGCTCCCGCGATGGCCCAGGCCCACGCGGAGTTCCAGTGCACTTCCCGGCCGTGGGGGGCGTTATCGATGTCGGTCCAGCGCAGCCGGATCTGGTCCCCTTCGAGGAGCGTCAGGGCGTGCCGCACCCACGTTTGGGCATCCGCGGCGAATCCCGGGTAAGCGGACTGCAGGGGGGTGCCCGCCTGCGCGGCGCCGCGGAGGCCCATCCCTTCGGCGACGCCCAGGTAGCGCTGTAGGTACCAGGCGTGACCGAAGATGAGGGCGCCCAGCACCAGCCAAGCCGGGATCAGCACCGCCCAACGGCACGCGGGAGTCTCGTGGCTGAGCTTCATCGGCGGGAGTTAAAATGGACGCCCATACAGGGCCTCCAGCCCTGCCAGCGCGGGGTGCGCCAAGCAAGCGCTTTGGCGCCTCCCGGCCCGAACGCCTTGGTTTTTGGCTTGGCCCGCCCGAACGCGTTTACGGTCCTGTAATACCCGCGCAAGCCACCCGCAAGGATCGCGCCCTACCCTCCCGGAAATGCGCCGCCCCGATCCCTTTCCCCTCCCCCCCGCCTGCGGTGAGCCTGTCGAACCCGCCTGCCGTGAGCCCGTCGAACCCGCCTGCGGTGAGCCCGCCGAACCCGGCCTGCCGTGAGCCTGTCGAACGGTTTGGCCTTGAACATCCCCGGCCGCCGAAGGTCTCCTCCCCGCCTGAAGATGTCCGTTCTCCGCCTCACGTTTTGCCTCCTGACCGCCCTCCTGTCGGCCGGGGTGACGCGCGCCGCTGAGGCCGCGCCGGCCGCCCCGGCCGCGCCACGGATCATTCTCCGGCAGCTGCTCTTCGCGGAGTCCATCGAGGCCGCCCAAGCCCTGCAGCCCGATCCGGCCAAGGGCTATATCGTGCTGACCGGCCCCTTGATCGGCAGCGATGTCGCCGAGCTGGGCCGCCGCCTCGCCGCGGGCGAGGGCCAGGCCATCTCCGACCAGCTGCTCGTGGGCATCGTGCAGGTCACCACCGGATTCTTCCGGCAGCGCGATTTACCCGTGGCAGAGGTGATCATCCCGCCTCAGGACATCACCAAGGGCGTCATCCGGGTGGCCGTGATGCGGGGCAAGTTCCGCGAGATCAAATTCAAGGGCAACCGCTGGTTCAGTGATTCCCTGCTCCGGGATACCCTGCAGGTGCAGCGGGGCGAGATCATCCGCCTCTCCCAGCTCGACCAGGCCATCAACTGGGCCAACACCAACCCGTTCCGCCGGGTACGGATCCACATTGAGCCCATTCCCGACACCGGCGAGGCGGACCTGCACATCGGGGTCGAGGAGAAGCTCCCGCTGCGCCTGGCGCTCTCCTACGACAACACCGGCAACGATCTGCTGGGCAACGACCGGCACACCGCCGCGATCACCTGGGGCAACCTCTTCGGCCGCGACCACCAGGTCTCCTACCAGTTCACGACCACGCACGATCCGGACCTGATCCAGGCCCACGCCTTCGATTACCGGATTCCGCTCCCTTGGCGGCACCTGGTGATGCTCTCCGGCAACTTGGCGACGGTCGATGTGCCCCTCTACGAGGGCTACTTCAACCAGGCCGGCCGCAGCTCGGGCCTCGACCTGAAGTACCTCGCCCCGCTGCGCCTCAAGGGCTGGATGGCCGAGGGTTCCGCGATGGTGAGCTTCAAACGCTCCAATAACAACCTCGAGTTCGGCGGCGCGGAGGTCTTCGGGTCCGGGACCGACACCTTCACGGCGTCCGTGGGCGGGACCTTCATCCGCCCGGACAAGCGGGGCCGCTGGGTAGTATCGCTAAATCTGACCGGCAGCCCGGGCGATATGAATTCCCGCAACACCGACGCCGCCTACGGCGAAAGCCGGTACGAGGCGCGCGCCCGCTTCTTCTACGGCCAGGCCTGGGCGCAGCGGGTGACCGTCCTCGCCCCCTCCCTCAGCCTAGCGAGCCGGGTGATCGTGCACGGCGGGAGCAACACCAACCTGTTGCCCTCGGAACAGTTCTCCTTGGGCGGGATGGGCACCGTGCGGGGGTACAAGGAACGCATCTTCTCCGGAGAGCGGGGCCTGCTGATGAACCAGGAGCTGACGAAGCAGTTGCCGGCGACCTCGCTCGGCAAGCGGCTACCGCCGCTAGAGACCTCGCTGGCGTTCTTCTGGGACTACGGGCGCGTCTACACCCATCAGGTGCGCACGATCGAACCGGAGAACTTCACCCTACAAAGCGTCGGCTTCGGGCTGCGCGCGAACATCGGCACGCATTTCAGCGCCACGCTCGACTACGGGCGGCAGGCCAAGGATCCGAAGTACACCGACCTCGCCCGCGGCCGCCTCCACGCGCGGGTGACGCTCGCGTACTGAGCCGGCTTGGCCGGCGGCTTAGCCGGCCGGTTTCCGCCGGCCCTTGCCCACCTTCCCGCCCCGCGCGCGGGCCTCCGCCGCCCAAGCCTCCGCGACTTGGGCGACGATGCCCAAAAAGGCCCGCAGGACCGCCGTCTCCGGTCGCAGCCACGCCGCAATCACCCGCACGGGCGGGAACCCCGGCAGCGGAAAGATCCGCAGGCCCGGATGGGAGCGCGCGACGTCCAAGTCCAAGGTCACGCCCAGACCCTTCCCATTTGCCACATACCACGGCGTCAGGGCCAAGGAGGCCGAAGCCAGGGTGGAGGGCCAACGCACCCCCCGCTCGGCCAAGACGCGGTCGAAGAGCCGGGACATCCCCTCCTTGGGGCCGAGGGTGACCAGCGGCTCGTCGATCTGGCCGGGGCGATCCAGCCGCGGCAGGGAATCCGCCCGCCTTTCCTCCGGGGCGAGGAGCACCAGAGGAACCTCCACCAGAGGCTGCACGGCCAGGCCTTCCGGCGACTGGTCAACGCCGACGATGGCCACGTCGATCTCCTGGGCGCGGACGGCGTCGAGCAGATCCTCGGTCGGTCCGGTGCGGACCTGCATCTGGAGCTGAGGGAAGCTTTGCTGCAGGTGCAGAAGGCCGCCGGGCAGGTAGCGGCCTTGGATATGATCGCCGGCGCCGACGCGGAGCCGGGGGCGGCGGGCCTCACCCTTGACGGCGGCGACCACGGCCGGGAGGTCGTGGTGCATTGAGGCGACGAGGGCATAGAGCCGTTCGCCGGCGGGGGTGAGGGCGAAGGGGCGGCGGGTGAAGAGCGTGACCTCGAGGCCGCGTTCCAGTTCGAGCATCTGCTCGCTGAGGGCGGGTTGCTGGATCCCGTAGGGGATATGCGGCAGGGCGGCGGAGATGCCGCGGTGCCGGGCCACGTGGTAGAAGAGCTGAAGGTGGTTGGCGTTGGGGATCACGGCGAACCGGCCAAGGTTTTGCGACGGCGGGAAAGGTCGAGGCGAGCGGAAAAGCCGGGGGCGGTCCTCCGTTGTGGCTGGGGCGCGTCGCTCCGCGGGAATGCGTTCCCGTCTTCACGGACCGGGGCGGCTCGTCCCAGCTACATCGAACCGAGGCGCTTCCAGCTCGCCTCCCGCGAAGCCAGCCGGGCTTGGTGTGGCTGGGGCGCGTCGCCCCGGACGGTGCGGCCGGAACAGCGTGCACGCACAGCCTTTCCGCGGCACGGCCCGGAGCGAATCGCTCCGCGGGATGAGTTCCCGTCTTCACGGACCGGGGCGGCGCGCCCCAGCTACATCGAGCCGAATCCGGGCGGAATTGGCCTCGGCGGAAGGGTTAGGACGAAACTTGCAACCTGTCGGGTCGTCGCACTAAGCCGCGCGGCCCCGGAACGGGTGAGGCCGTGCATCGAAAGTTTTCTCTATCCGATCCACCGTGCCCTCCTCGCAATTCACGACCTGACCCCATCGGGTGCTCCCGCCTACTCAAAATACCTCATACACCTCAATCAGCGCCTCTCCGGTGGTGTTGTTCACCCCGGCGACCTGGACGGTGTAAGACGCGCCGGCATTCAAGGTAATGAGCAGCGCCGCGTCCCGGGAACCGCCGTTGAGGGGGAATGCCCCGACCGCGCTGAAATTGGCCGCGGTGGCCAAGGTGGCCGTTCCAATGCGGACGCCCCAGTTGTCGTTTTCGGCCAATCGAGTTCCGGCACCCGAAAAGATCGCCAAGCGCGGATCCGCGAGGAAACCAGACACCCCGAAGCCGGCCAAGGATGGCCCGACGGCCCGGATGAGAACCTGTTTGCTGCCCCTGCCCGAAATGGCAAAGCCAGCGATCAGGATGTCGTCGCCCGTACCCACCTGATTACGCGCGGACAAGTTGACCAATCGGCCCGTGTTTCCACCCGTGACATCGTAGGCCTCGACCAGCACGGTTCCCGGACCCGATCCCTTGGCCTCCACGGTGAAGGCCCCGGTGAGGGCGGGGTTCAACGCGGCGTCGCGCGAACCCGCGCCGTATGGGAAAGCACCGACCGCCTGGAAGACGGACGCAAGTGCAGGGCTCCAGTCATCGTTCGAACCGCTCGGGGCAGAGGTGCCGCGGAAAAGGTCGAGTCGCGGGTCGGCCATCCCCTGGAGGCCAAAAGCATTCAACGCGGGCCCGCCTGCCCGGATCAGAAAACTCTTGGGCTGACCGGCCACCACGGCACCGAGCGTCAGGACCTGTGCCGGGGCCAAGGTGGTGCGGACCGAGAGGTTGGAGAGCCGACTGCTGGGCACCACTTCGATGGCGGCCGGAACAGATCGCACGGTGTGGGTGGTAGTGCCGATCAGGTTACTCACCACCACCTCATACGTTCCGGCGTCTCCTTTCCCCGCTGCCTGGACCACGTATGAGCTTTTGGTGGCGCCCGCGATCTGGATTCCGCCCCGCAACCACTGCAAGGTGGGTTGCGGAAACCCGGAGGCGGAGACGCTGAGCGTGATGGGTTGCCCGGCCTCGACCACCTGCGAAGCCGGTTGGGATAGGATTGCGGCGGGCTCCGGAGAGAGCGAGCGCCGCAGGTCGAAGATCCCCAAGTTGAAGGTGTGGCCGGCGACGAGGGCAACCACTGGATCCGGGTCGGGCGGTGCGAGGTTCCCCCCGGCGGTTCCGTCGCCCCACGCCTCCACTTGCCCGGACGGACGGAGCGCCAGACCATAGCCGGAGCCTAGGGTCACGGCCACAAAGGGTCCCGCGGGGGGTTGATTGCGCCGTCCTGCGCTGTTGCCCCAGGCCAGCAAATTGCCGTCCGCCAGCAGGGCGACGGAGTTCTCCAGGTGGGCGCCGATTGAGCGGGGCGGCGAAACCGGGGTGGGGAGGGTGGCCCGGCCTTGGGAATTCACGCCCCACGCGAACATCGCCCCGTCGGTCCGGATCGCCAAGGAATAGTCTGATCCGGCCGCGATCGCCGCCACGTCGCTGAGCCCGGCCGGGGGCGCGCTTTGGCCTCCACTGTTGAGTCCCCACGCCACGACGGTGCGGTTACGCCGCAGGGCGACCGAGTGGTTCGCGCCCGCCGCGATGGCCACGACGTCGCGCAGGTCAGCCGGCGGCGTGGCTTGACCGTTCGTGTTCACGCCCCATCCCACCACCGTCCCCTCCGCCGTCAGGGCCAGCGAGGTGCCGGAAAAGGTTGAGAGCGCAACCACGTTCGCGAGCCCCGCGGGCGGCGTGGCCCGGCCGTTCGCGTTCGAACCCCAACCCAGCACCCTGCCGTCCGGAAGCAACGCGAGGGCATGTGCCGTCCCGGCCGCAACCTGCAACGCCGTACCAAGGGTTAGCGGCACGGTGGCCGCCCCAGAAGGATTTCCGCCCCAGCCCCGCACCCGGTAATAGGGGGAGGAGACCAGCACGAAAACCGGATCCGAATAACTGGTGCCAACCGCGTTGGAGGCCCCCAGTTGGTACCAACCCGCGTCCCGGGCCAGGCTCAAATTCCGCAGATTGAGGCCCGGGAGGTTGGCCCCGGCAATGGGCATTCCATTCCGGTACCATTGAAAGCGGGTAGCCCCGTTCACCCGGGCGTCCAAGGCAAGATTGGCACCTTCCTCCACCACCTGCCGCGGCGCATTGAGGATCGTGATGACCGGTGCCGGGCTGTCCAGATCGGTGGTGATCGGACGCGAGGAATCAAGGTAGAGGATCGAAACCTCACGGGCCGAGAGGCTGCGATTCCAGATCCTCACCTCATCGAGGGCACCGCTGAAATAGTCCCGTACCTCCGGCTCCACGCTGCGACCGAAGATGCGGCCACCCAACACGATGCGGTTTCCGGCCGCCGTGTTCAGCGCCACCGATTTCTCGGCGGCCAGAGTGCCATTCACATAAATCGACGATGTTTGTCCATCATAGGTGTGGACCACGTGAATCCAAGCGGCCGAGGCGATGCGCTCCGTCGGGTTGTCGTCGAGGCCGAGGTAGCCGGTGAGCGATGGCTCCGCCGGAGGAGCCGCGACATAAACGCCAAAGCCTTGCCCACTGGCCTCCGAGCCCCAGGAAACGAGGTAGGAATCGCCAGCCTGCCGGCCCGCATCCTGTCCATCGCGTTGCATCCAAAAGGAGAGCGTGCGCGCGGACCCGGCGACGGGCAACCCGGGAATGTCGACGATGACGTAACGGCCAAGCGAGCTCAGGCGCAGCGCCCGATTCGCCCTTCCGAAACGATCAGTGGTAAAGCCGGCATCGATGCGGAAGAAAGTGACCGAATTGCCCGTCTCATCGGCGAGTGGCGGATCGCAGGGCAAACTGGCGACCAGACCGTGCGTTCCCTGAGCGAGGCCGGCGGTCGCTCCCAGGAGCAAGCCTACCGCCAGCAGAATGCCCCGGATACGCTGCGGGCGAGGCGACGGCACCGCCGTACGGATTGGAGGACTGATTTCCGGCATCAACCCCAATCGGCTGGCGGTGGGAGTGTTTGGCAAGTGCAAAGGGGTCGGCCGTAGGCAAGCAATTCACGTCCAGCCGAATTGGATCCGGGCAGGCGGCACGCCCCGGAACGGGTCAGGCGGTGAACGCTAGTTTTCGGCCAGCACTCGATCCGGGCTGCCGTGCCTTTCTATCAATTCACGGCCTGACCCCGTCGGTTGTTCCCGCGTCTTCACGGACCGAGGCGGCGCGCCCCAGCTACATCGAACCGAGGCGCTGCAGGGCCCTCAATTCACCCGCTCAGGACGTGCGGTCTCGCCCGTCATCCGCTCGGGCAGGCGATAGACCTCGCCCTCGCGCGTGCAGAAATACAACGCCGAGGCCGTCGGCTCCAGCGGCGAACCATCCGCCCACAACGCGTAAAACCCCGGATCCGCCGCCACCGGCTGACGCGCATACGAATGATTGTACCGCGACCCCGACGTCAGCGTGCGGCCACGCGTCCACGTCGCGCCCTCGTCGCGGCTCAGCCATAGCACCATCTCCCCGCCCGTCCCCCACGGCTGCGGCCCCGGATCCGACGGCGCGATGATCCGCCAGGTGCCGTCCGGCTCCACGTACAGTGTCCCGTGATCGTAGTTGTGGTCCGACGTGAAACACGCGCGGAACACCCATTCCTTGCCGGTCCAACGGGCCGTCCACCATTGGAAGGGCCCCGACTCGGGGCCGGGATTGTAGCCCTTGGAGGTCAAATAGAGGATCACCGGGTGACCCGCCGAAGTGAAGGTAAGCTCCTTCAGGTAGACGCTCAGGTCCTCCGCCCGGTAATCGCGGACCAGCGCCGGATTGGCGGTGTCGCGCAGCGGCGGGGTAACGGTCTGGCCGGAGACGTTCGACCAGGTGGCGCCAGCGTCGCGGGTCTCCAGATAGTAGATATTGGTGCGGTAATTGAGGCCGGTGCCGCCGCGCCCGTGGTCGGGATGGAGGTCGAAGGCGGTGGCGACGCGGTCGGTCTGGCCCTGACGGGCGGTGAGCTGGTAATCGCCGCGCTCCAGGTGGGCGAGCAGGCGCGGCGCGGTCCAGGTGCGGCCGTCGGCGGAGGTCTTCCAGTTGAGCGTGCGCTGGCCCTGGACGTAGAGCGTGTGCAGGAAAAGGAAGCGGCGGGACTCCGGCAGGTACCAGGGCTGCGTGTAGGAGTAATTGGTGGTCTCGACCAATTCCCACTCGGTGATGTCGTAGGGGCGGCGCGAGCGATGGAGGTAGGAGGGGCGGGACGTGCCGTGGGCGGAGGAGAAGACGAAGAGGTGGCCGGCGGCATCGATCGCGAGCGTGGGGTTGTCGTGGGCGTCCTCGGTGCGTTTCTGAAGGATGCGGACGGGGCGCGGGACGGTGCCGGTGGCGTGGTCGTAGTAGTAGACAAGGTGCTGGA
>VHCY01000010.1 GCA_016871595.1 Verrucomicrobiota bacterium
CGTTCCTGCTGGGGGCCATCGTGGCGGAACTGCCGCAGCGGGCGGGGGTGGAGCGGGCGTTCGCCGGGATGCGTGACCTCTTCAGCAGCGTGTTCTTTGTGTCCATCGGGATGATGCTGGACCCGCGCGAGCTGCTGCCGGTGCTGCCCGCGGCGTTGGGCCTGCTGGTCTTTGTGCTGGTGGCCCGGGCGACGGCGACGACCCTCGGGCTGGTCCTGTGCGGGACCCGTCCGCGGGACGCGCGGCGCGCCGGCCTGCTGCTGACGCCGCTGGGCGAGTTCACCTTCATCATCGCCCAGCTGGGCGTCTCCGCCGCGGTGCTGCCGCCGCGCTTCTATCCCCTCGCGGTCGGCCTTGCCATTCTGACCGTGCTGGTGGTCCCGGCCCTGAACCGCCGGGCCGAGGCCATCCTCGCCCTGCTGGAACGGGTGGAGCCGCGTTGGATTGGACGGGCCCTGGAGGCCTATCACGGCTGGCTGCAGGCGGTGCAGGCGCGGCCGCCGCGTTCGGTCGCGTGGCGGCTGGTGCGGGGGCGCCTGCCGCAGGTGGCGGTCGAGGCGCTGCTGGTGACCGGGATAATGCTCTTCGCGCCCCAGTTGCTGGAGCTGCTTCGGACGCAGGCGCCGGCCTTCGGATTGCCGGTGCGGACCGTGGAGCTGGCCTTCTGGGGCGGGGTTGGCCTGGTCGCGTTGATTCTGCTGTTCGCGCTGTGGCGGAACCTGGCGGCGATCGCGTTGATCGTGGCGGAGGCGGTAGGCGACGGCGGCGGTCTGCCCGTGGGGGTGGTCCAACGGGGGCTGCGGGCCGTTTTGGCCCTCCTGCTCCTCGCGTGGGTGCAGGCGATCGCCCCGTTCGGCCCGCTCGGGATGTGGGGCTGGCTGGTCGTGCTGGCGGGCGCGGTGGCGGTGGTCGCGTTCCTGTCGCGCAAGCTGATCTTCTGGCACAGCGAGTGGCGGGCGTCGGTGGATGCGGTCCTGACGGAGGATTCGCGGGCCGCGGCGGCCGCCCGCGCGGCCGAGCAGCGCGGACGTGATCTCGAGGCCTGGCAACTGAGCCTGGCGGAGGTCGTGGTGCCGGACGGGGCGGACTACGCGGGCCGGACCCTCGCCCAGCTGGCGATCCCGGCGCGGCTGGGCTGCACCGTGCTGGAGATCGAGCGCAACGGGCACGTCGTCACCGCGCTGCGGCCGGACTTCCCGGTGTTTCCCGGGGACAAGCTGCTGCTGCTGGGGGCGCCGGCCCGGCTCGCCACCGCGCGGGGCGAACTGCAGCAGGCCCCGGCGGCGGCGCCGGCGGACGAGGAATTCCGGGGGTCGGTGCTGGAGACCTTCACCTTGCCCGAGGGTGGCTTTGAGGGGCGGACCTTGGCGGCACTCCGGCTGGCCCAGCGGACGGGCGTGCGGGTGGTCGCCCGGGAGCGTCAGGGGGAGCGCGTGCTGGCGCCGGGGGGCGCGGAAACCCTCGCGGCGGGGGATCTGGTGCTGGTGGCGGGCACCTTGGCGGAGATCGGCGCGTTCCGGCGGTGGCTGGCCGCCGGGGGCCCCGCGGAGGTGGCGGCGTGAAGGGCTTCGCGGACGAGGCGCGCCTCCGGGCCTGCGGCCGCAAGCGGCGCTACCGCAGCCAAGGTGACGCGCTGGACGCGGCCCTGCTGGCGGGGGTGGAGCGGGAGCGGGCCGCGTACCGCTGTGGGTACTGCGGCCAGTGGCACCTCACGACCCGCGACCGGGCCGAAGACCCACGGCGGGGCGCGCGTTAGTCAACGAAAGGCTTGCGTCGCGCGGGGCCGGGCCCTGTTTCGAAGGGATGTCGAGCCCCGTAGCCCCTGGAAGCCGCCCCGCGGATGCCGCGGGTGGGGGCGTCTCGGTGCCCCGCCAGGCCCCGGTGGAGGGCTGGTTGCGGCAGGAGCGCCTGGCCCGCGGGGTCACGCAGCAGGCGTTGGCGGACGCCTTGGGCTGCAAGCGGCAGGCTTGTGCCCAGCTGGAGCGCTCGGAGGCCCGGGGGGCGATTTCCCTTTATTCCCTGCGCAAGGCGGCCGCGGCGATGGACTGCGAGCTCGTCTACGCGCTCGTCCCGCGGGGGGCGGCCCCGGCAGCGAGCGCTGTGGCGAAGGAACCCGAGGCGGAGCGGCCGTGGGTGGCGGGCGAGGACCTGCCGACGAGTCTGCTCTGAGCCGGCGCGGGGTAGGCGCGGGCGCCGTCAGGGCTTGATGACAATGCGCCGGATCACCGGCGGCTGGCGGGGCACGCTGGCGCTGCCGTCGGGGCCGGGCATCGTCGGGAGCTCGGCCAGGGCGTCGACGACCTCGAAGCCCCGGATGACCTTGGCGAAGATCACGTAGGAGGGGGGCAGCCGGTAGTCCTGGTGCATAATGAAGAACTGGCTGGTATTGGTGTTGGGGCCGCGGTTGGCCATCGCGACGATGCCGCGCCGGTAGCCGGCTCGGTAGAGCGGCGAGGCGGGGTCGAGCTCGTCGGCGAAGGTGCCACCCCAGGCGCTCTGGCCCCCGCGGCCGTCGCCCATCGGATCGCCGCCCTGGAGCATGAAGCCGCGGATGATGCGGTGGAAGGTGAGGCCGTCGTAGTACCCGTGCTCGGCGAGGAGGCGGAAGTTCTCCACCGCCCGCGGGGCGGCTTCCGGGAGCAGCTCCAGCTCGATCTCGCCCTTTTCCAGCTGGAGCACGGCGTGGCGGCCGCCAGAGCTCTTGGCCCCGGCCGGCACCTTGGGGTTGCCCGTCGCCGGCGGCGCGGACGGCGTGCCGGGCTCGGGCTGGCAGGCGGTGAGCAGCAAGGCGGCGAAGAGCGGGCAGAGAGGACGGAACGTCATCCCTCCCTATCTCGGCGGGCGCGCGGGCAAGTCAAGGCGCGGGCGGCGGGACCGGGGGCGGGGCGGCGGGGCCGGCCTCGTTCTCGCCGGCGAGGGTGCGCAGGAAGTTGCGGGGCCCCATCACGAACTCCCAGCGCGGCCGCTCGAGCGTGCCGGTGAGCCGCACCTCCAGGGCGTTGGACAGCGGGGTGAGCACGGCGCCGACCACGGTCTTGAGGACGTTGCCGCTTTCCTGGAACGGGAAGACCTTGGCGTTGAAGCGCAGCTCGCGCCGGTCGAGGGTGAATTCCCCGGAGGCGTCGATCGCGGAGTTGGCGCCGCGGAGTTCCACCTGGGGGAAAATCAGCCGTGGTCCCTCGAGCCGCAGGTTGGCGCGGGCCTCGGTGAAGCGGAGCGAGGTGAAGGTGAACAGCTCCGAGAGCAGGCCCAGCATCGGTACTTCGCCCAGTTCCGGTCCCTGCAGCGTCGCGTTGCCATCCCCCCGGAAGGAGAACGGGTCCGCGTAGTCGCCTTCCGCCGAGGCCGAGAGGTTGAGGCGCAGGTTGGCCCGCTCCCGCACGAAACGGTCCGGGGGCGCCGGGGCCTCCCCCCGTCGCGCGGCCAGGAACGCCTGCAGGGTGGTCGCCGCGGGCCCGAGGCTGGCGTCCTCCAGCGAGGCGTTGAAGCCGACCCGCCGCGCGGCGCCAGCGCCCCAGACGCGGGCGTTGCCGGAGACGCGGCCCTCCGCGTAGCGCGCGGAGAACGGGTCGACGTTGACCTCCGGACCCGCGACCCGCGCCTTGAAGGCCACTTCCTGCAGTGGGAAACCGTGGAAGCGGAAGGCGCCCGCCACCCGGCCCTCCAGTTCGAGGCGGTTGACCGCCCCCGCGGGCGCGGCCGGGCCGTGCAGGCGCCCCCGCAGGCTGATCTCCGGGGACGCCTCGGCCGCGTAGGGGTCGAGCAGGGAGTTGAGCGGGGAACCCAGCAGCGCCCGCACGGGTCCGAGGCCGAGGCTCGATTGCAGGTCGAGGTCGAGGTGGCGCCAGCCCGCGCCGGGCTCCAGCACGTGGGTGAAGGTGCCGCGCGCGGCGCCGCTCGGGTCCGCGAGGCGGAATTCCAGGCCGTCGATCCAGCCGGGGCGGATGAACAGGCGGGTCCGGACCTCCTCGGCCGGCGCGCCGCGCAGCTTGATGCGGCCCGCCTGGGCGCCGACGAAGACGGCGGCCCGGTGCCCCTGGCGCCAGACGCCCTGCAAGTCGACGCTGGCCGCCGGCGGGGCGTCCGGGAACTCCAGCTGGGTGAAGAACTTCGGCCACCACGGGCCGAACCAGCGGCTGATCGCGAGCGGGCGGAGCCGCCCGTCGAGGAGGAAGCGGAAGGCGTGCGTGCGCAGGTCGTGCTCGTAGGTCCCGCGGGCGTGGTTCTCGCCGATCCGCGCGAAGGCCTCCGGCGAGCGGAAGCGCCCGGGCTCCAGCGTGACCACCGCGCGCCCGTCCTCCATCGTCACGCCGTAGGAGTTCATCCGCGGAATGCGCACCCGCGCGTCCAGCCGGGCAAAGGTCCAGTCCGGGCCGAAAACCGCCGCTCCCTCCTCCACGGTCAGGGCCTCGTAGGAGTAGAAGCGGGCGACGTCCGTGCCGAGCCGCCGGCTGATGAGGTCGAGGAGTCCCGGAGACAGTTCCCCGGCGAAGGTGACGCGCCCGCTCCGTCGGCCCCAGTCGATCTCCGCGGCCAGCTCCAGCGGCAAGTCGAGCAGCCGCAGCCCTGCCTTCGCGGTGACCGTGGTTCCGGCGCCCCGGCGCAGGCGGGCCGTGACCGCCCGGAGCGCGCCGTCTGCGGTTTCAACCGCGGCGGCCATGACCTCCGCCGTCGCGGGCCACCCGTCATCGAGGGCATCGAGGCGGAGCGGGGGCAGGATGACGTGCAGCTGTTGGAGCCGGGCGAGGCCCTCCAGCTGGAGCGTGGCGGCGGAGAGCTGCAGCCCGGAGGCGACCCGCTCCGGGCCGAGCGACAGCGTTCCGGTGAGCGCGACCGCGCGTGCCTCGCCGGCCGCGGGTGGCGGGAGTGGGATGCGGGTGCCCGTGAGATGGAAGCCGAGTTGATGGCGGCCGGATCCGGCGGGGGAGACTTCCAGCCGCACGCGCAGGTCCTCCGCCTCGGCGACGTGGCGGCCGGCGGCGAGGACGGCCCGGGCGGCGGAGGGGAACAGGCGGGCGACCTCCGCGGCGAGCGGGGGGGCGGCGGGGTCCGGGCGGGGCAGCGCGAGCATTCCTCCCGCCTGCAAGAGGATGCCCTGCACCCGGGCGTCGAACTGATCGAGGTGGAGACGGCCGGCGTCGAGCCGGAGCACGGCCCCGATCCCGGAGGCGAGCGGTTCGGAGCGCCCGGAGGGGGTCAGTTGGGGCGGGGCCAGCACCGCGGCGTCCTGGAACTGCAATTCCCGCAGGAGAATCTCCCCGCGGAGGGCCGCGGTGGGGTCGAGGACCGCATAGACCCCGCGGGCCTCCAGCACGGGCTCGGCTAAGGCGGGCAGGAAGAGACGCACGTCCCGCGCGAACACGCGCCCGGTGGGATCAAACGAGGTTGCGCTGACGTTGGCGCGGAAGCCCTGCCGGGCGAGTTCGGCCTCGAGCCGGCGCAGCAGCGGGGCGGGCACCGTCAGCTCGTGCCTGGTGGCGATCCAGGCCTGCAGCGCGAGCAGCAGCAGCAGCCCGAGCCACAGCGTCCAGAGCGCGAACGCACCACCCGCCCGCGCGACATGCGCGGCGGCGGCGCGGCTGACCTCCAAGAACGGCGGCATCGGCCCGGTGGGGATCAGCGCGGCGGGGCGGGACGCGGGCCCGGGTCCCGCGGGCCGTAAGTCAGGGCCCAGAGCGCGTCGATGACGGGCTGGGGCAGGGAGAACACGGTGTCCAGTTCGCGGCTGCCGGCGTATTGCAGGCTGCCGCCCAGCCGGTCGGTGAGCAGGAGGCTAAAGGTGGTCGTGGTGGGGGTCGGACCGCCACCCGCCCCGGCGATCACGGCCTCGAGGCGGTAGCGCCACGGGCGTTCCTCGCCCCCGGCGAGCACGCGCGGGGTGAAGCCGCCCGGGAGGAAGTCGCGGGCCGCTGGCGCCCGCAGCGCTGCCAGCAGCCCCGCGAGCGCCGCGGGATCCCGCGGCGGGGGCGTCGCCTGTCCGCCCGCGTCGAGCGTCGCCGCGAACACCTCTCGCCCGCCCTCCGCTTCGGTCAGCTGCACGGAGGTGATACGCGCGGCCTCGGCGAGGGGGGGCGCCACCGCCCGGTCCCGCCAGGCGTGGGGGACCACGGGCAGTTCCTCGAGGACGGCACGATCGACCTGGTAAATGGAGTTGCCCGGATCCGCGGCGGTGCCCACCCGCGCGTAGAGCTGGCGCGACGCGTCGGTGCCCAGCCGCAGCACGACCGGAGGGACGCCGCCGCCGCGACTCAGGACGATCTCCCGCACCGGGCGGTTGAAGCCCCATTCCTCGAGGTCCGCGCTGGTTGGGGCGTCGCTTTTGAAGCGTTCCACGCTGAGGGTCGCGAGTTGTTCCAGCAGCCGTTGCACGCGTCCGGCGTCGGCCGGCAAGGTGCGGGCGTCCCCGGAGCCCGCGGACAGCTGCCACGCGCGGGCGGCCGGGCCCTCGCCGAGGCGGCGCAGCTCCACCGGACCCGGTCCGGGCTGCAAGGGGGAGGAGAGGGCGATGGCGGTGACCGCGGCCGGGTCGAGGTCGTCGAGCACGCGTTTCTCGCGGAGGCTTTCCTGCGCGGCGCGGAGCGTCTCGAGCAGCGCCGGCGGGACCACGGTGGTGAAGAGGGTGGGCCGGCCCTCGAGCTGGGCGAGGAACTCGATCCCGGGGACCGAGCCGGGTTCCGGGGGCGCGGGGTTGGCGACGGGCTCGCCGAGGTAGAGCACTTCCAGCCGGCCGTTGCCCTCGAGGGCGAGGCGCAGGCTGGGCGCGGCGGAGGGCGCCGGGCCCGCGGGGCTGGCGGGGAAGGAGCGGGCGCGCAGCGTGTTCAGGTCGTTCACCAGCAACTCGACCGCCTGGCGGCTCGCGCGGGCCGAGATCGGCGCGTCGAAGGTCCAGCGGGTGCCTTCGCGGCGCAGGCGCACGCGCACGCCGGCCGCGCCCACCTCGGCGGAGCGAGGGGCAAGCTGGAGGCCGAGCGAGCGCGCCTCGAACACCCGCACGCCAAAAAGGGTGTCGTCCCGCAACTGCGCCAGCGGCGGGGAGAGCAGGTCCGCGAGCGTGCGGTTGACCACGTGGATGCGCGTGCCGTCGGGCGAGAGCAGATAGAGGCGGCGGCCGTCGGGCGTGCTGTCGCCGAGGCGGAGCACGGTCTGCCGCGCGGGGGCGCCGGGGGCCGCGTCGCCGCTGGTGAAGGTCGCGGTCAGGCGCGGCGGGGCGAGGCCGAAGTCGGCGGTGGTCTGCTGGTTCCGGGCGAGGTCGGCGACCGCGAAGCTGGTCTCGTGCTCGAGCAGCTGCAGGCCCTGGAGCAGGCCGGTGACGGCGTGGGGGTTCGCGGGCCAGCGCTCGAGCGGCCGGGTAAGGAACCAGGTGTCGCGCTCGCGGACGAGCCGGTAGCCGGTGCCGCCTGGGGCCTCGACCTCGAGCGTGGTGATGCGGGCGGCCTCGGGCCCGAGCACGCGGCGGCGCGCCTCGCGGGAAGCGGCCTCCGTGCGCCACGCGCGCTCGAAGTGGAAGATGTACGCGAAGAGGGCGACGTTGAGGAACACCAGGACGAGCGTGACTTTCGTGCGCATGGGCGTCAGGAGCGGCGAGTCCAGTGGACGAGGAGGCCGAGCAGCAGGGCGGCGCCCGGGAGGCCGAGGAGAAGGGTGTAGCGCAGGCGGCTGAAGTCGGCCGCGCTGAGGGAGAGTTGGAAGCGTTCGACCGGGCGGGGCGGGATGCTGAGCTGGCGGTCTCGGTCGACGCACCAGTTCACCGCATTGAGGAAGAACGCGAGGTTGCCGCGGTCGACCCGGGCGTTCGTGACCATATCCCCGGTGCCGAGGACCACGAGTTTGCCTCCCCGCACGCTGAAGGGGAGGTTGTCGCGGACGCTCACCCGCTCGGCGGCGACGGCCACGCCGAGGCGGTCGGCGGGTTCCATCCCGGGGAGCGGCCGGGTGTCGATCCCGGGGTCGTAGCGGGGGATCGCCCCCGCGCGCAGGCCGCGCTCGCCCCACGCGGTCGGGGAGGTCGCGGCCAAGGTTACGGTGTTCACCGCGCCGCCAAGCGCCCGGCCCGGGTCGGGCATCACGGTGCGCGTGGCCCCCAGCGCGAGGTGCGCGCCGTGCTCGATCAGCGAGCGGGTGACCGGGTGCGGGGCGTAGGCGCGGATCAGCAGGTCGCCGTTCTCCGCCGCGTTTTCCGGCCCGGTGTCGCAGATCCAGTCATCCTGGAGCAGCACGCCCCAGTCCAGCAGCAGGTCCTCCAGCCCGAGCCCGGCCGCGCCGAGCCCGGGCGGGAGAAAGGTGATCATCCGCCCTGCGTTGGCGCCGAGATGCTGGCGGAGCAGTTCCTGCTCAGCGCGGGAGAAGCGGGACTGTGGGGCCACCGCCACCAGCAGGGCGGCGTCCGCGGGGATGCGGCGCGCCACGGTGAGGTCGAGCTCCTCGGCCTCGAAGTTGCGGATCCGCAGCTGGTCGCGCACCGCGGATAGCCCCCGCAGCGGATCCGCGTCGTTCAGTCGCAGTTCCCCGTGGCCGGCGAGAAAATAGACTTTCTGCCGTCCCGGGCTGGAGACGTCGAGGATCGCCGCGGTCAGAACCTGCTCCCCGATGAACGCCTGGCGTCGCCGCTCCCGCAGGGTGTAGAGCTCGTTGACCGTCACCACGCGCCGCCGGTCCCCCGAGAGCAGCAGCAGCAGGTCCGGCTGGTCCACCCCGAGCTCCTCGCTCCGCTTCCGGTTCTGATAGACGTCGAGCGTCTCGCGGGTGATGCGCCCCTCGGGCCGCGGGTCGGTCGCGTGCACGTACTCGTCGATCAGCCCGGCGAGCTCCGGATGATCCGACTCCGGCGACTGCGTCAGCACCAGGTGGACCGGGCGGGGCAGGTCGCGGAGGTAGGAGAGGGTCTCGGGCGCGAGGGAGAAGCGGCGGTTCGCGGTGAGGTCGAAGCGGACCGGGTGGTGGCGCGCGACGTAGTTGAGCCCCCCGAACAGCGTCAGCAGCAGAACCGCCTGCAGCAGCAGGTTGACGGTGCGGACCCAGCGGGCGGCGCGGAAGCTGGAGAGGGGATCCATCGGGGTCGGCCTCAGGCGTGGAGCTGCTTGGCCTCCACGCTAAGGATGCTGAAGATGAGGGCGAGCGCGGTGCCGCTAGCGTAAAATAGCAGGTGCCGCAGATCGATCACCCCGCGCGCGAAGTCGTCCCGGTGGCCAAACACGTGCCCGTGGTCCACCGCGGCCCGCAGCGGCCGGAGCATCCCCTGGTCGAGCCAGGGCGAGTCGGCGAGCGCGTTCCCGCCGAGGATCAGCGTCGCGAGTGCCACGCACGAGAGGATCCCGGCGACGGACTGGCTTCGCGTGAGGGAACTGGCGAGCACCCCGAGGGCCACAAAGAGCAGGCCGGAGACCGCGATGAACAGGAACCCCCCGAGGAGCGGGCCCGCGTCGAGGAAGCGCTCATCGCCGGAGTAGCGGCGCAGCACGAGGAAGAACCCGAGGGTGGAGGCCCAGAGGCCCGCATAGAGGGCGTAGGCGGCCCCGAACTTCGCGAGGACGACCTCGGTGGTCGTGACGGGGGTCGTGAGCAGGGTCTCGAGGGTTCCGGCCCGGCGCTCCTCGGCGAGGCACTTCATCGTGAGCAGCGGCACCATCACGCAGACCGGCAGCCAGAAGAGCTGGAAGTAGACCACGGCCGGCGAGGTCTCCTGCGAGGCGCCGCCGTAGAGCTCCGCGATCTTGATGAAGACGAGGCCCATGAAGCCGAGAAACAGGGTCGCGGCCACGTACGTCGCGGGCGAGACAAGGAGCATCCGCAGCTCGTGGCTGAGCAGGGTGGGAAAGTGCTTCATCGGGCGGGGGTCGGGCGGGGCGCGGCGGCTTGGACCGCGTCCCAACTGCGGCGAGTGGCCGCGAGGAAGACATCCTCGAGCGAGGGGTGCTCGCGGCCGATCGCGCGGACGCGGCAGCCGGCGGCGGCGAGCGCGGCCACGATCGCGTCCCCCAGTTCGTCAGAACGCGCGGTGGTCAGCCGCAGGCGGCGGAATTCCTCCGGGCCGGCGGGCGTCGTCTCGCCCGGCGGAGCGGCGTGCAGGTCCGGGTCAACGGTGGCGAGCGCCGCGGCGAGGATCGCCGGATCCCCGGCCACCTCGAGGACATACGAGGACTGGCCGAAGATCTCGCGGCGGAGTTCCGCGGGGGTGCCCTGCGCCACCACGCGGCCCTGGTTGATGATGAGCACCCGGTCGCAGGTCACCTCGATCTCGGGCAGGATATGGGAGGAGATGATGACCGTCATCCGCCCGCGGAGGCCCGCGATGAGGTCGCGCACGATCAGGATCTGATGCGGGTCGAGGCCGATCGTCGGCTCGTCCATGATGATGACCGGCGGTTCCGCCAGGATCGCCTCGGCGATGCCGACCCGCTGCCGGTAGCCCTTCGAAAGCTGGCCGATGATGCGGTGGCGCACGCGTTTGAGGTCGCAGATTTCCAGCACCTCGTCGATGCGCGGGCCGAGCTGGCGCCGGGACACCTCCTTCAGCCGGCCCCGGAAATACAGGTACTCCGAGACGCGCATATCCTCGGGCAAGGGGTTGTTCTCGGGGAGGTAACCGATGCGGCGCTTCACCTCGTCGGGCCGCGTCGCCACCGGCAGGCCGCAGAGGTGCACGCTCCCCGAGGTGGCGGGCAGGTAGCCGGTGAGGATCCGCATCGTGGTCGACTTGCCGGCGCCATTGGGCCCGAGGAACCCGACGATCTCCCCCCGGGCCACGCTGAAGCTGATGTCATTCACCGCGGTCGTGCCGCCGTAGGTTTTCACCAGACGGGAGACTTCGATCGCGGGCGGGGGCGCGGACATAAGGGGAAGAGATGCTAGGTCCCGGGGGGCGCGCAAGGCTAGCGCGGAAAGGGGCTCACGGCTCCCGTTCCACCGTGACCTCGCCCGCCCGGAAGCGATGCAGCCGGGCCGCCTCGTCGCGCAGGAGCAGCGCCCCCTCCTCGTCAAGGCCCACGACGGTGCCGTGGTGCCGCCGCCCGCCCTCGAGCAGCGTGACCGCGCGGCCCCGGAGCAGGTCGTGCCGGTGCCAGCGCTCGGCGAACCCTTCCCGGTGCCGGTCCTCGACGAAGGCCGTGTAGGCGAGGAGCACCCGCCCGATCAGCGCGGCCGCCAGCCGGTTCAGGTCCACGGGCCGACCCGCGATCTGGCCGAGCGAGACCGCCCGCCGCGCGAGGTCCGCCGGCCACGCGTCCGGCGGCGTGTTCACATTCAGCCCGACTCCGAACACCAGGTCCCGGATCTGGTCCGCGTCGATGCGCGCCTCGGTCAGCATCCCGCCCGCCTTCCGGCTGCCGTACACCAGATCGTTGGGCCACTTGAGCCGGGGTGCCTCGGGCGCGAAGTGGCCCAGCAGTTCGCACAGGTTGACGCCCATCCAGAGGGTGAAGAGCGGCATCCGGGCCGGCGGCACCCGCGGGCGGAACCCGAAGCTCGCGTAAAGGTTTGCGGGGGAAGCGCTGTGCCACGACCGGCCGAAGCGGCCGCGACCCTGCGTCTGCCGCCGCGCCAGCACCGCGAACGGGGTCGGCCGGCCCGCCGCCAGTTGCCGCAGCACCTCGTCGTTGGTGCTGTCCACCTCGTCCAGCACCAGCAGCGAGAACCCCCGGGGCCGGCCGCGAAGGAGAGTTTCGACCAGCGCCGGGTACAGCTGCTCTGGGGCGTGGACCAGTCGGTAGCCGCGGGCCCGTTTCGCCTCGAGGGTGAAGCCGGCGGCGCGCAGCCGCTCCATCCGCTGCCAGACGCCGACTCGGGACAGCCCGAGCCGTCGCGCGAGGGCGGCGCCCGACACCCAGCCGCCCTCGCGGGCGAGCAGTTCGCGGAGGATGAGGTGTTCGTTCTGGGGCATCGGCGCGGCGGGAAAACTCGGGATTTGAAATCAAGGACACGGGAGGCAGCCTCCCGCAAATGTCATTTGCCGCGTTCGAAGGTTCCCTCGCCCGCGATGCCGCCCCGCCCGCGGCGTGGAGCGGCGCCCTGCAGGCCCTCTGGCACGACGCCAAAGGCGACTGGCACGCCGCGCACGACCGGGCGCAGGAGGACCATTCTGCCGCCGGCTGCTGGGTCCATGCCTACCTCCACCGCAAGGAAGGGGACGCGGGCAACGCCGCCTATTGGTACGCGCGGGCGGGGCGGCGGCCGCCTCCGTCCGGGCTCGGGCTCGCGCAGGAATGGGAACAGATCGCGCGGGCGCTGGCGGAGGTCTAAGCGGCGCCTCCGGGTCGCGTGCTCAGCGGGGCTCGCCGCTGCTCCAGCCGAAGTCGCTGGAACGCAGGTAGGTCTTGCGCGACTCGCGCAGGATGAAGTCGCCCGCGGCGGGATTCGTGCGCGCCGCGTTCAGGCCAGCCTCGCGCAGATCACTCATGTTGCGCAGACGCTCGTCCTCCTCGTACATCGCGACGGCGCGAGCCTCCTTGGTCATCCCGATGATTGGTAGAGTCCAACGGTTGAGGGCGCGGTCCGCCTCGGTGGAGTAGCGCCGCATCGCGATGTCGGCCAGGCCCTTCGGGGTGTAAATGTCGCGCTCGCGGAACACGGGCGGTTTCTTCTCCTGCACAATGTACTTGGGCAGGCGGACGATGGTGTTCTTCGGCTTGTCGACGTCCCGGAGGTCCACCTGCTCTTCTTCCGGGGGCGGCGGGGGTGGCGGCGGCGGGGGCGGCGTGTACTTGGGCGCGGCGGCGGCGAGGGCCGCGGCGGCCTCCCCGGAGATCGCGCGGGTGCGCCGGGGAGCCGAGGAGGCGGGACGATCCTCCGTCCGCGGAACAAGGACCGGGGAACCGGGGGACGGGGACGGCGTCTGGGCCGCGGCGCCGGCGGCGAGGCCGAGGCCGGCGAGGGCCGTGGCGAGGGAGAGGCGGAGGGCGCGTTCCATCGGGCGTGTGGACAAGGTTGGACGGGACCCGTTCCGCCGCAAGCCCGCGCTCGCCGGCTCAGGCCTCCGCGGGCCGGCGCCACTCCCGCCACCACTCCCTCCCGGCGAACAGCGCGGGGGACTCCGCGGGCGGCACGGGCAAGGTGAGCAAGGGCTCCAGGCGCGCGCGCAGCAGCTCCTCCGCCTCGCCGCCGTCCCAGCCGAAGGGCGGGCCGTCCTCCTTCGGCCCCTCGTAAAAGAGGCCCACCCAGCGCCCCTCGGGGCGGAGCAGCGAGGCGATCCGGGCCGTGACCGCCGCCCAGCGCGCCGGATCCAGCGCGCAGACAAAGGTGCGCTCGTAGATCAGGCGGTAACCCGCCGCCGCCAGGGGGCAGGTGAAGAAATCGGCGCAGTGGAGCGCCACCGCGGCGCCGGCCGGCACGCGCGCGCGGGCCCGGTCCACCGCCGTCGCGCTGAAGTCCACCGCGGTCACCGCGTAACCCGCCGCGGCGAAGGCGGCCAGCTCCTGCCCGGAGCCGCAGCCCGGGACGAGCACGGTGTCGCCAAGGCGGGCGGGGTTGCGGGCGAGGAAGCGGGTCAGCGCGGGCGGCACGCCGGGGAATTCCCACGGGGTCTGGCCCGCACGGTAGCGTTCCTCCCAGAACTCAGGTTCGGCGTGCATCGGACTCATCCGTGACGTTGGGCGGGCGCGCGCCGGCGGCGCAAGCACCGCGCGGGGCTCAATCGTAGCCAAAGAGGGCGATGTCCAACTCGCGGGCGCGGGCCAGCACGGCGGGGCGGTCAAGCAGCAGGACCTGGCCGGCCGCGAGGGCCGCCGCGCGGATGCCCGCGGTGGCCATCACCTCGAGGGTGCGTGCGCCGAAGCAGGGAACGTCGAAGCGCCAGTCCTGCCGCGCCTTGACCGTCTTCACGAAGAGGGCCCCCGTGGCCTGGAAGGTCCCGGCGCGGCGCAGCATCTCATCCGTGCCCTCGTAGGCCTCCACCGCGAGCACCGTGCCCTCGCGCACGACGCAGCCCTGGCCGATGTCGAGGCGGGCGCATTCGCGGGCGATCTGGACCCCGTGCTCCAGGTGATCCGGCTCGATCGGGAAACTCCGGCCGGTCATCGGCCCTGGCGTGGCGAGCTGGTCATCGAGGAAGGCGCGCGCGTCGAGGAGGGTCACGCCCAGCTCCTCGATCTCCCGGGCGATGGCGCCGAAGATGGTCTCCGCGTTGCGGCGGCGGAGGGAGAGCAGGATCCGCGCGGCCTTGAAGTCGGGATGGAGGCCGTGGAACAGGCGTCGCGGCGTGATCTGCCCGGCCATCAGCGCGGAGCCCGCGCCGAAGGTGCGCAGCGCGTCCAGCATATGGCCCAGCTGGCCGACCTTGAGCATCACGCGCTCCCGTTCCGGGAACGAGGCGACGAGCTCGGGCGGGGTTTCCCCCTCGAAGGCGATCAGGCGCAGCGGCACGCCGGCGGCGCGGACCGCCGTGGCGACGAGCCGCGGGTAAAGGCCCTGACCCGCGATGAGCGCCAACGGCCGCGCCGCGTCGAACGCGGGGGGCAGGAAGCGGGACGTCGCAGGCACGGCGGGGACTCAGCCGACGACGAGGTTGAGGATCTTGCCCGGCACGTAGATGACGCGCCGCAGTTCCTTGCCCTCGAGGTGCGGGGCCACCTTGGCGTGATCCCGGGCGAGGGCGACCGCCTCTTCCTGGCTGGTGCCGACGGGCACCAGCTGGTCGCCGCGGTGCTTGCCGTTCACCTGGAACACCAGCTTCACCTCGCTGGCGGTGAGCAGCGCCGGGTCGTACGCGGGCCACGGGGCGGTCATCACGCTGCCCTCGCCGCCGAGCCGCGCCCACAATTCCTCGCCGAGGTGCGGCGCGAAGGGCGCGAGGAGCTGCAGGAACGCGCGCACCGTGGCGGTCCGCGCGGCCGGGGCCTTCTGGAGCGCGTTGGCGAAGATCATCATCTGGGAGATCGCGGTGTTGAACCGCAGCGCCTCGATGTCGTCCCCGACCTTGCGGATCGTCTCGTGCAGCAGCCGGGTGAGCGCCGGGTCCTCGGCGGCGTCCGCGGACAGCTTGGCCGAGACCGCGCCGTCCGGCCCGAGGCACTCGCGCCAGACCTTCTGCAGGAAGCGGTGCACGCCCTCGATGCCGCGGGGATTCCACGGCTTCATCGCCTCGAGTGGGCCGAGGAACATCAGGTAGAGGCGCAGCGTGTCGGTGCCGTGGGACTGGATGATCGTGTCCGGGTTGACCACGTTGCCGCGGCTCTTGGACATCTTCTCGCCGTCCTCCCCGAGGATGATGCCCTGGTGGAAGAGGCGGCGGAACGGCTCGGCCTCGGGCACGAGGCCCAGGTCGAAGAGCACCTTGTGCCAGAAGCGGGCGTAGAGGAGGTGGAGCACGGCGTGCTCGGCGCCACCCACGTAGAGGTCCGGGCTGCCCCAGTAGTCGAGCGCCGCCCGCGAAGCGAAGGCGTCCGGGTTGGCCGGATCGAGGAACCGCAGGTAGTACCAGCACGAGCCGGCCCACTGCGGCATCGTGTTCGTCTCGCGGTGGGCGCGGACCCAGAGCCCGTCCGCGGGGTAGGGTTGACCTGCCGGCACCGCGGCTCCCGTGCGCGGGTTGAACCAGATCTCCAGCCAATCCGGGAGCTGCGCTAGGGGGCTCTCGCCGTTGCCGCTGGGCAGATACGACTGCACCGAGGGCAATTCCAGCGGGAGGGCGGCCGCGGGCAGGGGCAGCGCGCACTGGCGCACGCCGTCCTGCACGTAGGTGACCGGGGATTCCGGCAGCGGACCAATGCCCGCGGCGCGGACGCGTGCGTAGTCCGCCTCGCTCACCCACACGATCGGGAACGGCTCCCCCCAGTAGCGCTGCCGGGAGAAAAGCCAGTCGCGGAGCTTGTAGTTGACCGTGGCCTTGGCGACGCCGCGCGAGGCCAGATCGGCGGTGATCCGGCGCTTGGCCTCCTCCCAGGGCAGGCCGTCGCAGCCGGGGGAGTTCACCAGATGACCCGCGCCGGTGTAGGGCAGCGTGGCCTCCCCGGACTCGGGGGCGATGACCTGAATGACGGGCAGGCCGTACTGCACCGCGAACTCGTGGTCGCGGTCATCGTGCGCCGGCACCGCCATAATGGCGCCCGTCCCGTAACCGAGCAGCACGTAGTCGGCGACCCAGATCGGGACCTCGCGGCCGTTGATCGGGTTGATCGCGCAGGCGCCCGTGAAGACCCCCGACTTGCCCTTCGCGAGGTCCGTGCGCTCGAGGTCGCTCTTGGCGGCGGCGGCGCGGCGGTAGGCCTCGACGGCGGCGCGCTGGGCCGGGACGGTGAGCGTGTCGACCAGCGGGTGCTCCGGGGCGAGCACCATATACGTGCAGCCGTGGAGGGTGTCCGGCCGCGTGGTGAAGACGCGCAACGGCTCGGACCGGCCGGGCAGGGCAAAGAGAAGCTCGGCGCCCTCGCTGCGGCCGATCCAGGCCTCCTGCATCCGCTTGGTCGAGTCGGGCCAGTCGACGTCCTTGAGGTCCGCCAGCAGGCGCTCCGCGTAGGCGGTGATGCGCAGGACCCACTGGCGGAGATTGCGGCGCTCGACGGGGAAGCCGCCGACCTCGCTCTTGCCGTCCACGACCTCCTCGTTGGCGAGGACGGTGCGCAGTTCCGGGCACCACCACACGGGGCGCTCGTCGACGTAGGCCAGCCCGCGCTGGAACAGCTGGAGGAAGATCCATTGCGTCCAGCGGAAGTAGCGTGGGTCGGTGGTGTCGATCTCGCGGTCCCAGTCGTAGGAGAACCCGAGGGCCTTGATCTGCCGGCGGAAGTTGGCGATGTTGGCCTGCGTGTTGGTGGCCGGGTGGGTGCCGGTCTTCACCGCGTGCTGCTCGGCGGGCAGGCCGAAGGCGTCCCAACCGATGGGGTGGAGCACGTTGCGGCCGCGGGCGCGCTGGAAGCGGGCGAGGATGTCCGTCGCGGTGTAGCCCTCGGGGTGGCCGATGTGCAGGCCGGCGCCGGAGGGGTAGGGGAACATATCCAGCACGTAGTACTTCGGCTTCCCGGGGGCCGTTTCCGCCCGGAAGGACCGGTTCGCCTCCCAGTAGGCCTGCCAGTGGGGCTCGATCTCGCGGAAGTGGTACTCGGTGCAGGAGGTGGCCATCGTCAAAAACCGGCGATGCTGGGTCGTTTCGCGCTCCGGTCAACCTCCGCCCTGCGCGGCGCCCGGGGGGCGAGCCCGCCGTTGACGCGCGGGGACGGAGGCGGTTGCGTGCGGCTGATGCGTTCCCCCCGGACCCTGTCCCGCACGTTCGCCCCCGTGCTGCTGCTCCTTGCCGCGGCCGCCCTGCCCGCCTCCGAGCCGGCCCCCGCCTCCCGTGGCGCCACGCTCTACGGGGCCCACTGCGCGATGTGCCACGGCGTCGCCGGTCAGGGCTTCCCCGGAGTCTATCCGCCGCTGGCCCAGTCCGACTGGCTCGCGGCCAAGCGAGACGGGGCGATCGCCGCCGTCACGGCGGGGCTCAACGAGGAGATCACGGTCAATGGCGTGACCTACCGCGGCCAGATGCCCCCGCAGATGCTCGACGACGCCGAGGTGGCGGACGTCCTGACCTTCGTCCTCAACTCGTGGGGCAACCCGGGCGGAGAGGTGCGGACCGAGGATGTCACGCGCGTGCGGGCGACGACCCGGTTCAAGACCTTCGAGGACCTCAGGAAGGCGGCGGACTACCGGCCGCTCCCCGCCGCGCCCGCCGGCTTCGAGCTGAAGGAACTGGCGCGCCTGCCGGACTTCGGCGTGCGCCTCGCGAGTGACGGCAAGGGCGGCCCGCTGTACGTGCTCGGCCAGGCCGGGGGCGTCTGGCGGGTGGAGCCCGACACCGGCAATCTCCGGCAAATCCTCTGGCCGCGCGACTTCGAGGGCCTCCGGCCGCAGGAGTTCCAGACGCTGGGGATGGTGCTCGACGTGGAGGGCCGCCTCTGGATCTCGGTCAACCAGCGGGTGGCCACGCGGCCGTTCGAGACCAATGAGGTCGCGATCTTCCGGACCACGGCCGTTAGCCCCGAGGGCGACCCGATCAAGCCGCGGGCCTGGTTCCGGACCTCGTACCCGTGGGGCAACAACTGGTTCAACCACGGCATCTCGGACCTCCGTTTCGGCCCCGATGGCCTGCTGTACGTGAGCAGCGGCTCCCGCACCGACGCCGGCGAGGAGGGCACCTTCGAGCAGTTCGCCAAGGTCGGCGAGACGCCGATCACGGCGGTGATGTGGCGGATGGACCCGAAGGCGGCCGAGCCGCGCATCGAGGTGATCGCGCGAGGGATCCGCAACGCCTACAGCTTCAACTGGGATGGCGCCGGGAACCTCTTCACCGTCTCCAACGGCCCCGACGCGCACGCGCCGGAGGAGATGGACCACATCATCCCGCCCGGCCCCGGCGAGGAGCCGCGGCACCACGGCTTCCCCTATCAGTTCGGGGACCAGCCGGCCGGCCACGCCTGGTACCCGCACACGCCCGCCGCGCCCCCGGGCCTGAAGTTCATCTTGCCCGTCCTCAACCTGGGGCCTGCGGGCATAATGTACGGACAGCCCACCAGCACCTTCAACGCGCACAGCTCGCCCACCGGCCTGGTCTGGCTGGGCGCCGGCTGGCCGGAGGCGGTGCGTGACACCTTCCTAGTCGGGCGCCTGGGCAGCTTCGTGATGGGGCCCGGGCCCGACGAGGAGCACGGCTTCGATGTGCTGCAGATGCGGATGGAGCGCCGCCCGGATGGCTCGTGGGCCGCTCGCACCACGACTTTCCTCGCCCCGCTCGGCCGGCCGATCGACCTCCTGCCCGCGCGACCGGGGCTGCTCTACATCCTCGAATACACGCGGCCCACGGACTTGAAGGGCCGCGCCGGCTGGTTGCCGGGCCGCGTCCTCGAGCTCCGCGCCAGCGGCAAGGGCTGAAGCCGGGGACCGGCGGCTTGCGCCCCGGGTGCCGGAACGGCCACGCTCGCCCGATGCGTCCCTCCTGCGAGCTCGTTGTCGGCTTCGATGCCGACGACACCCTCTGGCACAACGAGAACATCTTCGAGCACACCCACGAGCGCTACCGCGACCTCCTCGCCCGCTACCACGCCGCCGCCACCGTCGACCGCACCCTCTTCGCGACGGAGATGCGCAACCTCGAGCTCTACGGTTATGGGGTGAAGGGCTTTACCCTCTCCGCGATCGAGACCGCCATCCAGCTCACGGAGGGACGCATTTCCGCGGAGGAGATCCGGCGCCTGATCGAGCTCGGCCGAGAAATGCTCGCCCATCCGGTCGAGTTGCTGGACGGCGTCGAGGAGACCCTGGCGCACCTCGCTGGCCGGCACCGGCTTTTGCTCATCACCAAGGGCGACCTGCGGGACCAACAGCGGAAGCTGGCCAAGTCGGGTCTCGCGGACCGTTTCCGCGCGGTCGAGATCTTGTCCGAGAAGGACGAGCTGTCCTACGCCGTGGTGTTGCGGCGTCACGGCGTCGACCCGGCGCGTTTCCTGATGGTGGGCAACTCGCTCAAGTCGGACATCTTGCCCGTGCTCGCGCTGGGTGGCGCGGGTGCCCACGTGCCCTACCGGCTCACGTGGGCGGCCGAGCGTGCGGAAGCTCCCCGGGCCCAGGGGCGATTTTACGCGCTGGAATCCATCCGGGCCGTCACCGGGGTGGTGGCGGCGCTGTCGGCGGAACGAGCTTGAGCCAGGAACCGCCCGGCCGCCCTCAGGCGGGGGTGGCCTTGCGGCGGTCGGGGAGGGCGCGGCTGGCGACCTCGGCGCGCAGGCGCGCGACGCAGGCGTCGGTGGCGAGCACCCCCTCGTCCCCGCGGGCGCGGGAGCGGACGGAGACCCCGCCGGCCTCGGCCTCCTTCTGGCCGAGGACGAGCGCGTACGGGACCTTGTCGATCTCCGCGCGGCGGATCTTCGCCCCAAGCTTGTCGCTGTGCTCGTCGAGCGTCGCGCGCAGCCCCTCCGCCCGCAGGCGGGCGAGCAGCGCGCGCGCCGGCTCGATCGTCTTCTCGCTGATCGGGAGGATTCGCACCTGCTCCGGCGCGAGCCAGAGCGGGAAGTCGCCCGCGAAGTGCTCGATGAGCACGCCGCAGAACCGCTCCATCGAGCCGAACGGCGCGCGGTGGATCATCACCGGGCGGTGCGGCTGGTTGTCGGGCCCGATGTAGGACAGGTCGAAGCGGATCGGCAGGTTGTAGTCGACCTGCACCGTGCCGAGCTGCCATTCGCGTCCGATCACGTCGCGGACCACGAAGTCGATCTTCGGGCCGTAGAACGCGGCCTCGCCCGGCTCCTCCGTGAAGGGGACGCCGAGGGTGCGGGCGGCGGCGCGGCAGGCCTCCTCCGCCTTGTCCCAGTTGGCCGCCTCACCCGTGTACTTGTTGGAATCCGGGTCGCGCAGGCCGACGCGGACCCGGTAGTCGGCCATCCCGAGCGTGCTGAGCACAGTGCGGACCAGCGACAGGCAACCGAGGACCTCCGCCGCGACCTGCTCCTCAGTGCAGAAGAGGTGGGCGTCGTCCTGGGTGAAGCCGCGGACGCGGGTCATCCCGTTGAGCTCGCCGCTCTGCTCCCAGCGGTAGACCGTGCCGAACTCCGCCAGCCGCACGGGCAGGTCCCGGTACGAGTGGGGCTGGGAGGCGAAGATCTTGATGTGGTGCGGGCAGTTCATCGGCTTCAGCATGAAGCCGTCGAGCAGGTCCGCGTCGGGGCGGACGCGGTCGGCCGTGATGGTCTCGCGGCCGGTGCGGGCGTTGATCTGCTCGCGGAGCTGTCCGGAGACGGCCTCGAGGCGGGCGAACACCTCGCCGCAGGGGCAGTTCTCGGCGACGACCCGGGCCAGCGCGTCGCTTTCGAGCACGGGGGCGAACTGCGCGTCCTTGTAGTAGGGGAAGTGCCCGGAGGTCTTGTAGAGCTCCAGCTTGCCGATGTGGGGCGTGAAGACCTGCGCGTAGCCCTGCTTGCGCAGCTCCTCGCTGATGAAGGTCTGCAGCTCCTGACGGATCACGGCGCCGTTGGGCGTCCAGAGGATCAGGCCTTGCCCGACCTCCTCGTCGATGTGGAAGAGCTTGAGGTCGCGGCCGAGCTTACGGTGGTCGCGGAGGCGCGCCTGCTCGAGCTGGTGCAGGTGCTGGGCAAGCTCCTCCTTGTTGGCGAAGGCGGTGCCGTAGATCCGTTGCAGCTGCTTGTTGCGCTCGTCCCCGCGGTGGTACGCACCCGCGATGGAGAGCAGCTTGAACGCCTTGAGCTTGGAGGAGTAGCGGACGTGGGTGCCGGCGCAGAGGTCGATGAACTCCCCATTCTGGTAGAACGAGATCTTCTCCCCCTCCGAAATGTCGGCGAGGCGGCCGAGCTTGTAGCGTTCCTGGCCACGGGAACGGATGATCTCCACGGCCTCCTCGCGGGAGACCTCCTTGCGCAGGAACGGCTGGTTCTCGTCGGCCACCTGGCGCATTTCCGCCTCGAGCCGGACGAGGTCCTCCGCGGTGAAACGGTGGTCGAGGTCGATGTCGTAGTAGAACCCGGTTTCGGTGGGCGGGCCGATGTCGAGCTTGGCCTCGGGGAAGAGGCGGAGCACGGCGGTGGCCAGCACGTGCGAGCACGAGTGGCGGATCTCTTCGAGCGGTGTCATCGGCATAAGGGTCGCGCCGGCGCACGGTTGCCGGCGCGCGGGCATTGAGAGCGCCCGCAAAAGGGCGGGGTGTCAACGCGCCGTCGCGGGCGCGGCGTCACTTCCGGACCGGCTCGAGCGACCAGCCGTCCTTGCGGTCAAGCATCGCCCAGCCCGCGGCCGTGAGCTCGGCGCGCAGAGCGTCGGCGGCGGCGAAGTCCCGCGCCTGCTTCGCGGCCCAGCGCCGCTCGGCGAGGGCGGTAACCGCCGGCGGGATCGCCGCGGCGGGGGCGCGGGCGGAAAGGTCCAGGCCGAGGGCGAACAAGGCGCGGTCGAAGCCGGCGGCGTTCAGCTCCGCCGGGGCGGAGGCCTTGAGCGCGGTGAACAGCGCGCCGAGGGCGCCGGGGAAGTTGAGGTCGTCCGCCAGCGCGGCGAGGACGGGCGCGGAGACGTCGACCGGGCCGCCGGCGCCGGGGATGGCCGCGCGGGCCGCGCGCAGGGTGCGGAGCGCGCTCGCGGCCGCGTGGAGGGAATCGAGGGTGAAGTTCAGCTGCTTGCGCGGGTGGCCCATCAGCAGCGCGTAGCGGACCGCCATCGCCTCGTGCCCCTTGGCGACCAGATCGCGCAGCGTGTGGTAGTTGCCCTTACTCTTGCTCATCGTGGTGCCGTCGACGAGCAGGTGCTCGCTGTGGTACCAGTGGCGCGCGAAGGGGACGCCGTTGCAGCACTCGCTCTGGGCGATCTCGTTCTCGTGGTGCGGGAAGAGCAGGTCCACGCCCCCCGTGTGCAGGTCGATCGTGTCGCCCAGCAGCGCCTTGCTCATCGCGCTGCACTCGATGTGCCAGCCGGGCCGCCCCGCCGCGGCGGTGCGGGGCCCGGGCCACTGCACCGTCCCGTCCTCCTCCGGCTTGTACGCCTTCCAGAGCGCGAAGTCGGAGACGGAATCCTTGTGGTCGGCGTCCGCCACCGCGTTCGTCACCTGCAGCTCCCGCTCCTGGATCCGGGAAAGCCGGCCGTAGTCCGGGAAGGTCGCGAGACGGAAGTACACCGAGCCGTCCGCCGCCCGGTACGCGTGGCCCTTCTCCATCAGGACCTCGATCATATTCACCTGCTCCCGGATGTAACCCGTGGCGGTGGGCTCCGCGTGGGGCGGCAGCAGGTTGAGGGCGGCGCAATCCTCGTGGAAGATCGCCGTCCAATGCCGCGTGATCTCCGCCAAGGGCCGGCCCTCCTTGCGGCTCTGGGTGATCGTGCGGTCGTCGACGTCGGTCAGGTTCCGCACGTGGCGCACCCTCCCGGGGCCGATCTCCAGTTCCAGCAGGCGCCGGATCACGTCGTTGACCACGAAGGTCCGGAAATTCCCGATGTGCGCCGGCGCGTAGACGGTCGGGCCGCAGTTGTAGAACCGGAAGATCCCGTCCGGGTGGGACGGCCGGAGTTCGCGGGTTTCGCGGCGGAGCGAGTCGTGGAGTCGGAGGACCATAGCGGGCGCGGGGGAGGACGATGGCCGCAACCCCGCGCCCGTTTCGACACCTTTTTTGCGGTTTGGCGTGCATCCCCGGCCCCGGCCGCGTTAATGCGGGAGGTGATGAGCCGTCCACCCGCCCTCGAGCTTGCCCAGCGCCCCCGCCGCCTCCGGCGCACCGCCGCCCGCCGCCTGATGGTCGAGGAGACCGTCCTCCGCCCCGCCGACCTCATCGCCCCCCTCTTCGTGGTCGAGGGAGACGCGCCGCCGGAGGAGATCGCGTCGATGCCCGGCGTCTTCCGCCTCAACCTCGCCGACCTCGTCCGCGAATGCCGCGAGCTCCACGCGCTCGGCGTCCCCGCCGTCGCCCTGTTTCCCAAGCTCGATCCCGCCCGCAAGGACGACACCGGGACCGAGGCCCTGAACCCCGAGACGCTGGTGCTGCGCGCGGTCCGCGCGGTGAAGGCGGCGCTGCCGGACCTCGTGGTGATCACCGACGTCGCCCTCGACCCGTACACCAGCCACGGCCACGACGGGGTCCTGACCGCCGCGCGCGATGACGTGGACAACGACCGGACCGTCGCGATTCTGGCCGAGATGGCCGTCCTGCAGGCCCGCGCGGGGGTGGATTTCGTGGCCCCCAGCGATATGATGGACGGCCGGGTGGGCGCGGTCCGGCGCGCGCTGGACGCGGCCGGCTGCACCGACACCGGGATTCTGGCCTACTCCGCGAAGTACAATTCCGCCTACTACGGGCCGTTCCGCGACGCGGTGGGCAGCGCGCAGGCGGCCGGCACGCGGCTGCTGAGCAAGGCCACCTACCAGATGAACCCGGCCAACCGCCGCGAGGCCGTGACCGAGGTGCTGCTCGATGACGCGGAGGGTGCGGACATTTTGATGGTGAAGCCGGCCGGGCTCTACCTGGACATCATCCGCGACGTGCGTGAGGCGACCCGGAAGCCGGTCGCGGCCTACCAGATCTCAGGTGAGTACGCGCAGCTGCAGGCGGCGGCGCGGCTGGGCTGGCTCGACCTCGCGCGTTGCCGCCGGGAATCGCTCGTCGCGATCAAACGGGCGGGCGCGGACCTGATCCTGACTTACTTCGCGAAGGAGATGGCGCGCGAGCTCCGGGGCGGCTGAGTCCGCCCCGGGTGGGTCGTCGCCTCAGAAGTCGGTGATGACCGTCATTCGCCAGGAGCGCGGGGCGCCCCAGGAGCCGGTCGTCGTGGTGGCGGAGAGGTAGTAGTCCTTGTCGAAGAGGTTGCTGACGTTGAGGGAGATGCTCGTGGGCCGGCCCATCAGCTTCGTCTGGTAGCCCGCGAGAAGGGTGGCGAGGGTATAGCTCGGCGACCACAAGGGCGCGACTGGTCCGCCCTGGACCGCGGTGCCGTTGCCGCGGTAGGTGGGTTCGCGGAAGTTCGCGCCGCCGCCAATGAAGGCGCCCTTGAGTGAGCCGGTGGTGAAGGTGTACCGGGTGAAGAGATTCGCGCGCGTCTTGGTGTAACCGGCGTTCGGCACGCCATCAGGGATCGTGAGCAGGAAGGCGTCCAGCAACGGGGTGGCCTTGCCCTGCGCCTTGGCCTCGGCCTGGAATCCCTTGAGTAGCGGGGCCCGGTTTTCCGTGACCACTTTGTTGGTGGCGGCGTTGAGGATCAGGCGCCAGTTGCGGGTCAGGTTGGCGACGATCTCGAACTCGTAGCCCTTGGTGGTCGTGGTCTGGTAGTCCTGCCCGGTGGGATTGAAGGTCTCGGGGAAGATCGCGGCGACCTCGTCGCGCACGCCGATCACCGGGGCCGGGTTGAAGCGCGCGTTGGGCTGGTAGTTGTCGTAGTAGGTCGTGTTGAACTCGAGCCGGCCCCCGAAGAGCGTGAAGCGGGCGGAGTAATCCTCGCCCTCGCCAACGGGGATGCTCTGCCGGACCCCGGGGTTGTAGGTCAGGTTACCCTCACCGACCGAGATGCGGAACGACTGGGCGCGGTTGTAGGAGAACGCGATGTTCTCGTTCGCGCGCAGGACGAGGCCGTAGTTGGCGCCGTCGACCTTGTACTGCACGAAGGCCGGGTTGGGGGCGAAAGCGTCAGGGATGAGCCGGTTCTCCCAAGTGTTTGCGATCGGCTGCGGGGCGCCGACCAGTGTCTTCATATTGAAGTGGTCGCGGCGGTAACCCACCAGCGTGTAGAGGTGGTTCTTGAGGTAGCGGCCCGAGGCGCCGACGCCCCAGCTGGGGGTGTAGAAGCGCCGGTAGACGATGTTGCCGCCGGCGGGCACGGCGTTCGAGAGGTCGGGGAACCAGTTCGAGACGCCCGGCACGGGCCCGAGATCGCCGGTCAGTTCGCCGCCGTCGCCGTCCGACAGGTAATAGCGCCGCATAAAGCGGTTGTTGGTGAACGTGGCCCGGTTGGCGGTGAAGGCGGCCTGGGTTCCGGCCTGGTTGACCGTGCCCACGAAGAGCGGGTTGGCCGGATCGACGTACTCGCCCCACTTGGGCTTCTTCTGGCCGGGGTTGTCCTGGTGCTGCTGGACGTTGACCACCAACTGCTGGTGCATCCAGCGCGTCTCGAGGTCGTACACCGCGGAGAGGCGGAGGTCGCGGACGATGTTGCCGTTGAGGTTCCGGGTGCGGAAGTATTCCGTGTAGAGTTGGTTGAAGCGCGGGTTGGCGCGGCCGTCCGGCAGGGTGGGGGTCAGGTCCCGGTACACGTTGCGCGCCGCCGCCACGTTGCGCTGGTCGATCTGCTGCTGGTAGAAATTGGCCGAGAACAGCAGGTTCAGGTTCCGGCCGATCTTTTGCTCCACGTCGAGGCTCACCGAGCTGTAGGCGTTGGAGAAGGTCGAGTTCGGGCCCGCCACCTGCCAGGTCTTCGGGATGATCCCGGGATCGACCAAGGTCAGGTTGCTGCCGGCGCTGCGGCGCGTCCCCGTCGCCCGGTAAAGCTGCTTGGTCGCGGGCACGTAGATCACCCCGGCGCCATTCGCGAGGGTCGAGACCGTGCTGAACGAGAAGCTGTCGATGAACAGGCCTTGGGCGTTGACCGAGTCGATGCGCGATTTCTCCGCCATCAGGCTGATCGAGGTGGTGCGGAACGGCCGGTAGGTGACGGCCCCGTAAAGGCCGACGAAATCGCGGCGGACGTGGCGGATCCAAGAGTCGTTCTCCGAGGCCACCGCGGCGAAGCGGAGGGCGACCTGGTTGCCGACGCGGCGGTTGAGATCCAACTCCGCGCGGCGAAAGCCGTCGCTACCGAACATCACCTTGGTCTTGGTCAAATTGCGCGTGAAGAGGCCCCGCTTGGTAATCTGGTTATTCGCGCCGCCCAGGTCGGCCTCGCCGTAGAGGAACGCGTTCGGCCCGCGGAGCAGCTCGACCCGCTCGGTGGCGAACGAGTCCATCGGCGAGTACCAGATCCAGCCGTTGCGCATCGCGTAGTTGTTGACGATGCCGCGGAAGATGAGGCGGTTCGAGAGCGCCGGGTCAGGGTTGACCTCGCCCGTCACGAACCACTTGGAGGCCTCGTTCACGTCGATCACCGCGAGGTCCTCCATCAGCTGCGAGTTCATCACCGAGATGGAGTTGGCGACGTTCTTGAGCTCCTGCACCGTGCGCAGGCCGGAGGTCGTCTGCATCGACTCGTAGCCGATGTCCTTGCCCTCGGTGACGGTGAACACGGAGAGCTGCACGGCATCCTCGGGGGCGGGCGGGCGCGGGGCGGGAGCGGTCTGGGCGGGAAGCAGCGGGGCGAGTGCGGCGGCCAGCAGGAGGGTGCGGGTGAGCGGGAGGGAGGCTTGGCGCATGGTAGGGATCGGCTGGGGCGGATGTTCCCTGCCGCGCCGTGGGCGGGGCAAGCGCATTTCCCGAGGGGCGCGCGGGCCGGATCGCCTCGCCTTTTGCCGCCGACGCGCTTCAACCGGCTGCGATGAACCGCCGCCACTTCCTCACCCATTCCGCCGTCGCGGCCGCCGGGGCCGCGTTCGCCCCCGCCCACGCCGCCAGCCCCGCCGCCAAGGCCGCGGGGGGCGAGGGCCCTTACGCCCCGGGACCCAAACCGGTCCCGGTGGTCAAGCCCGGGGAATTCGTCTTCGCCGCGGCGCATTTCGACCACAACCACATCGCCGGCCAGTGCAGCGCGCTCGCGGCGGCCGGCGGCACGCTCCGGTGGATTTACGAGCCCGACCCCCGCAAGCATGCCCCCTTCCTCCAGCGCTACCCAGGGGTAAAGGTTGCCCGCGACCTCGACGAGATCCTCGCTGATTCGAACGTCCGGCTGGTGACCGCCGCCGCCGTCACCTCGGAGCGGGCCGCGCTCGGTGTCCGCGTGATGCGCGCGGGCAAGGACTACTTCACCGACAAGGCCCCCTGCACCACCCTCGACCAGCTCGCGGAGGCGCGGCGGGTGGCGGCCAGCACGGGGCGCAAGTATTTCACCTACTACGGGGAGCGGCTGACGTCCGAGGCCGGGATGTTCGCGACCGACCTGGTGGCGGCCGGAGTGGTCGGCCGGGTGGTGCAGGTCGTGGGCCTCGGTCCCCACCGCCTGAACAAGGCCACGCGCCCCGCCTGGTTCTTCCAGCGCGAGAAGTACGGCGGCATCCTCTGCGACATCGGCAGCCACCAGTGCGAGCAGTTCCTTACCTATGCCGGCGCGCGCGACGCGACGGTCACGCACGCCGCCGTGGGCAACTTCGCCAACCCGGACACCCCGGAGCTTGAGGACTTCGGCGAGGCCTCGTTCGTCGGCGACAACGGGGCCACGAACCAGATCCGCGTCGACTGGCTCACGCCCGACGGCCTGTCGAACTGGGGCGATGGCCGCACGTTCATCCTCGGCACCAAGGGTTTCATCGAGCTGCGCAAGTACGTGGACCTCACCCGCAACCCCAAGGGGGGCGAGGTGTTCATCGTCGACGGCCGCGGCGAGTATCGCGTCGACGTCACCGGGCGGGTCGGCTACCGGTTTTTCGGGGAGTTCATCCTCGATTGCCTCAACCGCACCGAGAAGGCGATGACGCAGGAGCACGCCTTCAAGGCGGCGGAACTGTGCCTGCGGGCGCAGGGGGCGGCGCGCCGGCTCACCGGGTGAGCGGCGCCCGGGCGGTCAGAGGTACTTCACGTAGGTGACGCCGCGACCGTCCACGAAGTGCAGGCTGCCCGGCTCGACCTGGACGAGCCGGATGCCGAGAGTGCGTTCGATCACCTCGTTCACACGGTAAACCCGCTCGTTGATCAGCACGCGGCTCTCCTTGCCGAGGGCGCGGACGCCGGCGACCCGCAGGGTGCCAATGTAGGCGGCGACCTTCTCGTCCGGCCGGGGCGGCGTCGCGGGGGCCGCGGCGGCGGTTGGGCTCACCGGGGAGGGCGCGGGGGCAGGAGTCGCCGTGGCCGGCGTGGCGGGTGCTGGGGAAGTCGCGGTTTCAGGCTCCGGCGGTGTCGCCGCGGCAGCGGGCGCCTCCGGGCGGGCCGGCGTGGCGGTCGGCGTGCTGCTTGCGGCGGCTGCGGCAACCGCCGGGGCAGGGGGCACCGCCGGCGTGGCGATCGCGGCGGGCGGGACTTCGGCGGGGGCCGGGCGCGCGGCCGGCAAGACGGGCACGATCGCGGGAGCGGGGGCCGGCGTGGGGGCGGGTGACGCTGGACGGGCGGCAGGCGCGGCGGTGGCCGCCTTGCGCGGCGGAGTGTCCGGGGTGGTCCAGAACAGGGTGAACGCCACGGAGAGGACGACCAGCACGAGGGCGCCGCTGCCCAGCAACAGCAGCCAATGCCGGGCCGGCGTGCGGGGGCGCGAGCGGCCGGCGCCGCCAGGGCCAAGGGCGGCCGTCGGCGCCAGGGGATCACGATCGCGCTGGGCCTTCTTGAGGGCGTCGTTGATGAGGCTCATATTGTCGGAGTGGGGGCTTCAATCGACCAGCTTGTCCATATCTTGGCGCGCCCGGCGGACGTCCCAGTAGTTCACCTCGTCGGACTCGCGCACGAAGGCGGAAAGGAGCGCCTTGTCGCAGAGATTGTTGACCACGCGGGGGATCCCACGGCTCCCGCGGTGCACGGCCCAGAGGGCCCATTTGGTGAAGTGCGGCCGGCCCGCGCCGCCCGCGAGGGTCAGCCGGTGCTGCACGTAATGGGCGACGTCGGAACGGGAGAGGGGATTTAGCTCGTAGTGCACCAGAATCCGCTGCCGGAGCTGGCGCAGATCCTCGCGGCGGAGGACTTCCTTCAGCTCTGGTTGGCCCATCAGGATGATCTGGAGGAGCTTCTGCTTTTCGGTCTCGAGGTTCGACAGCAGGCGGATCTGCTCGAGCACCTCGAACTTCAGGTTCTGCGCCTCGTCGATGATCACGACGATGTCCCGGCCGCGCTCGATCCGCTCGAGCAGCACCCGGTGGATCTGGGCCACAAGGTCGGTCTGGCTGCGGGCGATCTTTTCCGCGCCGAGTTCCTCGAGGATCGTCCGCAGCATCTGGGTCTCGGTGATGCGCGGGTTAAGGATCAGCGCAGAGTCAAAGCGCTCCGGTTCGAGCTCGTTGAGGAAGCGGCGGCAGAGGACCGTTTTGCCGCAGCCGACCTCGCCCACGAGCACGATGAAGCCCTTGCGTTCTCTGACTCCGAACTTGAGGTGCTGGAGCGCCTCCTGGTGGGTGGGGCTCAGGTAGAGAAACTTGGGATCGGGGGTGATGTTGAACGGCATCTCCCGGAATCCGTAGAAGCTCTGGTACATTTTGGGGGCGAGGCCGGGACCGTGGCGGCCGGTCGCGCAAAACGCACGAACAAAGATGGGGGCTCCGGCGGGCAATTCTCCTTTACTCAAACGCGTCGCGCGTGGTTCAAACTAGGGCGTGAATTCCCGCCGGGCCATCGCCGCGCTCTACGCCGTGCTGCTGGGCCTGTTCGGGCTGGGGGGCGGGGTTTTGTTCCTCGAGGCCCGGGCCGAGCAGGCCGCGCTGCGCGGGCGTCAGGCGCGCCTCGAGCGCGAACTTGCCGCCGCCAAGGCCCGCCTCGCCGAGCAGGAGCAGTTCCTCTCGCGCCTGCGGACGGACCCGGTGCTGGCCGAGAAGGTGATCCGCCAGCGGCTCGGCTACGGCCGGCCGGGCGAAGTGGTCTTTCGTTTCGACAACGGTCCCTGATGTCCGCCGCCACGCCCTCCGCCCTCCTCGACCAATTCCGCCAGGCCGGCCAAGGTCAGGTGTTCGCGTTCTGGGAGCGTCTGAGCCCCGCGGAGCAGGCTGAACTCGCCGACGAGGCGCGCGAGGTGGACCTGGCGGAGGTGTCCCGCCTCACGCGCACGCTGCTCGGGTCGGGGGGCGCGGGTGGTCCCGACCTCGCGGACCTCGAGCCCGCCCCCTACGAACCGCGGCCGGAGAGCGGTGGCGATACCGGGGCTTGGGCCCGGGCCCGGGCCGCCGGCGAGGAGGCGCTCCGCGCCGGCCAGGTGGCGGCTTTTACCGTCGCGGGAGGACAGGGGACCCGCCTCGGCTACGATGGGCCCAAGGGCACCTTCGGGGTCACGCCCGTGCGCGGGAAGCCGCTGTTCCAGGTCTTCGCGGAGAAGATCCTTGCCGCGGGCAGGCGCCACGGCCGCCCGCTCCACTGGTTCGTGATGACCAGCCACGCCAACCACGCGGCGACCGAGGCCTTCTTCGCGGAACGACGCTGGTTCGGACTCGACCGAGCCCGCGTCCATTTCTTCCGCCAGGGCCGGATGCCCGCCGTGGCCTTTGATGGCCGTATTCTGCTCGAAACCCCCGGCCGCCTCGCCCTGTCGCCCGACGGCCACGGAGGTTCCCTCCGCGCGCTCGCCCGCAGCGGCGCGCTCGACCTGATGGCGGCCGAGGGGGTCGACACGCTCAGCTACTTCCAGGTCGACAACCCCCTCGTGCGCTGCGTCGACCCCGCCTTCATCGGCTGGCACCGCCTCCGGGGTTCCGAGATGTCCAGCAAGATGGTGCCCAAGGCCTATCCCGGGGAGAAGGTCGGCCACTTCTGCCGGCAACGGGGCCGCGACGTGGTCATCGAGTACTCGGATCTCCCCGCGGAACGGCAGCGCGAGGTCGACGCCGGCGGGCGGCTCCGGTTCCTCGCGGGGAACGTCGCGATCCACCTGCTCGACCGTGAATTCATCCGCCGGATGGCCGGTGCCGGCGCCTCGCCCGACACGGCGCTGCCGTTCCACCGCGCCGACAAGAAAATCCCGACGGTCGATGCCGCGGGCGCGCCGGTGCGCCCCGAGCGGCCGAACGGGGTCAAGTTCGAGCTCTTCGTCTTCGACGCGCTGCCCTTCGCCCGCCAGCCGGTGGTGATCGAGGCCACGCGCGCCGACGAGTTCTCCCCGGTCAAGAACGCCACCGGCGTGGATTCGCCCGAGACCTGCCGCCAGGACCAGTTGCGCCAGTACGTGCGCTGGCTGCGGGCCGCCGGCGTGGACGTGCCGGCCGACGCCACTGGCCGGCCGGGTTTCCCGTTCGAGGTTTCCCCGCTCTTCGGGGACGACGAGGCCTCGTTCGCGGCGAATTGGGCCGCCCGGGGGCTGAAGACCCCGCCCGCGCCGGGCGCCTGCCTCGATTGAAACGGCGGTCCGCCCTTCCGCCCCGCTGATCCGCCCGGAAATATCCCGTATGACGATCCCTGACCGCCTCGCGGCCGCCGTGCAGTCCGGCCGCCTGCTCTCCAGCGCCGTCGACAACGTCCGTTCGTTCCTGCAGGCCGGGTTGCCGGAGTGGGCGCGGGCGAGCATCGGGGAACTGGTCGACGCGGAGGCGTGGTCGGAGCTGAACGACCGCTTCTACCGTTTCCTCGAGTTCGGCACGGGCGGGATGCGCGGGCGCACCATCGGGGTCCGCCCCACCGCGGCGGAGCTGGGTGGCAATCCGGGCGGCTCCCCGGCCCACGCCGCCGTGGGCAGCAACGTCCTCAACGACTTCACGCTGGTGCGGGCCACCATCGGGCTCCACCGCTACGCGGTGCGCCACCTCGCGGCCACCGGCCAGCGTGGCCCCGCGCGGCTCGTGATCGCGCACGACGTCCGGCATTTTTCCCGCCACTTCTCGAACCTCGCCGCGGCGACCTGGATCCGCCTCGGCGGCGAGGCGTGGGTCTTCGACGGCCCCCGCCCCACGCCCCAGCTCAGCTTCTCCGTCCGCTGGCTGCGCGCGCACGCGGGCGTCGTCATCACCGCCAGCCACAACCCGCCCCACGACAATGGCTTCAAGGCCTACTTCGACGACGGCGGGCAGGTCGTGCCGCCGCACGACGCGGGCATCGTGGCCGAGGTGAACGCCGTCCCGCTCGGCGCGCTGGCCGCCTACCTTGATCCGTCCTGCCCCGGGGTGCACGTCCTCGGCGCCGAGGCGGATGCGGCCTACCGGGCGGTCGCCGCGCGGGCCGTGCTGGATCCCGCGGTGTGCGCCCGGGCTGGACTGAAGGTGGTGTTCACCAACATCCACGGCACCGGCGCGGTCCACTCCGTGCCGCTGCTGGAGGCGGCGGGGTGCAGCGTGACCCCGGTGCCGGAGCAACTGGCGCCCGACGCGGGCTTCCCGACCGTGAAGTCGCCGAACCCGGAGAACGCCGAGGCGCTCGCGCGGGGCGTGGCGCTGGCCCGGGCGAACGGCGCGGACGTCGTGCTGGCGACCGATCCGGATTGCGACCGGATGGGCTGCGCGGTGCGCAACCGCGCCGGCGACCTGGAACTGCTGACCGGCAACCAGATCGGCGCCCTGCTCACCGAGCACCGCCTAGTGAAGTACAAGGAGCTCGGGCTGCTGCCCGCGGCCGGCACGTCGCGCGCGGCGACGATCAAGACCTTCGTGACCACGCGGCTGCAGGACGCGATCGGCGAGGGCCACGGGGTGAAGGTCCTCAACACGCTCACCGGCTTCAAGTGGATCGCCGCCAAGCTCCGGCGTTACGAGGACCAGCTGCGCCGGGCCCTTGGCCCTGGCTTTGACTACGAGGCGGCGGACCTGCCCACGCGGGCGCGGCTGCTGCAGGAGCACTCCACCTTCTACGTGTTCGGCACCGAGGAGAGCTACGGCTACCTCCCGAACGACTACGTGCGCGACAAGGATGGCAACTCCGCCTGCCTGATGTTCGCCGAGCTCTGCGCGTGGGTGAAGGCCCGCGGCCTGACGGTGCCCGAGTACCTCGACGAGCTGTTCCTCCGCTACGGGTTCTACCTCGAGGGCGTGATCAACCTCTACTACGAGGGCGCCTCGGGCAACGCGCGGATCCGCCGCATCCTCGAGAGCTACCGCAGCCGCCCGCCCGCCGCGTTCGGCGAGGTGCCCGTGACCCGGTTCCAGGACTTCGGCCGCGAGCGGATCGTCGATGCCGACGGGGAGGTGATCCCGGCGCAGGACCTGTACGTGGTGACGCTGGGCAACGGCTACTCCTTCGCCGCCCGCGGGTCCGGCACCGAGCCGAAGATGAAGTTTTACCTCTTCGCCCAGGAACGCGTGGCCGCCGCCGCGGATCTCCCCGCGACCAAGGCGCGCGTGCGCGCGACCCTCGACGAGCTCAGCCGGCGGATCGAGGCGGACGCGCGCGCGCGCGCCGAGGGCTGACGATGCGCGCCGCGATCACGGTCACGCTGGTCCCCGAGACGCGGGCTGGCCCCTTCGTCTTCTCCGCTGGCCTGGCCGACGCGTTCGCGCGGGCGGCGGGCTTGGGTTTCGACGCGGTGGAAATCTTCCCGGCCTCCGCGGAGGAGACGCCGGCCGACGAGATCGAGCGCCTGAGCGCGGCCCACGGCCTGCGGATCGCGGCGTTCGGGACGGGCGCCGGTTGGGTCCGTCACGGCCTGCGGCTCACCGACCCGGATCCGGTCGCGCGCCGGCGGGCGGTCGAGTTCATCGGGCGCATCCTCGCGCTGGGCGCCCGCTTCGGTGCACCCGCGATCATCGGCTCGATGCAGGGCCGGGCCGATCCCAGGGTGGCCCCTGATGCCGCCCTCGGGTGGCTGGCGGAGGGCCTGGCGGAACTGGGCGACCGCGCGCAGGCCGCGGGCGTGCCGCTGCTGCTCGAGCCGCTCAACCGTTACGAGACCAACCTCTGCAACTCCCTCGGCGCGGCCGCGGCCCTGCTGGAGCGGGCAGGTTCCCCCGCGCTGCGCCTGCTCGCGGACCTGTTCCATATGAACATCGAGGAGACGGATCCCGCCGCGGCCCTGCGCGCCGTCGGACCGCGCCTCGGGCACGTGCATTTCGCCGATTCCAACCGGCGCGCCCCCGGCTTCGGGCACACCGACTTCCGCCCGATCATCGCGGCGCTCCGGGAACTCGGTTATGCCGGGTACCTCTCCGCCGAGGTGCTCGCGTGGCCGGACCCGGAGGCGGCCGCCCGCCAGGTCATCACCCGCTTCCGCGCGCTCACCGCCCCCTGACTTCAGATGCTCAAACACACCCTGATCCACCCCAAGATCAACGAGGTCCTCGGCCGCGCCGGGCACCACGCGCGGATCCTCATCGCCGACGGCAACTATCCCGCCTCCACCAAGCGGGGGCCGCACGCCGAGGTCGTCTGCCTCAACCTCTCGCCCGGGGTGGTGACCGTCGCCCAGGCCCTGCACGCCGTCCTCAGCGCGATCCCGATCGACGAGATCAACACGATGGGCATCCCGGCCGATGACCCTTACGCGGCCTTCGGCGAGCCCAAGGCGTGGCCGGAATTCCGGGCGCTGGCCAGCGCGGCTGGCGTGAAGGCGCCGCTCACGCCCATCTCGAAGTGGGATTTCTACCGCGCGGTCGAGTCGCCCGACCACGTCCTGACCATCCAGACGGCCGACCAGGCCCTGTGGGCGAACGTCCTGCTCACCGTCGGCGTCCGCACCCCCTGAACCGATGCAGGCGCTAGAGTTGACCCGTCCCGGCTCGTTCCGCGTCGCCGAGGTGGCCGCGCCCGGTGCCCCTGGTCCCGGCGAGGCGCTGCTGCGGGTACACCGGGTCGGCATCTGCGGCACGGACCTCGCCGGTTACCTCGGCAAGATGCCGTTCTTCAGCTACCCGCGGATTCCGGGCCACGAGCTCGGGGTCGAGGTGCTGGCCGTCGGCGAGGGCGTCACCCACGTCCGCCCCGGGGACCGTTGCGCCGTCGAGCCGTACCTGAACTGCGGCCGGTGCTACGCTTGCCGGCGGGGGCACACGAACTGTTGCGAGCACAACCGCACCTTGGGCGTGATGTGCGATGGCGGCCTGTGCGAGCGCATCATCCTGCCCGCGGCCAAGCTGCACCCCTCGGCGCGGCTGTCGTTCGAGCAACTCGCGCTGGTGGAGACGCTCGCGATCGGCTGCCACGCCGTGGACCGCGGCGCGCCGGCGGCGGGGGAACAGATCCTCGTCGTGGGCGCGGGGCCGATTGGCCTCAGCGCGATCGTGTTCGCCCGCCTCTCCGGCGCGCGGACCCTCGTGATGGACGTGAACGCGGAGCGCCTCGCGTTTGTCCGGGAAGTGATGGGCGTGCCGGACACCCTGCAGGTCACCGGCGCCGAGGCCGATCTGGCGGCGCTGGGCGAGGCCACCGGCGGGCGCCTCGCGGACGTCGTGATCGACGCGACCGGCAATCCCGCCTCGATGGCGCGCGCGCTCCAGTTCTGCGCCTTCCGCGGACGCTTGGTCTACGTGGGCATCACGGCATCCGCGATCACCTTCCCGCACGCGCCGGTGCTGCACCGTCGCGAACTCGACCTCCGTGCCAGCCGGAATGCCCTGCCGGGGGATTTCCGGCGGATCATCCGGCTGATCGAGGAGGGGGCGATCGATACGCGCCCGTGGATCACCCACACCTCCGACTTCGCCGGCCTGCCCGCCGTCTTCCCGTCGTGGACGCGCCCGGAGACGCGCGTGATCAAGGCGATGGTTGCGGTGCCGGCTCCGGCCTGAGCCTTTCCCCGATGCGCTTCCCCTTCCTTTTCCTCGTGTTGGCGGTCCTGCCTTTGACCGGCCGCGCCGAATGGACGGTGGTGAACATCGCTGGCACCGGCGTGCGCGGCTTCGGGGGCGATGGCGGCCCGGCCGCGACCGCGGTGCTGAATGATCCCTTCGGGATGGCGCGCGCTCCCGACGGCTCCCTCTGGTTCTGCGAGTACGGCGGCCATCGCCTCCGCCGCATCGCGCCCGATGGCACGATCACCACGGTCGCCGGAACCGGGGAGCGCGGTTACGCCGGTGACGGCGGCCCGGCGCTCGCGGCCCGCCTCGACAAGCCCCACGAGCTCCGCTTCGACGCGGCCGGGGACTGTTACTTCACGGATATGGCGAACCACGTCATCCGGCGGATCGAGCTTCGCACGGGGCTGATTTCCACGGTGGCGGGGACGGGCGGCAAACGGGGTTACGCGGGTGACGGTGGACCCGCGACGGCCGCCCTGCTCGGCCAGCCGCATAGCCTGCAGTTCGGCCCCGACGGGCACCTTTACCTGTGCGACACGGGCAATCACGTGGTCCGTCGCGTCGAGGCCCGCACTGGGATCATCACCACGATCGCCGGGACCGGGGTGGCGGGGCCGACCCCCGACGGGGCGCTGCTCGCGGGCACGCCCCTCCGGGGACCGCGAGCGATCGACTTCGACGCGCAAGGGCGGCTCTGGCTGGCCACGCGCGAGGGCAATCAGGTCTTCCGCCTCGATCTGGCGGCGGGCCGCATCCATCACGTCGCCGGCACGGGCCGGCCCGGCTTCACCGGGAACGGCGGACCCGCCCGGGAGGCCACGCTCAGCGGCCCGAAGGGGCTCGCGCTCGACCGGGAGGGCAACGTCTGGCTCGCGGACACGGAAAGCCACAGCATCCGGCGGATCACGCCCGGTGGCATCCTCGAGCTCATCGCGGGAACCGGACGGAAGGGCGATGGCCCGCCCGGATCCGGGACCGCCTGCGCGCTGGCGCGGCCCCACGGGGTTTTCATTGAGGCAGACGGGTCTGTCCTTGTTGGGGACAGCGAGACCCATCGCCTGCGCCGGCTGCTTCCGCCGCCCAACGCCCGCTGACTCCTCGTACCGTTCGCCGGGCCCTCAGGGCGTGGGCGCGCGCGGATAAGGTTCGTAGCGCGAAAACGTGACCTGCAGGTCGGCGTCCAGCGACTTGAACCAGTAGGCGTCGCCGCGGACCGAGGTTTGCACGGCTTGGGGCAGGCTGGGTTTCTCCCCGGCGGGCAGGCTGAAGGTCAGCTGCGTGCGCAGCTTCGAGATGTGGATGCCGAGGGCCGGGCGGAACGGGGCCTCATTCTCCAGCGTGATCGCCTCGATGGTGCGGGTGGGCCGGTGCACCACCACGGTGGCGTGCAGAAAATCGGCCGTCCGGTCGCCGGCCTCCGCGGGCCGGAGGCGGCAGCGGTAGGTGGCGCGCTCGTCCGCCTCGGCGACCGCCTTGGCCTCCGCGGGGTCGATCTGTTCGGCGAGTCGCGGCGCGGTGCCGCCGCGGGAGCGTCGCGAGCGGGTGTCGCGGTACTCGGCGAGTTCCGCGGGGGTGGGGGGGCGGCCGTCCTTCCGGAGCAGGCTCCAGCGGCCGAAGTCAGGCCGCGTGGCGTCGTGCCGTTCCTCCAGTGAGCGCTGCCCGTCGGAAGTTGTCTGCACGTAGGACCAGTCTGGGGGGACCTCGGAGCGGAAACCGCGCAGCGCCGCGACGAGGTCCGGGTCGGCGCCGGCCGCCAGGGCCGCGGGCGGGAGCAGGAACAGGAGGAGGGTAAGGGCGCGCACGTTCAAGCGATGGCCGTGATGCGCGCGCGGATCGCCCGGCCGCCGCGGGGCGTCACCACCTCGTCGCCCACGCGGCGACCGATCACCTGGCTTCCCAGAGGGGACTGCGGCGTCAACACCATCACCTCGCCCGCGGCGGTCGCCACGGTCAGGCCGCCGGCGCGCGGACCGAGGAAGTAGCGCGAGGGAATGCCGCCGGAATCCAGCGTGACGAGGGCGCCGAGCGCCGCGGGGTCCGCCGGGGAGAACGCGGGGAGGGGAAGCGCGGCGAACAGGCCGATGGCCTCCGCGGCCTCCTGGACCTGGCGGGACTGGCCCTCGGCGAGATAGGCGGCCTCCTGGCTGTGCGTGTCCCACTTGTTTTCCGGCCGGCTCTCCTCGCTGGTCGCCTCCTCGTGGGCGTCCGCGGCGGCCCGCGCCTGGCGCGCCTGCTCCTCCCGGAGCGCGGCCAGAATGGCGTCGCGCAGCGCGTGTTTGTCGATGGGCATTAAAAAATCCCGGGCCGGGAAGGCCCGGGATGCAGGATGTTCGAGGGCCGCCCCGGGGAGGCGCCGGGGGGGCGCCTGCGGGGCGGACGGCCTCAGGCGTGGGCCTTGGGCAACTCGACGCCCAGCTCGGTGGCGTGCGGGTGGTTGCGCTTCACCCGCAGGAGCTGGTGGCGGCGCTGGAGCATCCGGTCGAGCTTGTCGACCAGGAGCGTGACCGCCTTGTGGCACTCGTCGGCCTCGACGGCGGCGTTCATATCGGGCCCGTGGATCTGGATGTGTCCCTTGGCGGTGAACTGCATCCCGGTGGCGGGGCTGCGGTCGCAGGCGAGTTCCACCCGGATCCGGATGATCCGCTCGTCGTGACGAAACAATCGCGCCGTCTTCTCGCGCACGAATTCCTTGAGGGAGGGGGTGAGCTCGAGATGAATGCCGGAGACGATGACTTCGTGGTGGTTTTGGCTGTTCATAGTGCTGCGTTTGGTTTCGTGTGCGCGGCCGCCGGCCGGGGGCCGGAGTCGCGGAAATTGATCCACTTTTCACCGATGTCCCTAAACGACCCGAACCTGACTGATCTCGCGGCCGCGGTCGTCACGGGAGGCTCCTCCGGTCTGGGGGAAGCTTTCATTCGTCTACTGCGGACTCTGGGCACGGCGGTCCCGGTTTGCAACCTCTCCCGGCGTCCTTGCGCGGAAAAAACCGGGGCCAATTTCAAGCCGCCGCCGCACCACGTCCCCTGCGATCTCGCGGATCCCGCGGCGCTGGCGCGGGCGGCGGGCGCCGTCACCGGGTGGCTGGAGACCGTGCCGGCCGGGCCGGTGCTGCTGGTGAACAACGCCGGGCTGGGCGCCTTCGGGCGCTTCCCGGGCGATGATCCCGCGCGGCAACTGGCGATCATCGACGTGAACGTGCGCGCGGTCGTCGACCTCACCGGACGGCTGCTGCCGGTGCTGCGGGCCCGCGGGGGCGGCATCCTGAACGTGGCCTCGGTCGTCGCGTATCAACCGACCCCGTACGCGGCGACCTACGGGGCGAGCAAGGCCTTCCTGCTCAGCTGGTCCCTGGCGTTGCGCGAGGAGCTGAGGGGGTCCGGCCTGCGGGTGACCGCCTGCTGCCCCGGCACCACCGCCACGGGCTTTTTCGACGCCGCCGGCCTGGACCGTTTGCCGGGAGCGGCGATGGGCGCGGAGGAGGTGGCGCGCTTCGCCTTGCGGGCGTGGGCGCGGGACCGTCCTCACGCCGTGCCCGGCCTGCCCAACCGGGTGCTGACCTGGGCGGGCAGCTGCCTGCCCCGCACCGCCGCCGCCCGCGTGGCCGGCCTCGTCCTGCGGCGCCGGGCCGGGCCGGCGTTGCCGTGACCCCCGGCGCGGAGATTCCTCCGGACCGCTGGGCGGGCCGGGCCTGCGCGTGGCCCCGTCGTCCGCAATCCACGGAAAGGGTGCGCATCGTGGCGCCGGAGGAGTTGCGACGCTGGATCGTGTTCGAGGACGAGCGGTTGCTGGTGGTCGACAAGCCCGGGGACGTGGTCTGTCACCCCTCGAAGGCCGGACCGTGGTCCAGCCTGGTCGGCGCGCTGCGGGAGCTCACGGGCCTGCCCACGGTGCACCTCGTGTTCCGCCTGGACCGGGAGACCAGCGGCCTCGTGGTGGTGGCCAAGGACGCGCGGGCGGCGGGCCGCCTGCAGACCGCGTTGCAGGAACGGCGGATCGGCAAGGTCTACCTCGCGCTCCTCACGGGACGACTGGAGGCCGAAACGCTCGTCGAGCAGCCTCTCGGGGACGATCTCGCCAGCCCGGTGTTCACCAAGTCCGCGGTGGTGGCGGAAGGGGAGGGTAAGGCCGCGGTGACGCGCTTCCAGCCCCTCGCTTCCAGCCCCGATGGCAGTCTCAGCCTGGTCCGCGTGATCCCCGTGACGGGGCGCAAGCATCAGATCCGGGCGCACGCGCAGTGGCTGGGTCGGTCCGTCCTCGGGGACAAGATCTACGGTCCGGACGCGCGGCTTTACCTGGAGTTCATCACGACCGGCTGGACGCCGGCGCTGGCGGCCCGTCTGGGTTTGCCGCGGCAGGCGCTCCATTGCGCCGGGATTGATCTCACGCGGGCCGGGTTCCCGCACGTGTTCTCCGCCCCGTTGGCGGCGGATCTGCTGGAGTGCTGTGCGCGCGCGGAGCTCCCGGTGCCGGCGGAGTGGCGGCCCGGGCCGCCGGCGGGCGACCAGAACCGCCCCGGGCGGTAGTTTACTCCGCGGACTTGGCGGCGCGGGTGACCTTCCGGCGCTCCACTTCCTTGAGGATGCGCTTGCGGAGGCGGAGGCTCTTGGGCGTCACCTCGACGAACTCGTCGGCGGCGATGTACTCGATCGCGCGTTCCAGGGAGAGCTTGGTCGCCGGGGTCAGCCCGGTGGCCACGCCCTCGCCCTGGGAGCGGAAGTTCGTGAGCTTCTTCTCGCGGACCGCGTTCACGGCGATGTCCTCGTTGCGCGGGTTCTCGCCGACGATCATCCCCTCGTACACCTGCTCGCCGGGGCTGACGAAGAGCTTGCCGCGCTCCTGGCACATCACCAGCGCGTAGCTGGTCGTCTCGCCGGCCTCGGTGGCGATGAGCGTCCCGGTGAGGCGGGTGAGCACCTCGCCCGCGTAGGGGCCGTACTCCTTGAACAGGTGGCTCATCACGCCGCGGCCGCTGGTCAAATTGACCACGTCGATCTCCATCCCGATGAGGCCGCGGGTGGTGATGGTGGCCTCGATCATCGTGGAGTAGGGGTGCTTCTCCATATTGGTGAGCTGCCCCTTGCGGTTGGCCAGGTTCTGCATCACGGCGCCGACGCACTCGTCGGGTACCTCGATCCAGACCGTCTCGAACGGCTCCATCCGGCGGCCGTCGACGACCTTCTCGATCACGGTCGGGCGGGAGACGAGGAGCTCAAAGCCCTCGCGCCGCATCGTCTCCACGAGCACCGCGACCTGCATCGCGCCGCGGGCCTTCACGTTGTAGACGCCGGCCCGGTCGCTGTCCTCGATGCTGATCGAGACGTTGGTCTTGAGTTCGCGGAAGAGCCGTTCGCGCAGCTGGCGCGAGGTCACGAGCTTTCCCTCCTGGCCGACCAGCGGGCCGTCGTTGACGCAGAACTGCATCTCGAGGGTCGGCGGGTCGATCTGGGTGAAGGGCAGGGCGTGGGCCTCCTCCTGGGCCGAGAGGGTGTCGCCGATGTCGATGTCCTCGAATCCGGAGAGCCCGACGATGTTGCCGGCGACGCCGGCGGTGGACTCCTGGGTGCCGAGGCCGGAGTACTCGAAGACCTTGGTGATCTTGGAGCGGATGCGCTTGCCGTCCGAGTGGCGGATCGTGAACACGGTGTCGCCGACGTTGGCGCGGCCGCCCAGGATCTTGCCGATCGCGATGCGGCCCACGTAGTCGCTCCAGTCGATGTTCGACACCAGCATATGGAAGGCGTCATCCGGCTTGGCGAACGGGGGCGGGACGTGGTTGAGGATGGTCTCGAAGAGCGGGGTCATGTTCTTCCGCTCGTCCTCGAGCTTGTACATCATATACCCATCCCGGCCGGACCCGTAAACCACCGGGGCGTCGAACTGCTCCTCGGTCGCGTTGAGCTCCATCAGCAGCTCCAGCACCTTGTCGTACATCTTGGCCGGCTCCGCGTTGTCGCGGTCGATCTTGTTGATGACGATGACGACCTTCAGGCCGTGCTGCAGGGCCTTGCGCAGCACGAACCGCGTCTGCGCCTGGGGCCCGTCGTAGGCGTCAACCACGAGGAGCACGCCGTCGACCATCCGGAGCGCGCGCTCGACCTCGCCGCCGAAGTCGGCGTGGCCCGGGGTGTCGACGATGTTGATGATCTTGTCCTGCCAGTGGACGGACGTGTTCTTCGCCTTGATCGTGATGCCCTTCTCGCGCTCGAGGTCCATCGAGTCCATCGCGCGCTCCTCGACCTGCTGGTTGGCGCGGAACACGCCGCCCTCCTTGAGGAGCTTGTCGACGAGGGTGGTCTTCCCGTGGTCGACGTGGGCGATGATGGCGATGTTGCGGATGCTCTGGTTCATAAACGGCGCGGCGAAGTGGAAAAGGGTCCAACGTGCGGACCGCGCCGGCCGAAGGCAAGGCAAGCTTTCGCGGCGCCGGCGGGCCCGTCCCCGCCGGGCTCAGGGCAGGTAGGCGCGTTCGCGGAACCAGTGGAGCAACTGGTCGCCCCAGGGCGGAGCGGGCCGGTCCGGGCGGCCGAAGCCGAGGCCGTGGGCGCCCTTCTCGTAGACGTGGAGGGAGAAGGGCACGCCGGCGCGGCGGAGGGCCCCCGCGAAGAGGAGCGAGTTCTCGACCGGCACGCCCTTGTCCTCGACGGTGTGCCAGAGGAAGCACGGCGGGGTGTCGGCGGTGACCTGCAGCTCGTTGGAGAGGTGGCGCACCAGCGCCGGGTCCGGGTTCTCCCCCAGCAGGTTGCGCCGGGAGCCGGCGTGCGCGAACTCGAGGAGCGAGATCACGGGGTAACAGAGGATGCCAAGGTCGGGGCGTGAACTCTCCCGTTCGATCGGATCCGCGTCGTCCGCACGGCCGGCGTCAAAGTGCGTGAGGAGGGTGGACGCGAGGTGGCCGCCGGCCGAGGAGCCGATCACGCCGATGCGCCGCGGATCGAGCCCGTCGCGGCGGGCGAAGGCGCGGACCATTCGGAGCGCGCGCGCGGCGTCCTGGAGCATCACGGGGTGGCGGTATCCGGCGGAGCCGAGGCGGTACTTGAGGACGTAGCAGGTGATGCCGTGGCGCGTGAGGAACTCGGCGTAGCCAGTGCCCTCGTGCTCGGCGAGGCCACCGTAGCCGCCGCCGGGGAGAATCAGCATCGTCGCCCCGGCCGGCCGTCCGGCGGGGGCGTACGGGGTCAGGGTCGGGATATCCTGGGGCCGTTCCCCCGTAGCGCCCGGCGCGGCGCCCGTCCAGAGGCGGATCGGGCCGAGGATCTGCGCGTAGGGGACCGCCTTCTCGGCGGCGGTCAGGGAGGGGAGCAACGGGGTGGCCGCGACGAGGGCGGCGCAGGCGAGGAGGAGGCGGGGCATCCGGCGAGCACAAGGGGCCGCGGCCGCCGCGACAAGCCCGCGTCGCGCGCAAAATCGGGTTGCAGCCCCCGGGGGGGGCTCCCTCACTCGGGCGGCCCGCGCATGGCGTTCAACCTCCCAAAAGTTCTCCAGGCCCTGCTCCTGTCCTCGAGCCAGCCGCTCGCGATCAAGGACATCCAGGCCGCCTTCACCCGGTTCCACGAGCAGCCGCTGCTGCCGGGCGTCGACCGGGCCGCGGCCGCGGAGCCCGCCGCCGGCGATCCGGCCGCGCCCGCCCCGGCCCCCGCGGCCGAGGAGGCCGCCGAGGTGGTGGTCGAGCCTGCCGCCGGCGATCCCGAACTCTACTTGGATGTTCCGTCGCTCGTCACGGCCACGCAGATCCGCGAGGCGATGGACGCGATCGCGGCGCAGCTGCGCGCCGCGGGCGATGGCCTCCTGCTGATCGAGGGGAACGCGGGCTACCGGCTCGTGACCGAGCCCCGCTTCGCGCGCTGGGTGCGAATCCTGCGCCAAGAGCCGCCCCCGGTGAAGCTCACCCCGTCCGCCCTGGAGACGCTCGCCGTGATCGCCTACCGGCAGCCTGTCACCCGCACGGAGATCGAGAACATCCGCGGGGTGTCCGCCGAGGCGGGGTTGAACAAGCTGCTGGAGCGGGACCTCGTCTACATCGTGGGTCGCGCCGACACGCCCGGCCGGCCGATCCAGTACGGCACGACCGACGATTTCCTCGAGTTCACGGGGATCAAGTCCCTCGACGAGCTGCCCGCCTCCGATGTGCTCTCGTCGCGGCAGATGGACGAGTGGCTGCGCAAATCCGAGAACACCAAGGCGCCCGGCGACCTCGATATGGGCCTGCCCGACGAGCAGTTGCCGCTTGAGGCTCCGCTGCCGACGCGCCCCGCCGAGGACCCCGCGCCCGCCTCCGGGGAGCCCGCCGCGGAATCGCCCGCGCCTTCCCTCCCGTCCTCCGCCTGAAATGGACCTTGGCCCCATCCGCGACCAGATCGACCAGCTCGACCACCAGCTGGTGGAGCTGCTGAACCGCCGGCTCTCCCTCGCCGCGGAGATCGGCAAGGTGAAGCGCAGCGCGGGCGGGCAGATCTACGTCGCGGAGCGCGAGGACGCCGTCCTGCGCAAGGTGACCGCCCGCAACCGCGGGCCGATCCGCGACGAGGCGCTGCGCGCGATCTACCGCGAGATCATGTCCGCGGCGATCGCCCTCGAGAAGCCGCTGCTCATCGCCTACCTGGGCCCCGAGGCGAGCAATACCCACGCGGCCGCCCTGCGGAAGTTCGGCGCCAGCGTGGGCTACCACCCGATGGCCACGGTCGCGGACATCTTCACCGCGGTCGAGAAGGGGGAGACGGATTACGCGGTGATCCCGATCGAGAACTCCACCGAGGGCTCGGTGCGCGAGGTGCTCGACAGCTTCGTGGAGAGCGACGTCAAGGTGGTCGCGCAGGTCTATATGGAGATCAACCACGCGCTCATCTCCACCGTGCCGCTGGAGGCGGTGACGCGCGTGTACTCGAAGGATCAGGCGCTGGCGCAGTGCCGCCACTGGCTGCAGCGCCACCTGCCCCACGCGCAACTGGTGGATGCCCCCAGCACGTCCCGGGCGGTGCAGCTCGCCAAGGCGGAGCCGGGCACCGCGGCGGTCGCGGGGGAACTGGCGGCGGAGCACTACGGGGTCCCGGTGCTGGTGCGGAACATCCAGGACAAGGCCGACAACACCACGCGCTTCTTCGTGCTGGGCCGGCAACCTTCCGGCTCGGCCGGCGCGGGCAAGGATCTCACCAGCCTGCTGGTGTCCCTCGGCGACGAGGCGGCGTCGCACTCCGGCGCCCTCCTGCGGATGCTGATGCCGCTGGCCGAACGCGGGATCAACCTCTCGAAGATCGAGTCGCGCCCGAGCAAGCGGCGCCCGTGGGATTACTACTTCTTCCTCGACGTCACGGGGCACTACGAGGACCCCGCGATGCGCGACGCGATCGCGGAGCTGCGCCGCTTCTGTCCGATGGTGAAGTGGCTCGGCAGCTACCCGCAGGTGGGCTGATTCCCGCGGCGGCGCGCGGCCGCGGTTTCAAGGCTGCCCGGTCGCCGGCTGCAGGCTGGCGGTGAGCGCGAGCAGCGCGTCGAGCATCTTCACGCTTGCCCCGGGCTCGAGTTGGTTGGTGCCCGGCCAGGTCTCGTACCCGCCGAGCGCGAAGTGCCGCGGCGGGGGCAGGTAGCCGAAGTACCCGTGGTTCAGCTCGACCATGAACGAGCGGCGGAAGGGACTGCGGCGGCGGTACTCCAGGCCGGTCTCGGCGAAGGTCTCGCAGGGAAAGGTTCCGATCGCCACGTCGCCGATGCGCAGCGCCTGGAGCGGGATCGGCGCGGTCCCGCGCTGCTCCGCCAGCAGCTGCACGCGCCCGGCGTAGGACAGCCGCTGCACCCAGTCCGGCGTGGTCGCGAACT